>NZ_OY782038.1:1562500-1925000 GCF_963677575.1 uncultured Draconibacterium sp.
GGTTGAAAGAATTAAAAGCCCAGGGCATTGAAGAAGACAACATTTTGCCCATCGAGCAACAGGCCGGCGATAGTAATATAAGTTCGAAAGTTGAGGTGATGGAGAACGACGAATCCATTACATTAAAAGCTTCCGGAATTGCTGTTACTTTCAGCAAAAAAGAAGGGATCATTCAATCGCTTAGAAACGATTTTGGCTTACCCATCCCCTTCTCAAACGGGCCGGTTTTGGTGAGCGGACAAAGTGAATTAATCAATATTTCACACCATCCTGAAAATGACAGCCATGTATTGAAAATGAGCTATTCAGGCGATTTAAAATCGGTTACCTGGACCATGTACAACAGTGGCTGGCTGCAAATGGATTACGAATACCAAATGGAAGGAGAACAGTATTTTACCGGGATCAGCTTCGATTTTCCGGAGTCGGATATCATCAGTGCCAAATGGCTGGGGGAAGGCCCGGCACACGTTTGGAAAAACCGCCTTCAGGGAGATCGTTTGGATGTATTTGAGCGCCTGTATAATAATATCCTTCCGGGCGACAACAGCTGGCAATATCCGCAATTTAAAGGTTATTATGCCGATGTTTCGTGGATGGAATTCAATACTGTCGACGGTAAATTTACGGTAGTTGCACAGGATGAAGATTTGTTTGTTCGCCTGTTTGATTTTTATGGTATTTCCGGGCCGAAAAATTATCCGGCCCTGCCTGTCGGGAACATTTCTTTCCTCGACGGTATTCCACCGCTGGGAACAAAACTGGCCATGGGAATCAGCAACGATACCTGGAACCTTGGTCCTGCCGGCAAATTAAACGTAATGGAAAAACCGGTAAAACGTACCCTCTATTTTTATTTCGGATTGCTTAATTAAAACAATATTCTGTGCATCAACTGAAACCATATATTATCATTCTGCTTGTTTGTTTCACATGGACATCGTGCCAACAGCAAACTCCTGAGAACAAGGAAATAAAGCTCTGGCACAATGAAACACGGCAATTGCGTTATAAGCCTGATGGAAAAGGATTTGTAATTACCAACGGCACCAAACGTTTTAACCGGGCTTTGTATGGCACGAACACCGGATTTAGGGTGGAAGCAGGCGATTTACCAGAATTTGCTCTTTACATGCCTAGAATGGGCGGCACCCTTCGTATGGGAATCGTCCAGGGCGACTCGTCAAAATGGTTGATGGATTCACAAACAATTACTGCGCGTTACGAAGCAGGCAAAATGACCTATCTGATTGAAGATCCGTTGATGGGAAATGGGAAACTGCATTTAAACTTGCTGGCCCTGGGTGACGCGGATGGATTTATTTTGAAAGTTGAAGGAGAAAACATTCCTGAAAACACAGAAATTTTCTGGGGATTTGGCGGTGCAAGTGGGAAACGCTTTTCGCGTGAAGGCGATTTGGGAGCCGATCCGGAATCAAGTTTTTACCTGAAACCAGAATACTGCACATCCGACGAATATTTCATAAACAACAACAGTTTCAACCTGTATTATGGCTCGGGCAGAAGTTTATCGGACAACGAGGTTTACGAGAACAATTACAAGGCTACTCCTGAAGAACTGGAAGCAACACGTTTAAAAGAAAAGAAGCGACTATTTGCTTTGGTTCCCGAACAATCGGATATTACTTTAAGTGATGCTACTCAGCAAGAAAATCCACTACAATTTTATCTATCTGAAAACAAGGAAGCGCCTGCTGTAACAGGCCGGTTTAAATGCCGGGAGAAAGAAAACTATTTTCTGATATTGAATCCCGACACCAAAGACCGACCTCAATATAGCGATCTTACGGAAATCTTCGAACAGGCTGAAAGTGCCAGAAAAAAAATTGCAGATCGTATTAAAATCAATACTCCCGACGATTACATTAACGCCGTTGGGGCCACGCTTTCAACCGCTGCAAATGCCGTTTGGGACGGCAAATCGTTTATGCACGGTGCCATTGCCTGGCGAATGCCTTTAAACGGCTGGCGGGGCGCTTATGCTGCCGATTGGCTGGGCTGGCACGACCGCGCAAAAACACATTTCCGTGGTTATTACGAATCTCAATATACCGAGCCGGAATCAGGGCCAAGTATACCTGATCCGAAAACACACCTGGCACGGCAAAAAGAGGAAGTAGGAACGGCACTATTTACAAATGGATACATCAGTCGTAGGCCCCGAGGAATTAATAAACCTCATCATTACGACATGAACCTGGTTTTTATTTCGCAGCTGCTTTCGCATTTCAACTGGACGGGCGATCTTGATTTTCTGCGCGAAAGCTGGCCGGTTCTGGAACGTCACCTGGCCTGGGAGAAAAGGTGTTTCGATGCAAACAACGACGGGCTTTACGACTCTTATGCCAGTATTTGGGCCAGCGATGCACTGCAATACAGCGGCGGCGGAGTTACTCATTCGTCGGCATACAATTACCGGGCAAACCGGATTACCGCCGAACTTGCCCCGCTTATCGGTAAAGACCCGGCTCTTTACCGGACAGAAGCCGAAAAAATTAAAAAAGCAGTAAACAGTAAACTTTGGATACCAGAAAAAGGCTGGTTTGCCGAATACAGAGATTTGCTCGGGAATCAGCTTCAACACCCGGCCGCAGCCGTTTGGACCGTATACCACGCTATTGACGAAGGGCTCGCCGATCCCTTTCAGGCCTACCAAAGTACACAGTACATCGATAAAAATATTCCACATATTCCCATTGAAGCCGAAGGTTTGAAATCCGGGAAATATTACACACTTTCCACTACCAACTGGATGCCTTACACATGGTCGATCAACAATGTGGCGCTGGCCGAAGTTCTGCACACGGCTCTTGCTTACTGGCAAAGCGGACGTACAAACAAGGCTTTCGAACTCACCAAAAGCACTTTTATGGATTATATGTTTTTGGGTAGCAGTCCCGGAAATTTTGGACAACTTTCGTACTATGATGCTTTCAGAGGGGAATTGTACCGCGATTTTGCCGACCCCATTGCTATGGCTGCCCGGGCTTTGGTAGAAGGGATGTTTGGCATTTCCCCGGATATGATTCATGAACAATTAACAATTAAACCGGGTTGGCCGGAAAGCTGGGAGCATGCATCCATCGAAACGCCTGATATTAAACTTCATTATAAAAAAACAGGGACAACGGATCACTACGAAATTATCTCTCAATTTCCGAAAAAAGTGGAATTAAACCTGATTTTAAATGCACGTTCCGATAAAATAAAATCACTGAAAATAAACGGAAAAGAAAGAAATTGGGAAAGTGTTGCCGATGCCGTTGGAAAACCTGAAATCCTTATCAAAACAGAAAAAGCAAATCAGTTTACAATTGAAATTGAATGGGAAGGAACCGAACCGGAACAAGCTGTTTTCGATAAATTTTATGCGATTGGCGATGAGATAAGCTTTCATTTAAAAAATGATACAATAAAAGATATTTACGATCCACAGCAGATTTTGGCGACAGAAGATACAAATGAACGATCAGTTTCAGGCAAATTAAAAGGAGAATGGGGCTGGCGTACATTTTTTGTTCAATTAAAACAAAACGATTTGTTGTGGTGGCAGCCTGTTTCTTTCGAGCTTCGGAAACCACTTCAAATAAAATACAATAAACAGCAGCCAAAAGATAAACTGGCATTTAGCATTCAAAATAATTCTTCGAAAGTGTTTACAGGAAGCTGGTCTTTAGGATCGCTTACAAAAGAAATTACAATACCAGCAAAATCCTGTTCTCCTGAAATCGTAGTATCGGAAAATCTTATAACAGGAAGCAACAGAATTATTTTAAAAAACGGTTCAAAAACATTTACTGAAGATGTCATCAACTGGAACATTCCGGCATCAAATACGGAGCCTTTTGAAATCGTTGATATTTCGCAAAAATTTAACGACCGCGTCACCAATATTTTTAGGGAACAGTATTATTCACCGCGCTCGCCCTACCCGACTTTAAGCATCCCGGTTCAGGGAATTGGCGACTGGTGCTCGTACCGCGAAACAGAAGAAATTGACGACTCCGGATTACGGACAAAAGCAGGACAAAAAAATATGATTACTTCGCCACAGGGAATTCCGTTTAACACACCGGGAGAAGAAAAAGAGAATATTCTATTCACCTCTAAATGGGATAATTACCCCGATTCTGTTCAAATTCCGCTTTCTGGAAAAGCATCGCATTTATATTTGCTTATGGCCGGTTCTGCACACCACATGCAAATAAACATGACAAACGGCTGGGTTAAAGTGAAATATTCGGATGGAACAGTTGAAGTTTTACCGCTAAAAAGTCCGGTTAACTGGTGGCCCATCGAACAGGATTATTACGACGATGGTTTTGCATTCCGGGTAAATGCGCCGCAACCACCTCGTTTATACTTAAAAACCGGCGAATGGCACCTCAATTCGTATGATATTCTGAAGAAAAACGGGACAAATAAAATTGAAGGAGGTGCTGCATCGATGCTGGATCTACCATTAAACCCGAAAAAAGAACTAGCTGATTTACAACTAATAACCAACACCAACGACCTAGTAATCGGACTGATGGCTGCAACTTTAAAAAGAAATTAATATGCTCACACGACTGAAATTCATACAACAATCGGCTTTAGCAGGAAGCGCTCTTTTGCTTTCTGGAATGAGCGCCGTTGGTATGCATGAAAATCAATACGATGAAAAATATATTTCGGACTTCTCGAAGCGTTTAAAACCGCTCAACAGAATTCTTGAATTGGAAGGTTATTACGTTTGGGGATGCAGTCCAATTGTGGCTCCCGATGGAAAGATTCATGTCTTTTTTTCGCGTTGGGATTCATCAAAAGGAATGGGAGGCTGGATCAGCCAATCAGAAGTTGCACACGCCGTGGCTGATCGTCCTGAAGGACCGTATTACAATATTGAAACCATTCTGGCTCCTCGTGGGGAAGGATTTTGGGACTGCACAACCTGCCATAATCCACATATCCAGTTTGTTGATGGAAAATACTGCCTTTTTTATATGGGCAACTCAAATAAACGAACCAATACAAAACGCATTGGATTGGCAACTGCAGATTCGTTAAACGGTCCGTGGAAACGCCCTAACAAACCATTGGTGGAAACCGGTCCGGCTGGCGCGTGGGACGACCACTGTACATCAAATCCATCATTCATAAAACACCAGAATGGCCAGTACTGGTTGTATTATAAGGCCTGGAATACCGATGAATACGAAAATCCGGTCAATCCGGGAATACGTGGAAACAGAAAATACGGGCTGGTGATTTCAGAAAAGCCGGAAGGTCCATATAAACGATACTCAGATAAACCAATTATTGATTATTCGGGCTACGGGAATAACCGCCAGTTGGAAGACGGAAATGTATTTATAGAAGACGGAAAGTTCTACATGCTGGCCCGCGACATGGGACGATTCGATCATGAAGTAGGGATCATTCTTGAATCGGACGACGGTATTCACTGGTCGGAACCTAAAATCAGTTATTTTGGGGTATCACATTATATCAACCAACCACCAAAACCAAAACACCTGAGTAAATACGGACGTTTCGAACGCCCTCAGATACTCATGCAAAACGGGCACCCAACACACTTGTTTGTTACAACACAGGGAGGGAGATTTTGGAGCTCCTCCCCTTTTGTATTTAAAATTGAACCAAAAAATTAAAAAATATGATACGAGTAATCTGTTTTATCCTATTAGTAACTTTTGTTGCAGGATGTACACAAATTGAAGAAGAAACGACAAACAGAAAACCAACTATCTACATTATTGGTGACTCAACCGTTAAAAACGGACGTGGCGACGGAACCGGCGGACTTTGGGGCTGGGGCGATCCGCTTGTACAGTTTTTCGACACCAGCATGGTAAATATCGAGAATCACGCATTGGGCGGTACCAGTAGCCGTACATACAGAAGTATGGGTTTATGGGATGAAGTACTCAGAAAATTACAGCCCGGCGATTATCTGTTAATACAATTCGGGCATAACGACGACGGACCGGTTAACGATGATTTCAGGGCACGCGGAACCATTTACGGTATTGGCGACGCCACTGAAGAAATTGATAACATGCTTACCGGAGTGCACGAAGTGGTGCATACCTACGGTTGGTATATCAGGCAATATATTACCGAAGCCAAAGAAAAAGGTGTAACGCCGGTGGTAATGGCGCCAATTCCCAGAAACGATTGGGAAGAAGGCAAAGTCCCACGAAACGACCAAAAGTATGGATTATGGGCCAAAGAGGTAGCTAATTTCGAAGAGGTTGAATTTATCAATCTAAACGAAAAAATGGCGTCTGCCATGGAAGTAATGGGAGAAGATTCGGTAACCGGAAATTATTTCTTTAAACGCGACCACACACATACTTCGGCAAAAGGGGCTATACTTGCGGCTTCATTTATTGTTGAAGGATTACGAAATGCAGAAGAATGCAATCTGAAAGAATTTCTGTTGGATAATCCTAAAATCAATTTCCCGGTAAAAAAGAAGGTATTTATTATTGGAGATTCAACCGTAGCCAATGGCAATGATAAAATTGTTGGCTGGGGGCGCGAACTTTATAATTATATGGATACTACCAGGCTAATGATTTTTAATAGAGCCAGAGGAGGACGAAGCAGCCGCAGCTTTCAATACGAAGGTCTTTGGGATGAAATGCTGGCACAAATGAAAGAAGGCGACTTTTTGCTCATTCAGTTTGGACATAATGACGGCGGGTCTCTCGACAAACCCAAATACAGAGGTTCGCTTCCCGGAATGGGGGATGAAACTAAAGAAATTACCCGCGAAGACGGAGGTATCGAAACCGTTCATACTTACGGATGGTATATGAAGAAATACATTACAGATGCAAAAGCCAAAGGAGTTGCAGTTATTGTTCTTTCGCAAATTCCCCGAAATGAGTGGCCCGAAGGAAAGGTTGAACGTGTAAACGGAAATTATGGCAAATGGGCAAAAGAAGCTGCAAAAGCGGAAAAAGCGTTTTTTATTGATTTAAACAATGCTATTGCCATTGAATACGAAGCAATGGGACCAAAAATTGTAAAACAATTTTTTCCGGGAGACCACACGCATACCAATGTTTATGGAGCAAGGTTTAATGCCTTAACCCTGACCGAAGAAATCCAAAACCTCAGAGGCTGTAAATTAAGTGGATATACAAAACTTTACTAATCGAAAACTTTATTTTCAAGAATTACAAGATAAAGAACTCCCCCGCTGCAAACTGCGGGAAATTAACCCCAAAAAAGATTAAATAACCATCTTTGAAACAACTATACCTATGAACAACTTTATTTACAAAACAAACAAACCAATCGGAGCAAAACCTTTTATCCTGGTTCTGCTATTTACTTTCTCCCTATCGCTGCAAGCCCAGGATCCACGCGAACGTTTATACAACTACCAGGTTCTGAACCCCAGCCACGCACCAAAACCAAAGGTGAAAGGATGGGCTACTGAATGCATTTCGGAAGCTATAAACCGTGGTCTGGTGGCTTTTAAAACATCCGAAGGGATTTACCTGAGCTGGCGGTTGCTGGAAAGTGATTCTCCCAATGTTTCGTTTGACGTTTTTGAAGAACAAACAAACGGTAAAGCACAAAAGATCAATCAACAACCAATAGCTGAAACCACTGATTTTTTGGTAACGAACTACAAATCTTCAGCGCACTATTTCATAAAAACTATCGGGAACGAGGAAGATGAAACTTCAGCTAAAGTCAGCCCAAAGCCGGAAGCGACTTTACGCTATAAAACCATTCCGTTTAAAGGAGAATATAGTCCTGACCGTGTGGCTGTGGCTGACCTGAATGGCGACGGAGAATACGATTTTATTATTAAACAACCGGGGGGGAGAGTTGATCCGGGAGTATGGCGCAAAAGTCCGGACACCTTTAAACTGGAAGCTTATTTAAGCGACGGCACTTTTTTATGGCGCAAAGATTTGGGATGGAATATTGAACTGGGAATATGGTATTCGCCATTTGTTGTTTACGATTTTAATGGCGACGGAAAAGCAGAGGTAGCCCTTAAAACAGCTCCAACTGATACGGACTACCGGCAGGAAGACGGCCGGGTGTTTTCGGGCCCGGAATACTGCTCTATTCTGGATGGAATGACGGGCAAGGAAATCGACCGGGTTGACTGGCCGGCACGAAATCCTCGTTTTGGCCGCTACAACCGCAACAACCGCAATCAAATGGGAATGGCTTACCTCGATGGCAAAACACCATGCTTGTTGGTAGCCCGCGGCACCTACCGTTTAATGGTGGTTGATGCCTACCAAATGAAGGGCAAAAAACTTGAAAAACTTTGGCAATGGGATGGAGATGAAGAAAACCCGGTTATCCGTTCGCAAGGCGCACACAGTTTGCATACCGTTGATTTAGACAACGATGGGCGCGATGAAATTGTTTTGGGTTCGGCCGTGCTGGACGACGATGGCACTCTCCTGTTTTCGGCAGGAGTTGGACACTCTGATAAATGTTTCGTTTCCGACATCGATCCGAATCGCCCCGGTATGGAAATCTTTTTTGCCAACGAAGTGTGGCACGATACGGCAGGCGTTTCAATGATTGACGCAGCTACGGGTAAACAAATATGGAATATCGACCACTACACTCGTCACGTAGGAAACGGCATGGTTGCCGATATTATGCCCGATGTTCCGGGACTGGAGTGTTTTGCTACTGAAGACTCCAAAGCCGGGTTACACGATAAATACATGCTTTCATCAAAAGGAGGATACCTGGCTCGTAACCTTGGCGTTCCTCAATGTACCAACTGGATTTTCTGGGATGACGATAAATTGCGGGAATCTATTGAACAATCGGGTGAAAGTAAAAATAAAACCCGATACCAAGCCCGCGAATTTTCAATCGTAAAATACCCCACAGACACTATCTGTAATCAGCTGGAAGGTTCTATTATGATGATGGCTGACCTGTACGGCGACTGGCGCGAAGAACTGGTAACTGTTCTGCCGGGAGAACTCCGCATTTACTCTACAACAATACCTGCAAAAGACCGCCGTGTTTGCCTTATGCAAGACCACCTGTATCGCTCTGATGTGGTACACCGTTCAATGGGATATTTTCAATCCCCTATGACTACTTATTATTTGGGAGAATAATTATTTACAAAAATTTACAATATGAAACGAGCATGAGCCGTCGGTTGACGAACATGCGAGTTCCATCTTATACCTTTAATAACAAACAATTTCAATAAGATGAAAAAAAGAATTATTTTACTGGCTGCCTGCATCTTAGCAGGATCAGCAACCTTACTAAAAGCACAGCAACTTCCATCTAAAACGGAAGTAATTGGAAAAATGACATTGGCCAACGCTTATTTTATGAATAAGTGGCCCGACACAGGGAAAACCATTATTACCAACCGCGAGCGCCCCAGTAATATTTGGACCCGTGCGGTTTACTACGAAGGGCTTATGGCTTTTTATAGTATAAAACCAGATGCTGAATATCTGCAATATGCCATCGATTGGGGAGAGTCGCACAAATGGGGTTTACGTGGAGGGATAGAAACCCGTAATGCCGACAACCAATGTTGCGGACAAACTTACCTCGATTTATATGAAACAGATACACAACCTGAACGACTAAAAGCTATTAAAGCCTCGGTAGATTTAATGATGGCAACCGATAGAATTGATGACTGGGACTGGATTGATGCACTGCAAATGGCCATGCCGGTTTTTGCCAAACTTTCGGTTATTACAGGCGATGCAAAATATTCAGAGCGGATGTACGAAATGTATATGGATAGCAAGGTTACACAGGCTTTCTACAATAAAAAAGACGGACTGTGGTGGCGCGATGCCGACTTTCGGCCCCCTTACCAAGAACCTAACGGTGAAGACTGCTACTGGAGCCGCGGAAATGGCTGGGTAGTGGCTGCCCTGTTACGTGTAATGGAAATTTTACCGGAAGATGACCCGCACTACAAAGAATACCTGAAAACGTACAAAAAAATGATGAAAGCCGTTCTTACCATTCAGCGCGAAGATGGTTTTTGGAATGCCAGCCTGCACGATCCAACTAACTATGGAGGAAAAGAAGCAACTGGCACATCTCTGTTTGTTTACGGCATGGCCTGGGGGGTAACCAATAATATTTTGAGTGCAAAAAAATACATGCCGGCCATAACAAAAGCATGGAATGCACTGGCAAACGAATCGGTTCATGAAGATGGATTTTTAGGCTATGTGCAGGGCACCGGGAAAGAGCCAAAAGATGGGCAGCCAGTGAGCTACACCAGCAAACCCGATTTTGAAGACTACGGTTTGGGCTGTTTCCTTTTGGCCGGCAGCGAAGTTTACAAATTGTGCAAATAGCACTTCCGTCTGAATTGATAACAACATAAACAGAGACCAATGAAAAAGCTATTAACCTTCCTGTTTTTAACCGCCTCTATTGTGCCACTTTTTGCGCAGAACTGGAAACCCGAAGTAAAAGAGAATATCCCATTGGATTCGGTTCGGTTGAGCGATCCGTGCATTCTGGCCGATAAAAACACCGCCACTTATTACATGACCGGAACGGGTGGCCTGCTATGGAAAAGTAAAGATCTGAAATTGTGGACAGGTCCTTTTGTGGTGGCACAAACCGATCCTGATTCATGGATGGGACCACGCCCCATGATCTGGGCGGCAGAATTGCATCAATACAACGACAAATACTATTATTTTGCCACTTTTACCAATCGCGATGTGATTATCGACACAGTGAGAGGAAATGAAATTGAGCGACGCGCCAGTCATGTTTTAGTGAGCAATAAACCCTACGGGCCTTATGTTCCGATGAAAGACCCGACTTACCTGCCAGCCGACAAACCCACTTTAGACGGAACATTTTGGGTGGATAAAGACGGGAAACCCTACATGGTTTATTGCTACGAATGGCTGCAAAACTGGAACGGAACCATTGAAAAGATAGAGCTGAAACCGGACCTCTCAGGAACTATTGGCGAGGGGAAAGTTTTGTTTCGGGCACACGATTCGCCGTGGAGCCGCGAAAAGGATGACGAAGGCAACATCGGCCCCAGCAGAGTTACCGATGGCCCGTGGTTATTCGAAACGCAAACCGGAAAACTAGGCATGTTATGGACCAGCTGGGCATTTGAGGACTATGTTCAGGGCGTGGCCTACTCCAAAAGCGGAACACTGAATGGCCCGTGGATACAGGAAAAAGAACCGATTACACCTCCTAATTTTGGGCATGGTATGCTGTTCCACACTTTCGACGGGAAGTTGCTACTGTCGGCACATAGCCATAAAAGTGTAAACGGGCAATATATTCGAATCCCGCATTTGTTCAAGGTAGATGATTCGGGCGATAAACTGGTAATTGTTGGGCCTTATCGGCCTTAGTTTATAAGCACTCAAACGTTTAAGCCTTATCTGAGACTCAAGTGAACCTTCAATAAATGGTTAAGAGAGTTTAAGGGCCCTATTCTATATACAAGTTCACTAGCCCCGGCATTAATGCCGGGGTTAAGCATAATTCCTTTCTACCGGGCTTTAACCCATAATCAGTGTTGTCACTTCCCTTTCATTAATTTCACATGCAGATATTGTTTTTGTTTTACAGAATGCTAACTTTAAAACAAAAAGACCAATAACCGGTATAAACACGCTCGTAAACAGAAACAAAACCAAAAAGTATGATTACGCACCCGAATATAAAATTTACACAAAAGGTTGTGTTATACGCCCTAATAGGCTCTATAACCAAATAGGTTGGGTAACAAATACGTTATAGCCAATACTGAAAAAAGACAAAAAAATTTTTGTTGAAGATTAAATATTTATTTTTGTTAAAACTTCAAAAGAATGAATAGGACCCTTTATTTTAATTATATAGATGAGAAACTCCATGTTCTCGCTAGAAGGATTGAATCTAGAGGGAAATTGAATCTTCTTGATATCCATTTACATTCAGAAAATTTCTATTTGAATTTCTTTAATTTGTTATATGGATACGAACTTGAAAATTTGAATACTAAGCTTCAAAATGTTGAGGCAATTGACCTGATTGATTACACAAATAGGATATTTATTCAAATCTCAGCATCTTGTACCAAACAAAAAGTGGAATCTTCATTAAACAAACAGATTTTAGAAAATTATCAAGATTACTCTTTCAAATTTATTTCAATATCGAAAGATGCCTCTAAATTGAGAAGTAAATCATTTAATAATCCTTTCTCTGTTCCATTTACACCTACAACTGATATTTATGATATAGTCTCAATATTGAATGATATTTTAATAAAAAAGCCTATAGAACAGAAGGAAATATATCGTTTCATAAAAGCTGAACTAGGGAACGATATAGATATTGTTAAGTTGGATTCCAATTTAGCTACTGTTATTAATATTTTGTCACAAGAAAATTGGGATGATAAAATTCAAGATGAATCGGTAAATAGTTTTGAAATTGAAAGAAAGATCATATTTAATGAATTACAAAATTCAAAAGCAATTATTGATGAATACTGTATATATTATAAGAAAGTAGATGAAAAATATGCTGAATTCGATATACAAGGGAAGAATAAAAGCTATTCTGTTTTACGTTCGATTCGACGCGAATATCTAACGCTAAAACACCTTAACGATTCGGAGCAAATATTCGATACTGTTATTGAAAATGTTAAGGATAAAGTACTGGCTAGCTCAAATTTTATTGAAATTCCAATCGATGAACTTGAATTGTGCGTTGACATTTTAGTTGTCGATGCATTTATTCGCTGTAAGATTTTTGAAAATCCTGAAAAATATAATTATGTTACTTCCTGATAATATACATCCTGAAAATAGCATTTATTATAATGGAGCGCTTGTTTTACAAGTACTTCAAAGTAATAATGGAATTGATATTTTATCTCTATATCAAAAAGTGAAGTTGACAAAAAATTTGACTTTTAGTGTATTTCTATTGTGTTTAGACTGGTTTTATATTGCAAATATTGCAGAAGTAAAAGAAGGGAGAGTTGAACTATGTTTATAAAATCACTTACTATAACAAAAGGAGCTTCTGTAATTCGAGAAATTGAATTTAGAAAAGGAATAAATTTAATTGTTGATAATAGTGAAGATAAAATTACAGGAAATAGCGTTGGAAAAACGACGGTTTTAAAACTTATTGATTTCTGTTTTGGTGCAGATAAAAAAAATATTTGGGAAGACCCAGAAAACAAAAAGGAAGTCTACTCTCTTGTGAAAAATTATTTAATTGATGAAGAAATATTAGTAACACTTTGTATAACTTCTAATTTAGACGACGAAAATGCTGAAGAAATAATAATTGAAAGGAATTTCCTTAGTTCAAAAAGTGAGGTAATTAGAAGAGTAAATGGGAAACAGTTTTTAGATAGTGAACTAGAATCAGGTCTGAAAGAATTATTGTTTCCAGAACATCTCGCTGAGAAACCTACATTGAGACAAATCATTTCACACAACATACGCTACAAAGATTTAAGCATAAATAATACTCTAAAAACACTTGATGTATATACTTCTGATGCTGAATATGAAACTCTATACTTATTTTTACTCGGATGTGAATTTGATAAAGGAAATGAAAAACAAGAATTAATTGAGAAAATTAGACAAGAAGATACCTTTAAAACTAGACTGGAGAAAGTTCAGACGAAGTCAGCTTTTGAAGCAACTTTATCCCTAATTAATGATGAAATTGAAGAATTAAATATTAGAAAATCAAATTTAAATCTGAATGAAAATTTTGAGTCAGACCTTGATTCTTTAAATCAAATAAGATACCAAATAAATAAACTTAGTTCCGAGATTGGAAAACTAAATATTAGAAAAGAAATCATAGAAGAAACTTTATCAGAATTAGAAGCATCTAGTTCAAACATTGATTTTGAACAACTCAGGCAGATTTATCTTCAAGCAAATAGCCTGTTAGGAGAACTTCAAAGATCATTTGAAAGTATGGTTGAATATCACAATAAAATGATTTCTGAAAAGAAAAAATTCATTTCAACGGAACTGCCTTCCATTCAAAATAAGGTACATAAACTCAATCGTAAATTAAAATTACTTTTAATTGAAGAGTCAGAACTATCCAAGGTAATTTCAAAAAGTGACTCTTTTGAAGAACTTGAAATCTTAGTTGGAGAGTTAAATGAAAAATATAAATTGAAAGGGGAATATGAGAATGTTATCAATCAACTTAATGAAGTTGAAGGTAACCTGAAATCTTATAATGAAACTTTAAGTTCGATTGATGAAGAACTATTTTCTGAAGATTTTGAGGCGACTATTAAACTTCAATTGAATAAATTCAATAAGTATTTTGCATCTATTTCAGAACTCCTTTACAACGAGAAATATGCATTAAAATACGACAAAGTAAGGAATAGAAAGGGGCAGCAACTTTATAAGTTTAGTGCTTTCAACACAAATTTTAGTTCTGGTAAAAAGCAGGGAGAAATTTCATGTTTTGATATTGCATATACCTTCTTCGCTGATGAAGAAAATATTCCATGTATGCATTTCATTTTAAATGACAAAAAAGAGTTGATGCACGACAATCAACTCGTAAAGATTGCAAACCTTGTAAATGAAAATGATATTCAATTTGTTGCATCAATTTTGAGAGACAAATTACCTGCAGAACTAAATAAAGACGAATATTTCATTTTAGAATTATCAGAAGACAATAAGCTTTTCAAAATAGAAAAATAGAAGCACTGTCATAACATAATACATATTGTTTAGCGAGATTTAGAGGTGTGCTAACTGTTACCTCTATTTTAACACCCTATCCAAAGATGAAATAACCAGAGGCACTGCCTCATCAAACCACGGATGGAACAGCCAAAACGGATGTGGCGTTTCTTCAATGGTGTGTACTTCGTTGTAAATTCCGTATTTGTTCAACACCGCTAAATATTCATCTCGGCCGGCATGAAAACGTGGCAAGGCGCTGTTTACAAAAAGTGTTGGTGGCGTTTTATCACTCACGTAAGTTAAGGGAGATGCTTCAATCCAAAGTTCAGGCTTTTGTTTGTAAGTGGCACCAAGCCAACGCGCTCCGGCCGATGGTTTTGCCGGATCATCATCTTTACCGCTTTCGTTGGGGTCGGCAAAATCAAGTATTCCATCAATATTTACAATGGCCTGTACATTAGCGCTTACCGGCTCACTCACCGCATGCGAGGAAAATAGCGCGTTTCCACTGGTTGTCCCCAATAACGAAGCCACCGTTGCCCCCGATGAAGTTCCCAGTGTGGCAATTTTTGTTGTATCTAAACCAAATTCGGCTGCATGAATACGCAACCATTTCAGGGCTGTTTTCAGGTCGGTAACGCTTGCCGGGTATAAGGCTTCTGGCGACAAACGCGATTCAACAGCTGCGGCCACATAGCCGGCTTCGGCCAGCTTTTGCGCCATGGGCACCAGATGCGATTTTGTTCCCGACGCCCAGCCTCCACCATGAATCAACAGTACTCCGGGAGCCGTTTTTACTTTACTTATTTTTGGAAAAAATATATCAATGTGTAATTCCCGCTCGCCAAACGAATAATAAACGATGTTCCGCTTTTCGTTAATAGACGGGATATTGAACTCCTCAACAATAGTTGCCTGTGGAAAATCTTTAGCAATCTTCCGATAAGCGCTTTTTACGTTAAAAGAAGTATCCTTTGGAAAATCGACATTACCTTTCTGCGAAAAACCGATAAAAGGCAACATTAGAAGGAAAAAGAATAGAAACCTCATATCAAATTATTTTGCATTCCTTAATCACTTTTCAAGAAAGCTAATAAACTTTTTCATTGTATTGATCTCTGCCTCACGACCGCAAGCCGACGATACCCAGGTTGTTAATTGTTTGCCCGGTTTACTAATGAGAAGAAACTGTGTACCATCATCTTCTTTTTTTACAAAATTTACCGGATTGTACATTATAGCAGCGCCAATTTCAACTAACTCAGCAGCTACATCTTCAGGATGTAAACCCCAGGTAACAATTAATCCATCCTTTTTATAGATCTCCTGCCCTTTATGATAATTCACTCCGGTAACAAATTGTACGGGTTCATCGGTTAATGCAAAGGCTTCAACTTTGGCACTTCTTTCGCCCGAATACACCGTAACTCGCACTAACACATCAATTTTTCGCCCCATGTAAGGCACATTTTCCGATAACATTTCCATGTACGAGCAGGTGGGTTCTTTTACAACACGTGCCGTACGGTTTGAAACAGGATTCAACTTAACAACTTTCTCACCATCCCAAAGACGCACACCTCCTAAACCAACAGTTTGGCCCACTTTGTAATAATCGGCTCCCCAACCTTCTTTTTGATCTTCAGCAGTTGGGTACCACGTTTTCTCCTTGAGTTCAAGCTGAGCTTTCGCTTTTGAATAAACATCAATAGCTGCTTTATCGCTAAAATAAATGCGCAGTGCCATCCACTCGTTCTCAACAGCCGGCCCATGATGTCCTATTGTACTGTACAGATCGCCCGATTCTGCACTAATTTCAGTCTGTTGCAAACTGTCTGAGCGCATAAATAAACTTACATCGGATTTATTTTGTGCACGGGATTGTGTTATCAGAATAACTGCAAATACCAGGATGGCAAATCTTTTCATCTTCTTTTTCGTTTTTGGTTAAAATTATCTGTTCAATTCAATGGCAGCCACAATCAAAGGTGCAACACCTTTTTGGTCGTTATCCACTTTTTTTTCTGTTACGTAGTAGTTATAATCGGCTTCGCGATATGGATTTCCGCCCAAACCACAGGAACCACAAGTATTGGTTAAAGTTACAAATCCATTTTCATCTTCCGAAACCAGATTTTCAATTATACCATCGAAAGCCTTTTCTGCAGTTCCCAGGTAACTTTGCGGCAGCCAGTTATTTTTAGCTCCTTTGGCAAAGGCGTAAATGAACATTGCCGAGCCCGAAGCTTCCAGGTAGTTCCGGTCTTCGCCGCCCATATCCATTACCTGGTACCACAATCCGGTTTCGGCATCCTGAACCTTAAGAATAGCCTCACTCAAATCGTTCAAAATAGTAATCAGCACTTCCCTGTCTTTATGATCTTCAGGCAGGTTTTCCAGCACGTCAACCAAAGCCATCATGTACCAACCTGTGGCACGGCTCCAGAAATGTTTCGACTGGCCGGTTTCTTTATTGCACCAACGTTGCTCTCGGCTTTCGTCCCAGGCATGGTAAACCAGCCCGGTTTTCTCATCCAGGGTGTGTTTATACACCTCCTGCAACTGAAAAGTAACTTCATCGAACCACTGCGGCTGATCGAATTCTTTGGCATAACGCGACAAAAATGGCGAGGCCATGTACAAACCATCTAACCACATTTGATAAGGATACACTTTTTTATGCCAAAAACCACCCGAATTGGTTCGCGGCTGACCTTTCATTTGATCCACCAAAGTTTCAATTCCCAGCTTATATTTCTCATCACCGTAATCCTGGTATAAAGTAACCATGCTGTTACCGGGACGCACACGGTCGATGTTGTAATCCGAAGTTTTGTATCCGTCGATTTGGCCATCGTCGTGCAGGAAATAATCGACATAATCTTTTAGGTAAGCACCATATTTCGGATCAATAGCCTTAAGTTTATATATGGCATCGCCCAGAAAAGCGAAATCATACTCAAATTTAGGATCCTCGTGTTTATAATAGATCAGACTGTCGGCTTCGTGTAAAACGGTTTCGGCAAATTTAACCGACCATAAAGGTTCGGCAGTTTGTACAGCATTTTGTTTGGTATTTTTTGAATTGCATCCGATCAGGGCAACAAACAGGAAGAAAATCGATAATGTTCTCATTGGTTTAATTTTGTTTAACACAAAACTAATCTAACCGCGCGATTTTCAACAATTAAAATGTATCAGATATGGGGTAGATTTTCCCAAACGCAACAAAATCAGGTTTATCAAGTCTTTTTATAAGCTGAAACAGAAATAAATGTATTATAAACTTATTGATAGTTTGTTTCTTAGGTGGAAACAATGGTTTTTTTATACGTATTTACACTTATTAGTTAACTTGTAAAGGTTAAACTTAATGTGCAGTATATAGACTTTGGCAAGTATTAAAAGAAACACGTTCATTATAGGACGGTTGTTGAACCAGCCTATACTTTTAATAAAATACCGATAAACCTTTTATTCCTTTACTGGTTATACATAATTAATTACTTAACAATTAAATTTTAATTATGAAATCAATTATTTTAATCTTTTCATTTTTCATTACATTTTCTCAAGTATCAGCTCAAAAAACAAGAATTTCAACATCAGAACCTGATGCACAAATTTTTGTCAACGGAGAAAAGGCAGGTATCGGCTCCTATACATTAAAACTCGACGCAAAAGAGTGTTACAATGTCAGAGCGACCAAACCAGGTTTTCTCATGTATGAAACTACTTTATGTGGAAAAAAGGGAGGGCCTGAGGCTCCGAAAGTTTTCTTCTTTGATATGCAAAAAGACGATTCAGAAATTGCATCTATTCAAACAGATCAATCGAATGTAGATTTCGAAATAGCAGTAAATCCTGATTTATCAGAGGATGAAGCCTGGAAATTAGTATATCTAATTGTAACTGACTATTTTGATGCAATTGAAGTCAGTGACAAGGAAACTAGTTATTTAAGAACGGCATGGTCTGTTCAAAGTTTCATGCAAAACACAATTAGAACCAGACTTATTTTAAAATTAGCTAATTCAAATCCTCTTACATTTAAAGTGAAATTAAATAGTGAATATAGTGGCTCTGCAAGAACTAGTGTTAAAGCAGACGAACTATTCCGGCCTTGGGACAGGGTTTTAAGAAAGTATGAAAATATTATAGGTGATTTTACAACACGTCTACAGAAAAGGTAATTGGGGTTGAATTGAGTTAATAAATTTACTCGTCATCAATTGTTTCATTTATCAGTTTGACTTTTGATGTAAACCTACATACACCATTTTTTATAAGTATTGGCAGAGGTATTATGTAACATTTTGGTTAGTAGCTAATTCAAACTTTATCTCTCCTTGAAAAGAAACTACTATGCAATCTGCCACTACTTATACAATTTACTGTTACTCCTTGCTTTGTGTCGTCCTAAAATATGTCTACACTAAATAAGTAGATATGTATAAAAACGATGGAGTAACACGGCGTTACAGCGAGAGTTTTAAACTCAAAATTTTAGCAGAACTTAGTACTGGAAAGTATATACATATTTCACCTGAAAAATCCGATTCAAGAATTTGGGTTCTTCCAAACCATGGTCTACGTAATCATCTGTTGGCCGTATTTCGTTGTACACCACATACAGATCGTTTCCTTCTTTGGGATTATAACGAAGGCGGAAATTAGCAATGGTTACATCGTTAACACTGTTGTACTGAATAAATGAGCTAAACGACAACCTGGTGTTGTACATGTATAAAAACTTGAGGCGCCCTACATGGGCATTCATTTCCTGGTTACGATCGGAGAAAACCAAATGGCTGTAATTGTAATAAGCCGAGAACTGCAAACTGGCCGAAAGATTATAAATAGGCTGAAGTGTTGCCGTAATATTATTACCATCGTAAAACTGCCCGCCCGATATCCTAATGGTGCTAGACAGCGGCTTTGAAACCGGCGACATCAATGTCATGCGACTGGTATACGTTTTATATTTATCGGCCGGAACAACAACATTATCATCCAGTTCAAACTCTTCATCAACGCCTTCAATCCGGTAATTTAAATCCAGATTTATAAACCATCCCTTTTTTGTATTTAAAGTAAAGCCCGGCCCGTACATCCCTGTTTCCAAACCGCCATCGGTAACCCGGTACGATTCGTAAAAAGTTCCGTCAACACTGTATTTGAAAAGTCTCGACTCTGCGCCGGGAAGCCAGCCATACTGCAATTTTACTCGTGGTCCTTTGGTGGCATATTTTGATAAGAAACCAACCTGAGGATCAAAATTTTCGCCTGTGTACTGATACGACAAATCGTAAGCAAAACCTTCTTCGCTTCTGCGTTGCCATGATGCGCGATAGAATGTATTTTCAATACCGGCTGAAAAATCGGTGCCTTCCGGATCGGTGGTTTGCGCCACACCTGCTTCAATATAATCGTCGCCAAAAATGCGGAAAATACCGTCCACCCCGTAAGAATACGAGTCGTTGATATCGGCACCAACTCTTGAGGTCATAATTGCCCCAACATACGAATTGGCGTTGATTACCTGCCTGCGGAAACGTAACACACCAAAATTCTCCGATGGATTTCCATTATTCTTTTGGGTTTGCATATCCATAAATCCCATGTCCCATTTTCCTACGCGGCCGGTTAATCGTGCACCCCCCAGAATTGGCGTCAGAAAACCGTCTTCATCAAGACCAATACGGCGACTGTAAAATAATTTGCTTGGCCCACTCAGTTTGTAATCAAAAATACTTGAACGCTCCTGGAAGAACATCCTCTTTTCGGGGAAAAACAATGCATAACGCGTCAGGTTTACTTGTTCGTCGTCAGCTTCAACCTGGGCAAAATCGGTGTTAAAAGTCAGGTCCATTGTAAGGTTACTGGTGAGGCTGTATTTTATGTCTACCCCACCGGTAAGTTTGTTGTCTTTCGATGAATCGAATGCTGTCTCCTCTTCGTTCAAATCATTGTTTTTTTCAACTCCTGTGGTTAAATATGGTGCTACATAAACCGGCTTTTTGCTTTCCACACCCGAAAGTTCGATGGTTTGTGCCAGCGACGGTTTATTGGATGCCAATCGGCCATATTTCGGATCGGCTGCGGGATACGTATCTAATTCGTTGTTGTGACTTACACTGCGGTTAATTAACAATCCCATTTTTACGCGTCCGTTAACTTCCTGAAAGCGGAGACTTGAAAAAGGAATACGCATTTCAACAGCCCAACCCGTTGTGGTACGTGCTGTTTTTACGTCCCAAAAAGTGTTCCAACTATAGTTTTGCGCAGTTGCCGATCCGGGAGGGCCTGGCATCCGCTGTGCATCGTTCGATACGGCATAATCGATACGTTGCCCTGCCGGCATAGTAAAGAAAGCCAGCGCATTTTCGTTATCGTCGTAGGTATCTAATAAAATTCCGAAAGAGTCGGGATTTTTTGATTTCTCGTCGCGTTTTTTACTGGTAGAAACAATGTTCCCAGGATTCTGATAATTCAGGAAAGCTCCTACCCACAGGAAATTATCATCGTAGCTGATGTACGTTTTTGTATCCTCGCTTGGCGCTGCCTGAAAATTGGGAATGTGCATGATTAATTCAAACTGCCTTGCCTTTTGCCAAAAGGCTTCATCGGGCACTCCATCAAAATTTACAGTTCCATCATTTTTGGCTATTTGCACTACATCCTGCCCGGAAACAATGATGGAACTACACGTGCATAAAATTAATGACACTAATTTTAAAAAGAATTTGGTTTTCATGTTGATACGTTTACCGCCATTCATGTCTCTCTGATTTAGCGTCCATTTTGCACACTATCAGTAAAGCCATGTCTGATTTAGTTGAGTTAAATTTTTGGTTAAAAAGGACCTTCGGAAATTCCGAAGATCCCCAAGAAATTACGATTGTTTTATTTGTATTTATTTACTCTTTCATCATTTATAACTCCGCTCCAGTTCATACCATGGGCAAAATCGTAAACATTGCCGTTTTCGTCGGTATAACATTCCATGTCGCGCGGAACATCCTCAAACTGCTCTTCTACCGTTTTCATGTTGGCAGGTAACTGGAAAGGCAGTAATCCTGATGGTTCGGCGCTGCCGGTAACCAGATCCATGATTGCCTGATCCTGCACACCACAGTGAACAAGAATAGCGTCGGCACTCTTTTCAAACTCGGCAGGAATAAAAGGATTAGCAACATTCACTACTACAATTACAGGTTTATCGCCCATTTTTGCTTTTGTTTCGTTCACCACTTTCATATCGTTAACATTGGCTGCCTCAGTCGATTTTCCCTTATAACTCCTGTCGGCAAAATCTTCAAACGGACTTCCGCCTGCAATACTTTTTTCGCGGGCATATTTTGCAGTATATGGTCCGTACTGAAGTGAGATAGGCACATATCCGTTACCGCCTTTTTCCTTATCCTCAAGTGAATAGCCCACACCACCTTGCGGACTTGAGATCAAACAAATAGCAAAATCTGCTTTATCCGGGGCGTCAACAACCTCGAAATAGTTAGCTACTATATCCATATTGGCAGCGTCTCTCCAACTTGGTTCAGTTACCATTCCAAACCAGTTTGTACCTCCCGGATTATATTTTTGAGGAATATAAACCTTTAACTTTTTCTCAAGCGGCAAAATACCATCCTTGTTTTTAAGCATCACAACTGATTTTTGCTGCGCCTCGTAACCAGCTTTCATGTATTCAGGATTACCTACAATCTCTTCAGATTCGGCTACTACCAGGTAAGGATTTTCAAACAATCCCGGACGAAAAATATTTTTCAGCAAACGTACAGCCGACTGCTCGAAACGATTGCGCATATATTCTTCACCATGTTCTTTTACTCCCATTTCGTAAGCCTCCAATACCGGCCCTTTTTCGTTATTTCCGCCAAACTGGTCGGCACCGGCTTCAATTACTTTATAGTGACGTTCGGCAACTGAAAGGTTTTCTACTCCCCAGCATTTTCCAAGGAATTCGTGTACACTTCTCGTATCAGCAGTAATCATCCAGTCGGTACAAATTACGCCATCGTAACCGTACTCGCCTCTCAAAAGATCGGTGATGATGTATTTATTGTACGCATTCCCTACGTTTTCGCCATTCTTCTGATCGATGTTGTACGAAATAGTATAATAAGGCATAACTGCTGTTGCTTTGCCCGTTGGGCCATCCAGTTTAAAAGCACCTTCGGTAAACGGTTTTAACTGATCCGACAGGTTATCTCCCGGATAAACGGCATAGGCTCCGTAACCAAAATGTGCATCGCGGCCACCTTCTTCAGGACCGCCGCTTGGCCAGTGTTTCACCATGGCATTTACACTTTCGAATCCCCAACCGCCGGCAATTTCTTTAGCAGCAGAAGAGGTTTGAAATCCATCGACATAAGCACGTGCCAGGTCGGCTGCCAAACCGGGATCTTCGCCCATTGTTCCGCTAAAACGACTCCAGCGTGGTTCAGTTGATAAATCGATCTGTGGAGAAAGTGCGGTTGCTATTCCCAAGGCACGATATTCTATCGAGGCGATTTCGCCAAATTTTTTCATAATAGCAGGATCGAAAGTTGCTGCCAAACCCAGTGTGGTTGGCCACATTGAAATATCGCCGCCGGCACCGGCATTGTATTCGGTTTCGGCTCTTGTTCCGTGGCGGGGATCGGTACTTGTATTTCCGGGAATTCCCAAACCAAGTCCTTCAACCAAAGCCTGCATGTTGTTGTTCCATTGCGCAGCTACACCCGGACTTTCAACGGTAGTAATTAATACGTGACGAAGATTATCCTCGGTTAGAAACTTTATTTGCTGATCGGTCAAATCGCTTGATTTTGCGCCACCATCAGAAAAAGGTTTACCGTTATATGTTCCGGCACCGAAACCACCGCTTCCGGCAGGTATCGATTGGTGTCCGCTGTATAACATTAATCCAGCAATTTGTTCTACCGACATTTTTGACGCGAGATCTTTGGCACGCTCGTCAACCGGCTTGCGCCAGTCTTCGTATACATCCAGCTCTCCGCTCTTATTCAAATCTTTAAAGGCATAACCACCATCGGTAAGAAGAGTTACTCCTGATTTAGGAGAATAACCTAAAGTTGCTCCCCCATCATTGTGAACAAGATTAAAATCTCCTATTTCTTCTTCCGTCCATTTTGGGCCACAGCCAATAAACAGAGCTGCAAAAAGAATTGCAACAGATAAAATTTTTAGTTTTTTCATATTAAGATTGTTAGTTTTTAAGGTATAATATGTAACTCGCACCTACTTTCATTTTACCAGCTGTAACCATTTTAGACGCTCGTTTCATAATACGTTTATTTCGTCTAGAATAGTTTTAGTTGGAATAATATATATCAAGAAATTTGAGCAGCTCAATGCTTGGTAAATCGCCACACGCTGATGTGGTATTAAAATGCATTGCTTTTAGATTTTCGGGAGTTGCTGCTTCCCACTCTGGCAATCCTTCTGTATTTGGATCTCCTGAAGTGGCAAAATTCATCCAGTAATCCGACATCAGATCGGCAAGTTCGTAATCTGCCTCCGTCCACGGGCGTGGGCTCATTTTCAAATTATTATAAGCATAAGGAACTTCACTCGTGTGGAATGCACCAAAGTCGCTCATTCCATCGGCATAAGGAACATCGCGCTCGAAACGGTACATAAATACCTTTGATGTTGCTGTTTCATTCTGCAACAGCATCCATTTGTACGACTGTATACCAAAAGTTTGCAGTGCTCCAAGATCGTTCTGAATTTCCTGTGCTTCTTCTTCAGTGTCTAATGGGAATGTGGCCAAAAATTCATCGGCCATTTCGCCAAATAGTTGTTTGACGTTCTCTTTGAATTGGGCAGCAGGAACAGGTGGAGGTCCAAAACCTTCATCTTTGTTCCAACCAATAATTACAGGAACATCGTTTTGCTCTCCATTGGCAAAGATCTCACCCACCGATTTTGGCAGGAAATAACCATCAACAATAGGAGCTCCGCCACCTCTGACGCTTAAAATCTCTTCAGCACTTTTTGCACGCAATTCTTCAATTGAAGAAGCACCTAGTGATTCTGCAAATTTTACACCTGCTTCTTCGGCAGATTTCAAGTCGCCACCTCGTCCCAGTGCACTGTTTGACAAAACAGCACCTCCACTCTCGGCAATGGCGCGGTGAATGAGCCCTTTTGTTAACGGACTTGCCACCAGATAATTAATACTAAACGCACCGGCCGACTGACCGGCAATGGTTACGTTATCGGGATCGCCACCAAAAGCAGCAATATTCTTATTTACCCATTTTAGGGCTTCAACCTGGTCGAGCAAACCATAATTTCCGGAAGCCTTATTTGGCGATTCAGCGGTTAAATCAGGATGTGCTAAAAATCCTAAAGTTCCAACACGATAGTTGGCACTGATAAAAACCAGGCCTTTTTTCGCCATTTCTTCGCCATCGTAAATAGGAACAGCAGTTCCTCCACTTGAAAATCCACCACCATAAATGTAAACGAGCACAGGATGTTTTTCAGTGGCATCTTTGGCCGGAGTCCAAACATTCAGATACAAACAATCTTCGCTTAACGGTTCTTTAGGAGCAATAAATTCTTGTGTCCACATACTAAATGGCATCGGTGTTGCCTGCATCGGGCTGGCTGAAAATTCAGTGCATTCTTTCACGCCTTCCCACGGCTCAACAGGTTGCGGCGCTTTCCATCGTAAATCACCCACCGGAGGAGCAGCGAACGGAATTCCTTTAAAAGTGGTAATTCCGGTACTTTCATCAAAAACACCACTTACCGTTCCGTCGGTAATGGTTACACTGTCTTTTATTTGTTGGGGTGCTTGAGTAGAACATGCCCAAAAAACCAGGGCCATACCAATAAACAGAATCACGCGAACGTTTCTCATAGGTAGTAGGTTTACAATTTGTTTAGATAAAAAGGTCGCAAAAAAATCACAGGTTAAGGAAAAGGGAACTCCCCCCTGAACTATTTCAGGGAGAGAGTATTTAACCAAGTCCCACTACCTATGCATTTTTTTAAAGTCTTTTTGAGGTACCATGGCTTTTGATACCTTTTCAACTACAATATCGTTGGCAACTGAGAAAGTTGCTTTTTCTTTAATGTCTTTTGAAGAAGCTCCAACTTTTACGGTGTAATCACCGGCTTCTGTAATCCAGCTTGTACTTGCTTCGTCGAACGAAGCCAAAAGTGCAGCATCAATATTAAATGAAAGCGTTACAGATTTGCCCGGTTTCAAAAGAGCAGTTTTTCCAAAAGCTACCAACTCTTCTTCTGGCTTTTCGAGTGATTTACCCGGAGCACTTGCATAAACCTGAACCACTTCTTTACCAGCTACATCTCCGGTATTTTTTACATCGACAGAAACAGTAATTTTTCCATCAAATTTTTTGTCGCTCAGTTTCAGGTTGCTGTATTCAAATGTTGTGTACGATTTTCCGTACCCGAATTCGTAAGCTACCGGCACATCGAAGGTGTTGAAATAACGGTATCCCACGTAAATATCTTCTTCGTAAACCACTTCCCAGGGCACGCGGCGCATCATTGAGAAACCTGATTGGTCAGCAGTATTATCTTCTGCTCCCTCAGTTTTTACAGCCTCGCCGGGGAAATTATCCGACGACGAACCATCTTCGTATTTTACAGGGAAAGTCTGTGCCAGTTTCCCCGATGGATTTACTTTTCCTGAAAGTACGTCAACTACAGAGTTACCACCTTCCTGTCCGGGTTGCCATGCGCAAAGAACGGCATCAGGAATATTGCTCCAGCTGGCTGTTTCAACAACACCACCAACATTCAGAATAACTACTGATTTTTTGCCTTTTGCATGGAAAGCATCGGTTACGGTTTTAATCAGGTCTTTTTCATTTTTATTCAGATAGAAGTCGCCTTCTTCAGCTTTACGGTCGCCACCTTCACCGGCATTTCGTCCGATAGTGATTAAAGCAATATCAGCTTTTGATGCCATATCCTCGGCAATCGATGCATCCAAAGCCATTTCGTCAACAGGAATTTTTCCGCCCATTAAAGCAGCCAAAGGATTTCTTGAGTTATCCTGTGTTTTACGCGCTTCTTCCATGTATGATTCGTATGTATTTTTAAGGTCGTTGTAAGTAGTATAACCTGCATTTTGCAAACCCTGCAACAATGAAACGGTGTATGCTTCATTAACGTCGCCACTACCTGTTCCACCTGAAATAAAATCGTAAGAAGTGTTTCCGAAAGCAGCTACATTTTTAATACTTTTTGCGAAAGGAAGTGCTCCGTTGTTTTCCAGCAATACCATACCATCGGTAGCTGCCTGACGAGTTACTTCGGCATGTGCTTTCAGATCAGGTTTGTTCGAAATTTTATAGCCGTTATAACGTGGTGTTTCCACCATAATATTCAGAATTCGCTCTACGTTTGTATCCAAAACTGACTCATCCAGTTTTCCAGATTTAACAGCTTCGATCAACGTTTTAATGGTCTCAGTTGAACCCGGCTGAATCATATCGTTTCCGGCTTTCATTTGGGCAACAACATCGCTACCACCGCCCCAGTCGGTCATAACATAACCTTCATATCCCCAATCGTCGCGCAGAATTTTTGTCAACAGATCGTGGCTCTCAGATGTATAAACACCATTTACTTTATTGTAAGACGACATCACTGTCCATGGCTCACTTTCCTGAACCGCAATTTTAAAACCTTTCAGGTAAATCTCGCGCAAAGCACGTTCGCTAACAATCACGTCAACCGACATACGATTGGTTTCCTGATTGTTAACCGCAAAGTGTTTGATAGAAGTTCCCACGCCATTCGACTGGATACCTTTTACCATTGCCGCAGCCATTTTTCCGGCTACCAAAGGATCTTCCGAATAATACTCGAAGTTACGTCCGCACAACGGATCGCGCTGAATATTCAATGCAGGTGCCAAAAGCACGTCGGCACCATATTCCAAAACTTCTTTACCCATCGCTTTTCCTACTGATTCTACTAACTCAGTATCCCACGATGAAGCCATTACAGTTGCAATCGGGAAAGCTGTACAATAATAAGTATCCGATTCTCCCGGGCGTGTTGGGCTGATACGTAATCCTGCAGGACCATCAGCTAAAGTCTGGCTGGTTACTCCCAGATTAGGATACTCAGCAGTAACTCCTGCAGTTCCGGGCAAATACCCCCTGATTTTATCTACCATCTTTCCGTACGGAGTGCTGGTATCGAGTTTTCCCCCAAACGATGGTGGCATTTTTTCAAGAATGGAATCGGGAAAAGGGAAATACATTCCGGTTCCGATAAGCAGTTCTGCTTTCTGCTCCAGGGTCATCGACTTAACGATTTCTTTTACGCTTTTTTGTGAAACACTTGCCGACAGACTGCCGGATACAAGAAACAATACAATGAGGGCTAGCACACTGTTTAGTTTAAGTTTGTTACCGATCATGGTGAATGATTTAGTTCTAAATTAAGTTTTAGTTTATCGATATGGTTTTTATCGACGGCGTTGAAGATAGTAATAAATTTCGTTACAAGTGTCATTTCGACACATTATTATATTTTAAAACATATTCAATTAATATTTACAGAAAAATAATTAATTTGTGAGCTTAAAACCAGAAACATTGACAACTATTAAGCCTTTTAATTCTGCAGAGTACTTAAATCACATATCACTGGACTGTGTAATATTCGGATTTAACAATTACGAGCTTAAGGTATTGCTTTTGCATTTTAAATTCTCGAAAGAATATGCGCTACCGGGAGGATTTTTAAAATATGATGAAACGCTTGAGCAGGCTGCGCAACGAATTGTAAAAGAACGAACCGGGCTTGACAATCTTTTTTTAAAACAATTTAAGATTTTTAGTAATCCAGAACGTGCAAAATCAAACAAAGCCGTTATGGATTTGGTTATGGCCGGAACAATTACTGATCCGTCGTTTTTTCAGAAACGTTTTATATCTATTGGATTTTATGCCCTGGTTGACTTTATGAAAGTAAAACCAACACCCGATTTTTATTACGACAGATGTAATTGGGTGAGCCTCAGCATCAATTTATCGATGTTGCTCGACCATAAACAAATTATACAGGATGCCATTACAACTTTGCGTTTGCAGCTTAACCAGCAGCCAATTGGTTTAAAACTGTTGCCACAA
Organism: uncultured Draconibacterium sp.; assembly: GCF_963677575.1. Lineage (NCBI taxonomy): Bacteria > Pseudomonadati > Bacteroidota > Bacteroidia > Marinilabiliales > Prolixibacteraceae > Draconibacterium > uncultured Draconibacterium sp. The sequence continues at coordinate 1,591,395 of NZ_OY782038.1, forward strand.
AAATTTACCATGCCCGAACTTCAGAAACTTTATGAAACCATTCTTGGCCGGGAATTAGACCGACGCAATTTTCAGCGCAAAATGTTAAACTACAACATACTGGATAAGCTAAAAGAACGGAAAACAGGAGGTGCGCACAAATCGCCGTATTTGTATTCGTTTAATATTGAACGCTACCAAAAAGCGCTGGAAGATGGTTTGAGTGGAATTTGGTAACAGTTACGCTTTTATCCGTAAAGCCCAGTTATAGAGCACATTTCCAGTTAACGTACAGAAGAACAGCACCATTCCGAACGGAACGAGATCGCCAGTGTGAAATAAAGACATTATACTTCCGATGACCGCACTTATTGCAAAGCGGGCGATTCCAATAGTAGCATTTGCAGATCCTGCAACTTCAGGATTGTGATTGAGAATTGTGGCGGTTCCGTTTCCAAAAACCAAACCTAAACTTCCCACATACAATACAATAGATGCAAATACCGACCACAATTGCGGCTCCGGCATTAGTACCGAAACAGCCAGTGTCACTCCTGATATCAGCTGCAATAACAATCCATAACGCAGAATCTTTTCAGGATCGTATTTCTTTAAAAGAATGGTATTTAAAAACGAAAGCATGATGTTTAAAACAATATTCGCACTAAAAAATAACGGGAATCGCATTTGGGGTATACCAAAATATTCCATGTAAATAAACGAGGCTGCCGTAATAAAAACATACAATCCCGACATGGGTAAACTAATGGCAAACAACAAAATTGTACTTTGTTTATTCGAGAAGAATACCCGGTACTTTTCTAGCAACTGGCGGCCTGTAATTTTGTGGGTGAGCAACTCCGGAGCCCGTGACTCGGGAATAAGCAGCCACATGGATAAAAACAATAAAATTGAAAATGCTAATAAAAACCAGAAGATACTTTCCCAGCCATACCAATGAATTAATCCGGCACCAAGAACCGGCGCAAACAGAGGTGCCAGCATAATGATCATACTAATAATGGTAACAAAGCGAGCCACTTGTTTTCCACTGTACCAGTCGCGAATAAAAACATTACCCGTTACCGTTGCGAAGCCTCCGCCAAAAGCCTGAAGTACTCGCAACAATAACACATATTCAATTTTTGTGCAGGTAGTAATAAGCAAAGAGGCCAAACCATAAAGTGCAATTCCGGTGAGTGCAATAGTTTTTCGACCAAAAGCATCGGACAACGGACCACCGAAAAAGTTTCCAAAAGCAAATCCCAGAAAATATAAAGTGATAGTCAACTCTGCAACGTTCAGTGTTACGCCAAAAAATTCGGCAATATCGGGTAACGCAGCGATGTAGGTATCAATTGCAAATGGCGACATGGCTACCATCGCAGCCATAACCATTGTTAATACAGGAATAAAAAATTTGCTTGTGCGGCTTAAACTCATACTTGTCTCGTTTCAATTTGGGCGCGAAGGTATAAGTTTTAAACGAAGACCTGAATTTTTAAGGTTTCATCGCTATCGAATTTAACACTTTCAGGTCTTAATTAAATCATCCAACTGTTCGGGCGAAAGTCCTTCGGGATCGAATCCGGCACTCCATGCTAACAACAAAAGTTTAGCTCCTTTATTGGCAACATCTAAAAAGTCGAACGCTTCCTCCATATCTACTCCGGTTGCTAAAGCGCCATGTTTTTCCCACAAAACCACATCGTGAGTTGTTAATGCTTCCAACGTATGATTTGCCAGTTGTTCGGTTCCATAACGGGCATAATCGGCACAACCGACTCCACGCGGAACATACAACTTTATTTCGGGGCACATTTTCCAGAGCGAGTGATTAAACAATACCTCATCCTTAAAAAGTTTATGATGACTCAAAACAACCAACTCAATCGGATGTGCATGTAAGACAGCTTTTCTACCGGTAGTGTTGGCTGAATTAAAAAGATGAATTTTAATGTGTGCTTTCAATTCGGAGGTTGGTTTAAAACCGGCACTTTTACCTCCCCACAAAACAGAATAGGCAGTAGCCGTTTGGTTAACAGCGATAATTGCAGCCACTTCTTCTGCCCTGTCCACCAGATGCCGCAAACGACAACCGGAACCTGTAACAAAAAGTACCATTCCGGCAGCTTCTTTTGGGAAATTACAGGGAACTTCTTCTTTAATCTGTTTTATAGTTGAATCCGGAAATAATCCGCTTAAATCAATGGAAATATTTCCCGAGCTTTTTTCTATCCATTCCTTTTCCCATAAATAACCGGCAACTTCGCTAACCTGCTCAATATGTTTAACAACTTGGGTCGGAAGATTTTTTAATGCATCCACAGTTAATTATTCAGTTTTGTATTCAACACTTTATCAAATGTATTGCATGCGTTTTTTAAATGCCAGATAGAGTTCACCGTATTGTTTTTGATTTTCAGATGGCTCAATAATCTTAGGATTATAATCTACCATCTGCCGGGCTGCTCCGGGCGATTTTGCCACGCCAGTTCCGGCAAACACAAACAAGGCTGCCCCCAAAACGGTTGTCTCTTTCTGATCGACCAATTGTATGGGCAAATTGCAAACATCCGCACGCAATTGATTCCAAAGATAGTTTTTTGATCCACCCCCAACACAAATTATTTTTTCGGCTTTAAAACCACCGGCATTTTCCAGTGCCTCGATGCCAAAACGTAAGCGGTACGCCAGGCTTTCAAGAAATGCCCGATAGATTTCGCCCCGTTTGGTATGAATTGTTAAACCGTTAATCGCACCAAAATTATTGCTTCCTCCTTCACCATAAAACGAAGGATTCACCCAAACTGAAGATTTGCCGGGCTGAACTGCACTCGCATCATCGATCATTTTTTTGTACAGTACTTCGCCACTTAATTCCGGGTAAAAGTTTTTTGCAAACCACTCCAGTATTCCTGAAGCCAGGTAATTCTGACCGATATTGAACAATCCTTTCTCGGCATCCATTTCGGTAGTTAACTGCGCTGCCAGTTCTTTTTCCGTCGACTTAAAACCGGCACTTCGCGCCATAATGATTTCCCATGTTCCGCTACTCAGTACCAGTTCTTTTTCATTGGCTCCCGAGCCAAATACCGCAAACTGCGTATCGTGCCCGCCAAAAAACACTGGTACATTTTTGGGAATACCTGTTTCTCTTTCGGCTTTCTGATGAACTGCTCCGGCCAGTTCTCCCGATTCTGCAATATCACCCAAAATATCAGGACGAATATCCAACGTAGCAAATATTTTATCTGATGGCTGCTGTTTGTGCATATCCATCAACATGGAAGTGCCGGCCATGGTCGCGTCGTTGCGCAATTCGCCCGTCAGTTTAAAAATAAACAGCGAAGTAATAAATAAGAAACGATGCGCTTTTTCAATTACCCTCTGCCGGTTTTCTTTCATCCAAATGAATTTGTTGATGGTATTAAATGCATATGGGAAAGTGGCAGCTTCGGCATACAATTCTTCAATCGGAATATATTTCCCGATTTCGTTCATAACCGGCGTTGTACGCTGACATTGCCACGATATTACCGGATAAAGCAGTTTACCTTGTGTATCCACAAAAGCACCGTCAACGCCAAAAGTTGTAATGGTTACACCGGCAATTCGTTTTGGATCAATTGAAGCCATTACTTTTTGTGAGGCAGGACAAAGTTTTCCCCACATTTCTTCCACATCCCAGATTACGCCACCCGGAAATTCAGGATCGGGACTTGTATTGTTTGCAATCGATTCCAAAGCCACAATTTTGCCATGTACATCCATGGCGATCACCCGCAGGTTTGTAGCTCCGCAATCGAATACTATTGCCAGATCTTTTTCAGGCATACCAATTATTTTTTACCGTAAAGTGGCCCGTAAGCTTCACAGGCCCGGAAATCAGAACCTTCTCTATTCTCACCAAACGATGCCCATGCACTTGGCCTGAAAACCTTGTCCCCATTAACATTGTGCATGTTTACAGGAATGCGCAACATCGAGGCCAGCGTAATCAGGTCGGCACCAATGTGTCCGTAACTGATTGCACCATGATTGGCCCCCCAGTTGCCCATTACCGAGTACACATCTTTAAAAGCCCCTTTGCCATTTACACGCGGTACAAACCAAGTAGTTGGCCAGGTTGGATTTGTACGCTCATCCAGCACTGTATGAATATCATCAGGCAGTTCAACGGTCCAGCCTTCGGCAATTTGCAGCACCGGCCCCAATCCATCAACCAAGTTTACGCGGCTCATGGTAACCGGCATTTGCCCTGCAGTTTTAAACTGCGACGAATAACCGCCTCCACGAAAATAGCCTCGCTCAGCCTGTGGCCACAGCGTATTATCCAAACATTTCCGCGCTTCGTCTTCAGTAATTTCCCAGAAAGGTTTCATGGCCGGATTTCCTACTGCATCGCGCTGCTGTGCCGTGGCATCAAGTGTTGTCGATCCAGAATTAATCAGGTGAATAATCCCGCCTTCTGCTAAACCGGTCAATTCTTTTCCGCAAACCCGTTTAACAGCATCGGGGCTCCAGTAAGTTCGTACATCAGAAAAAATCTGGCTGGTATTGCTTAGCAAATGCCCGAATAACATCGACACACCATTTAAACTGTCGTTTTCGGTTGCAAATACAAAAGCCTGACGAATGCCGTTCCAGTCGAACGATGAGTTTAAAATAGCCTCTGTAAAATCGGCATTCGGTTTATAATCGGTCCACTGGCGCTGTCCCTGAAAACCACCCAAAATGGCATTTCTTCCCAAACCTTCTTCGCGGTAACCTTTGGCAATAACCTTTTCGTTACCGATCATCATATCGCGGCAAATCAAAGTCATTTTAACCACCGTCTCCCACTCCGCTTCTTTTCGGACCGCGTCAACCTTGTCTTCCGGTTTATTTACATCTATGCCTTCTTTGCAGTTTGCTTTTGTCCAGGCCAGTGCTTTTTGATACTCCTCCTCATCGTAAATACCTTCATCAATTCGTCTGAGAATCTCTACAGATTCAACAAACTCGGTGCGAATTCCCAAATACTTTTGGAAGAATGATGAATCCACCATCGATCCGGCAATTCCCATTGAACTGTATCCGATCGACAAATACGATTTGCCTTTCATTTGTGCCACAGCCAGCCCCGATTTTACAAAACGTACTATTTTTTCTTTAACATCATCCGGAATTGTTGTGTCGCCTGCATCCTGCACATCCCGACCATAAATTCCGAAAGTTGGTAATCCTTTTTGCGTATATCCGGCCAAAGCTGCAGCCAGATAAACTGCTCCCGGACGTTCTGTTCCGTTAAATCCCCAAACAGCTTTTGGAACCAGCGGATCGGTGTCCATTACCTCGGTGCCATAACACCAGCACGACGTAACCGTTAACGAAACGCCAACTCCTTCTTTTCTGAATTTTTCGGCACACATAGCAGCTTCTGCAACGCCCCCAATACACGTGTCTGCAATAACACATTCTACTGTTTCGCCACTTGGAAACCGTAATTGTTCGCTGATAAAAGATGCTGCTGTTTGGGCAAGATTCATTACCTGTTTTTCAAGCGACTCCCGAACACCGCGTTCGCGTCCGTCGATAACGGGACGGATACCCACTTTTGGCAAATCGCCAATTAGTCTGTTAGCCATAATTTTCTATTTAGATTTTTGAAATTTATTGTATTTATTTAGCAACTACAAAGTACCACTAAACCGCCCCAAAAGCAATGGCTATTTTTATTACATTTGTATCTGCTTCTAACATTAGCCAATATGACTACATTAAAAATAAAGCCTGAAAAAGGTGATCCTTCTGATGTTATTCAACTGTTTCCAAACTACAACATTCAGCTGCTTTGTTGCCGGCACTGGTGGCTTGAGCAATGGGAACATACAGAACTTTCGTTTCCATACTGGCGCGTTTACCATAACAATAAGGAAGGCGCTAAAATTATATACAATAACGCAGTGTATGACTTATCGCCCAACAGAATAATTTTGATTCCACCGAACACCTCTTATGCAACGCGTTTATACGATTATGAAATACCGGAGGGAGGATATAATATGAAAGGCGGACCGGTTAGCACCACTTTTGAAAACAAAGGAGCATCTTCAAAACCAAGCCTTTTGCATTTTTTTATTCATTTTAATATTGGCATACCATACGACAACATTTCACCCCGAATTTTCAATTTTGAATTAAACGATCACCTCCAGTCGAAACTGTTAGTAATAAAAAATCACCTCAATCACGACAATAAATTTTTCAATTTCCACATAAGCCTGGTAATAAAATCATTAATTGCTGATTTACTCTCTAATCTCTCCGAGTCGAATTGGGATTTAATTTCAAACGATCATCGGATTATCAGTTGTTTGAGCTACATCGAAAGAAATTTAGCCGATAATCTGAGTAATCCAACTTTAGCCGATAAAGCCAAAATGGCAACAAATGCTTTTATCCGTCTGTTCTCGAATGAGGTTGGTATTTCGGTGCAGAAATATATTCGAAACAAACGCATCGACCGTGCATGTATCATGCTTCACCACTCGAACTTGAGCATCGACGAAATTGCACAGAAAACAGGTTTTGCCGATCGATACCATTTTTCCCGGATCTTCAAACAATCTACAAGTATTTCCCCGGCACGGTACAAGAAGGAATTTGGGATGAGTGCTTGAATATTATTTGTAATTTTTGGAATCACAAACTTGAATCAAAATAAAACAATTTTCTTAAAAGGCACAATCAGGGTGAGTCTAATAACTTTGAGCCAAATTGTGCTATTGATTTTCGAGAGACTTTTCACATAAAAAAACAGCAACAAGAAATTCCTGCTGCTGCTTTCAAATAATCAATATCTATATCTAAAATCTACTCGTATTCTGCTGCTTTCTTTTCGTAATACTTCTGCAATTCAAAGAAAGCTTTCTTTTTATACCCTTTTTCAGAAATCAAACCTTTACGGTTCCAGCCATCCTGAACATCGGGCAACTGACGAAGCGGCGACATAAAATCAACCAGAATCCATGGGGTCATTCCGGCCAGACCATCTATTTTATCGAACATCGCAATGTCTTCGCGGTACAAATATTCCTGAAATTCTTCACTCCAGCGGGTTAGGCTGTCGGCGTGAAATCCTTGCAAAGCACCTCCACCAAACTCACTAACAATAATCGGCTTGTCTTCATCTGATGAAATAACTTTTTCGTGACATTCGTCGGGCAGACCACCGTACCATCCCAGATATTCGTTGAAGCTTACAATATCGAGGTACTTCATCAGCGGGTCGTTAATGGTGTAATATTTTTCTTTATTTCCATCGCCCGGCTGATCTTTTTTACATGCTGCCGACAATAAACGAGTATCGTCAATCGAGCGAATATGATCGGCTACAGCGCCCAAAAATGCGTTGCGTGAATCAGATGGAGTTGTTTCATTCGCAATTGACCAAATGATTGAACTTGCCCGGTTGTAATCGCGATTGATCACTTCGGAATATTGCTGTTTTGCTTTTCGCAGAACTTCCTGATCTTCCCAATCGATTCCCCAATACAACGGCAATTCTTCCCAAAGCAAAATACCCATTTTATCGGCCTCGCGAAGAATATTTTCCTGGTGCGGATAATGCGCCAAACGGATAAAATTACATCCCAGTTCTTTTGCCCAGCCCAAAACCAGTTTTGCGTCGTCAACAGAATTTGCACGGTCGGCACGAAGCGGATTTTCATCGTGCAAGGAAATTCCTCGTAAGAAAATCTGGTCACCGTTCAGCAGGATCTTTTTGCCTTCAGTTTCAATTGTTCTAAACCCGATCTGATCGCTTACTTTATCGTTTGCAGCAGAGATGGACACTTCGTACAATTTTGGATTTTTGGGCGACCACAACTCCATATTCTTCACATTGATACTAAAATCGCATGTCCCGTCTGCTGCAACCTCAACTTCTTCGTCAACCTTTAATTCAGGAATTTCAATCCGTGCTTTCTTTGGGAAAAGTTCCCCACTCAATTCCAATTTTCCGTTAATCTGTTTGATTTTTGATTCAAGCGTACTTTTGTCCAACGACAGGAAATAGTTGCTCACAAAAGTTTTGGGAACCTCAATCAGTTTTACATCACGGGTGATACCACCATGGTTAAACCAATCAGTAACCGGAGCCGGAATTCCTCCTTTTCTGCGGCTATTGTTTACACCGATGATCAGAAAATTGTCCTTCTCTTTCAGCAAGTCGGTAATTTCGAAAGCGAAAGGTGTAAAACCACCTTCATGAACTCCCAGCACTTTTCCGTTTAACGTTACGGTGCTGATGTAATTGGCCGCACCAACATATACAAAATAACGTTTCTCGTTCGAGAGATCCTTTTTATCAAAGGTTTTGCGGTACCAGATACTTCCTTCGAAGTACGAAAGTTCAGTTTTTTGTGCATCCCAGGCACCCGGCACCCAAAGCGTTTGTGCATCGTCGAAACTATATTCAACACGGTCTGATTTGTCTTTTTGTTTTACGTTCTCATAAACGGGCATAAAACCAATTTGCCCCTGTTCGTAAGGATCGAGTACATATTTCCACTTCCCGTTCAGGCTGGTGAATTCCCGTCCATTTGCATTCTGAATAAAAACATCCTGCGCCAAACCAATAAATGGCAACAGGAGTAATGCAAATACTGCTAATTTCTTCATTCTTTCTACTTATTATAATTCGTTTGATTCATCAAAAATGCTGAGGTTCCACTGATCCATCCATTTTAATACCGGCAATCCGTTTTCAAATTGAATGGGCAACCAAATGTAACTTGCCTCAATCGGTTTTTTGGGCGTCCAGCGATCGGCCATAAAAATAAAGGCATCCTTTTTCCCCTCTACCGGTAAAATATATGTGCTTTGCGAGTGAAAAGTGAGATCGGCATCCTCTCCAACACAAGGATTTGGATGTTGATCCCAAGGCCCCCAGATCGATTTAGCCGTAAACATTCGTGCAGCGTTAGGATCCCAACCGGTACATCCTGAAGTGATCAAAAAATACGTCCCATCTTTTTTGAAAATGGCGGGCGCTTCGTTATGTCCGCCTGGAGCAACTCGTATATATTTTCCGGTATAACTTAAATAATCATCACTCAACTCGGCAATATGCAGAGTCAGGTTTTCTTCCGATGAATAAATATGATAGGCTTTACCGTCGTCATCAACAAAAAGTGTCATATCACGCGACATTTGTCCTCCATCAAAATCACGTCGGATAAACAAACCATGATGAACAGCCTTCATCCAGTCATCGGTCCACCAATCGGAAAAATCATCCATGGTAACACTGCTGCTTTTCTGCTCTTCGGTCATGTTCTGCGGCCAAATTCCGGCATTGGGTCGCAAAGAACGAAGATAAGTGTATGGCCCGGTAACCTTGTCGCTAACAGCAATACCAACACGTGCGGCACTGTATCCTTTGCCTTTTAACTCCAAATGAAAATACAATACAAACTGTTGTGTTTTGGCGTTGTAAATAACCTTCGGACGTTCCATAACACAACCGGCCTCAATATCGCTCCCAACACTGTCGCTTACAGGCAGCACAACTCCTTCAGGTTTCCAGTTGTACAAATCTTTTGAGGAGTAACAATTCACACCCACCCGGGCCGAACTGGTATTTTCGCTTTTGTATTCGCCAAACCAATAATACGTGTTATCGTGATAAAGAATCCCACCTCCATGAACATTGATATGCACACTGTCGGCATCGGGCCAGGGTTGCCCCGGATGAAAATTTTGAAATCCTTGCGGCTCTTCTTTTTTCGAACTACATCCCATAAATGCAATCATTAACGTGGCACAAAAAAAAGTAATGAGAATGGGAGAATGTTGATTTGATCGTGGTTTCATGATAACGGCTATTTTGCTTTATTGATTTTATTCTAATCTTTCATCAGAAAGTGAAGCAAAAATATCAGTCCGTTTTCGCAATCAGTGGCATAAATTCAACGTAAAATTGTACATATTCGATAAACCGACTTTCACCCTGTTTTACTCGCGCGATCAGGTATTCTTTTCAATGTACTCTTTTGGTGTACACCCGTAAAAATCTTTAAAACAACGGCTGAAATACGACGGACTGGTAAATCCAACCATGTAAATCACTTCACTAATTGATCGTTTTCTCTGCACCAGCAGTCCCGATGCAACCTTTAATCGTTGTGTACGAATAAATTCGTTGGCCGTTTGCCCGGTAAGTGCTTTTATTTTTCGGTAAGCCTGGTTGGCACTTACTTTCAGTTCGGCGCTAAAAGCTTCCACATCAAAATCGGTATTGTCCAAATTATCCTGCACCGATTGCACGGCAGCTTTCAAAAACTCCTCGTCTAAAGAAGATAATTCAATGTGTTCGGGCTCCAGTATTTCCTCTGTTCGCAGTCGCTTCTGCTTTTGTTTTTGCAGGGTTAGCAGGTTGTAAATTTTCAGCGACAAAGAGACCATATTAAACGGTTTGTAGATGTAATCCACCGCCCCAAGTCTTAACCCTTTTATCTGATCTTCCTGCATTGTTTTCGCCGTGAGGAAAATTACCGGGATGTGCGAAAAATTCAGGTTGTTCCGGAGGTTGGAACAAAGCTCAAAACCATCCATTTCGGGCATCATCACATCCGAAAGTATAAGATCGGGAGTGATTGCCTCAATTTTTTCCAATGCTTCCTTGCCATTATCGGCACAGGTAACATTTAAATGTTTCGACAAGCCGGTGCACAAAAACTCTTTCAGATCCGCATCATCTTCAACAACCAACACATGTGGTTTTGTATTATCCGATCCGTTTAATGTTGTGTCGTGTAAAATATTCTCGAAAGTGGCATCTTCGGGCTGCACCAAAGTTGTTACCGAATCTTCAGGCTTCCACTTTTCGCTTTTTTCGGCTTTTGCCGCCAACTCGCTGTTCAATGGCAGTACCAGTCGAAAACAACTTCCTTTACCTTCTTCGCTGTCCAGCTCAATCGATCCGCCGTGCTGCTCAATCATAGCTTTGGCCATAAACAAACCAATTCCCCCCGTACTCTGTGTCCTCAACTGCTTCACCTGAAAAAAACGCTCAAATATTTTCTCCTGATACTCTTTTGCAATTCCAACGCCACTGTCCTGAACCTCGATCACCACCTCTTTGTCATTTTGGGTGTTGGTTCGCTCAAGAGCATTTATGGAAATCGCACTGTTATCGGGCGAATATTTAAAGGCATTCGACAAAAGATTAAATATTATTTTCTCCATTTTATCAGGATCGAAATAGGCCATGATATTTTCCGGAGCGGTATTCAACTTAAATTCGATTTGCCGCGAATCGGCCATTGGCTTGAAGAAGTTAAAAACTTCCTGAAGCAAATTCGCCAAATTACAATGTTGGATATAAAGGCTATCCGGGATTCCTTTTTCAATCTTCCGGAATTCCAGCAGCTGATTAACCAAGCGTAACAATTTATAGGCGCTGGTATTTATTAATTGTGCGAGTTTGTGCGACTCAGCACTAAGTTTTTTATCGTCTAGTAACTCTTTCGACGGCCCTAAAATAAGTGTCAGCGGCGTTCTTAACTCGTGTGTTATATCGGTAAAGAACAGCGTCTTCTGCTCGTTCAGATTTCGCAATTCCTCGGCCCTTAAATGCTCAAATGCCAGCTCGCTTTTCTTTTGTGCATTTTTAATGGAGTTTCTTCTAAAGAAATACATCAACCCGATAAATACAAAAAAGTACGTAACATAAGCCACTTTCGATTTCCACCATGGAGGCGACATAAATACGTTAAATAATGTAGCTTTATCGTAATCAACATCACTACCCGGACTGGCAACAACTTTAAAAATAAAATTGCCGGGAGGCAGGTTGGTATAAGTAGCACTATTTCGTGCACCGGCCTTATTCCACTGACTATCAAACCCCTCAAGCTTATAATAATATTCATTTTTCCCTGCATTCTTAAAATCCATATCAGAAAAACTGAAAGTGATCATCTTATCTTTATACGACAGCTTAACATGATTGGTATATGAAACCGCTTTATCAAGACCATAATTTTTTCTTAACTCTTTCTCGCTGTTCAGGCTTTTATCGTAAACCAGCAAATCGGTTAAAACCACTTGGGTTGATTGTAATGTTTTTTGAATACTTTCAGGTTCAAGCAAAATGAAATTTGCCATGTTTCCAATAACCATACGGCCATCTTCCAATACCAGTTCAGCATTTCTTTCCAACCGGTCATTTCGAAAATCCTGAGAAAAATGCTTGCTGATGATCACTTCTTTTTGCACATCAAATTCTACCATCCCCCGATAAGTTCTAACCCACAAATGGCCGGATTTATCTTCCAACAAGCCGGATATAAAATCGTTTCGCAAATAATCCGTTTCCGGAAAGCCCTTAAAACTTACCTCCTTGTTTCCGAAGGCATCAATAGTTTCTACTTTCTTATTTAAACCGGAATTGGTGCCTATCCACAAGTTTCCAAAAGAATCTTCAATAATTGCATTTACCGCATTATCGTTTAAGGAATTAGTATCTGCTGTTGAATAAAAATATTTACTAAATGTTTCGGTTTCAGGATGGAAACAATTCAGTCCGTTTTCGGTACCAATCCAAACATTTCCCTGGCTATCTTCGTGTAACGCGCGAATTATATTATTGCTTATTTCTGTTGGTCCGTTACCCGGCAAAAAACTTTCAACTGAAAAATTATTATTTGAATTCTGCCTTAGTATTACAAATCCACGCTCTGTTATACCTGCCCAGATTACTCCCTGATATTTTTTTGAATGAAATAACTCAATAATTTTTGTTCCGGGAAGGGCGGGTATTGTTTCGGTTGTAAAAAATTCCCTGCTTTTTGGGTTTAATTCCATATTCGGGTTGAAACAATAATGAATTAGCCCTGCATCTTCGGCGCCTATCCAAAGCCCCGTACTATCGGCAAACATATCATAAATAGAATAAGCAATATATTTTCGTCCTTTATCGGTAAATGATAATTCTCCGTAGTCTTTTTTTAAAGTATAAATTCCATTCTTCTTTTCGTATTGCAACAAGTTGTGCGATGTTCCTACCCATAACTGATCTTTATAGGCAGCAAAACTTTTTGTTATAATTTTATTTCCTTGGTTGTCGACCCTTAGCGACAATACATAACGGCTTAATCCCTGGTCGGTTATCGAAGCTTTATCTATTTTAGATGCTCCCACCCAAAGCAGGCCACTTTTATCAACAAAAATTGCGGCTATCGCATTCGACGAAATACTCTCCGGATTATCAAGCGAAACCTTATAAACCCAAAATCGTGCTTTCTCGGGAGGTAACTGCTGTTCTTCGTATTTTAATAAACTTAGCCCCTGGTTCCACGATCCAATCCACAAATTATCAAACTGGTCGTAAAACAACCTGTAAACCACATCATCCCCAATGCTGTTTGCGTTGCTACTCTCGCGATAAGTGGTAAAACGAATTATTTCACCAGACTCGTTCAATTCTGCTTTATTCAGCCCTCCTCCCCAGGTTCCGATCCATAAATCTCCATCTTTTGACTCTTCAATTTGTGTAATTGTTGAGTTGGATAATGAATTTTTACCTGGCCCTTCAGAGTAACGCAAATATTCCCCGGTTTCAGGATAAAAGCGGATCAAAGCATTATAGGTAGCAACCCATAGTATTCCCCGGCAATCTTCGTGAATATCGCTAACCACCTCCCGGGCCAGATAATGTTGCATTTCTCCGGTATCAGAATTCAGTTTATATAATCCGTCATTCCAGGTGCCTACCCATATAAATCCGTCACTATCTTCACAAACAGATAATATCCTGCTCCTTATTTTATAACGTTTTAATGCACCACTTTCCAGGTTCATATAATTTAATCCACTGGCTGTGCCAATCCATAAATTACCAGCCTTGTCAACCATCAATTTCGTTATTTCTCGGTTAGAAATAGAAGTTGAATCGTGAAACTGGGGGTGATAAGTCACACAATCATAACCATCAAAACGAGACAGGCCGTTTATTGTCCCTATCCAAATAAAACCTTTCTGATCCTGCACAATAGTATTTGCTTTGTCAATAGTCAGCCCATTTTCAATACCTAAATGAGAAAAACAAAGTTCGTTTTGTGCAATTAAAGAACCAGGGAAAAAAAGAAGAACAATAAGCAGGTTAGTAATTCTATGCATGTCTATCAATTAGTTTCTGCAAATTTATATGAAATTTAAAAGAATTGATTTGTACTGTTATATTTACTGCTAAAAAGAGAGTATTAATACCTCCCATCTTACCCCAGACATAAGTAACTAACCGACAGTATTTTACAACACAAAACATTATCATAAAAGTTCTTCCTATCAGATTTGTAATAGTTTTTTTCAATTTTATGCAATCGATTTCAATTAATTGAAAGCATCCATCAAATTTGTTCAAATAAATTCCAATATCATACCTCAATTTTGTAGTGTTCTAATTTTCCAATTTTTGGATATCATATAAAACTTGAACTTATGACTCGTATATTAAATACGATTAATATTTTTTGCAAACTGTTATTATTGGCATGTATTTGTTTTATGAGCAAGTATGCAGTTGCCCAAATCCAGGACAAGTCTCTCAGCCATAAAAATATACACAACAATTTTCAACTCATTTGGGAGGATAATTTTGAAATAGAAGGCCATCCTAACCCCGAAAACTGGACTTTTGAGTATGGTTTTGTTCGCAATCGCGAGCTGCAATGGTATCAACCTCAAAATGCTTATTGCTCGAATGGACTTTTAACAATAAAAGGAAAGAAAGAAAATATTGACAATCCTAACTATAATCCGTTTAGCGACGACTGGCGCGTTAACCGGGCAAAAGCCCGGTATACATCGGCATGCCTTATTACTAAAGATCTGCAGGAATGGCCTCCGTTTGGCTATTTTGAAATAAGTGCACGCATTAATACAGCCAATGGCGCCTGGCCTGCAATTTGGATGTTGGGAACAAAAGATGACTGGCCGAATTGCGGAGAAATAGATATTATGGAGTTTTACCGCATCGATGAGATTCCTAATATCTTGGCAAATGTTGCCTGGGGATCAAAATCAAATTACCACCCCAACTGGAATGATGCCAAAATCCCGTTAAAACATTTCACCCAAACTGATTCTGAGTGGATACAAAAATTTCATACATGGTCTATGCTATGGGATAGAAAGCATATTAGTATTTATCTGGATGATGAACTTTTAAACAAGATTGATTTACAAGAAACAACTAATCCTGATGGCAGTAACCCTTTTACTTCCGATCAAAATTTCTATTTGTTATTAAATCTTGCAATCGGTGCAAATGGAGGCATTCCAAATGCATCTGAGTTTCCAATACAATTTGAAATTGATTATGTAAGAGTTTATAAAGAAATAAAATAATAAGCTAGATTTTAAGAGTTATAACTATTTCAATTTTAATAATTAATCGAGAATCTTTATGAAAAAGAAGAGTAATTTGAATCGATGTTATTTTAGCAATGTGGTTTTAAAAACCCTGGCTGTAACATTGATGTTAATCATTGTTCAAGGAATGGCTGCATTTGCCGGTTCCGGAACATCACTACAAGACAAATCAGTTACCGGGAAAGTGCTAAACAGTAGTGGAGAAACTTTACCCGGAGTAACGGTTTTAGTAAAAGGAACAGCCCAAGGAACAATTACCGATATTGATGGTAATTTTAACCTTCGCAATGTCAGCTCTGATGATATTTTGGTTTTTTCCTTTATTGGAATGAAATCCTCAGAAATTCAGGTAGGAGATCAAACCAATTTTGAAATAATTATGGAAGAAGCCGTAATAGGCGTCGACGAGGTTGTGGTTGTTGGGTATGGTACCCAAAAAAAATCGGATATCACCGGTTCGGTAAGTTCAGTATCAGAAGAACGACTGGCAAAAATCCCCGTTTCAAATGTTATGCAGGCTGTGCAAGGCGCAGTTTCCGGCGTTAACATTACACAGGTTTCTTCAATTCCGGGTGAAGCTCCATCAGTTCTGGTTCGAGGAGGCGGGTCACTTACTGCTTCTACCAGTCCTTATGTTGTAGTTGATGGTATCCCTATTTCCAAAATGGATGGATCGATCAACGATATCAACCCTAACGACATCAAATCTATTGAGATATTAAAAGATGCTTCGGCAACTGCCATTTATGGTATGAACGGAGCAAACGGCGTAATTTTGATTACCACAAAGCGTGGAAAATCTTCAGCACCAACCGTTCGCTACTCGGGCTATTTTGGTATTGATGATTTTGCCCATATTCCTGACATGGTTTCTCCAGAAGAGCTGCTAAACCGCTATGCAGAAGGAAACAGGATTAATGGCTCGCCATTGTACCAGGCACCCGTAAAATATCAATACGAAGTTGAAAACTATGAAAACGGCCATATTATTGATTGGATTGATGCCGTTTCACAAACAGGTATCCAGCAAAATCATAACGTTAGTATC
Source organism: uncultured Draconibacterium sp. (assembly GCF_963677575.1). Classification (NCBI taxonomy): domain Bacteria; kingdom Pseudomonadati; phylum Bacteroidota; class Bacteroidia; order Marinilabiliales; family Prolixibacteraceae; genus Draconibacterium; species uncultured Draconibacterium sp. The sequence goes on from NZ_OY782038.1 coordinate 1,607,845, forward strand.
TCTGGTGGAAGCGAAAAGGTAAGTTATTACATATCGGGAGATATATTAGACCAAAAAGGTATTGTAAAAGGATATAACTATAAGCGTTATTCGCTTAGAACCAATATTGATGCGCAGGTTACAAATTATTTGAAAATAGGTACCAACTCATCAATTGTACACCATAATAAAGATGGTGGCCGTGCCAACCTGTTAAATGCCGAGGCAATGAGCCCGTACGGAAGAATGTACGAAGAAGATGGCACATACACCATCTATCCAATGTTTGGAGAAACCTTGTGGGCAAACCCACTGCTGCCAACAACAACCGATCCTGAAAGACGTCAGTATAACATTAATTTAAATGGCTTTGCCTTTGTAACATTTGGCGATATCTGGAAACCTCTTGCCGGATTAACTTATCGGCTAAATGCAGGATTCTCTTATGTACCACGCCGAACCAGCAGTTATAACGGCAAATCGGTTAACGACATGCTGGGAACTGCCGAAATTACCCACAAAGAAACCCAGGCATACACCATAGAAAATATCCTGCGTTACGACAAAGACATTAACAAACACCATTTTGATGTGACTGCAGTGTATGCTGCCCAGGAAAAGAATTATAATACGAATTGGGCACGAGCCCGCGATTTTGTTAACGACGAATTAGACTGGAACAGGATGCAGGCCGGTGCCAGTTCAAGTGTCAGCTCTTATTCCGACAGGTATGCCTCTATTTCGCAAATGGGACGTTTAAATTATACTTATGATAGTCGGTACTTATTTACTTTTACTGTACGCCGCGATGGATCTTCCGTATTTTCAGACGGTTTAAAATACGGAACATTCCCATCTGTTGCCCTGGGATGGAATATACGTCACGAGAACTTCCTTAGCAATGCCGAAAAAATTACCAACCTGAAACTAAGGTTATCATACGGTAAATCAGGAAACGAGGCTGTTAAAGTTTATAAAACATTCACCACAATGACTGACCGCCAGATTGCACTGGGTGGCACAACCAATATTGCCATGATAACAAATCAGTTAGGCAACAACGATTTAACCTGGGAAACCAAAGAGAGTTTTAACACTGGTTTAGATTTTGGTTTCTTCGACAACAGGATAAACGGTTCATTGGATGTATATACAGCTACCAACAAAGACCTGCTACTGGCACGTAAACTTCCTTTCGCCTCAGGTTTTAGAGAGGTAACATCAAATATTGGAGAAACATCCACAAAAGGGCTTGAGCTTACTTTAAATACCGTTAATATTGCTACAAGCGATTTTAAATGGAGTAGTTCTATTGTATTTTCTAAAAATAAAACCGAAATCAAAGAACTTTATGGTGACGGCAAAGACGACTTGGGTAGTGGCTGGTTTATTGGCGAACCTATTGGTGTTATTCGTGACTATAAGATGCTGGGAGTTTGGCAGGAAGATGAAATTGCCAATGGAGATCATCTCAACTGGGACCCTGTTGCTAAGGCTGGTGACATAAAGTTAGCTGATATTAGCGGCCCCGATGGTGTTCCAGACGGGATCATAACCGATGATGACCGTTCTGTTATTGGGCAAACTGATCCCAAATGGACAGGTGGTTTAACAAATACGTTCTCTTATAAAAACTTCACACTAAATGTTTTCATTCAAACCGTACAAGGAGCTATGCGAAACAACCACCACATTGGTATGGCTTCCGACGAAATTGAGCGCCGTAACAGTTTTGCAGAAATTGGCTATTGGACACCTGAAAACCAAAGCAACGAATGGAGATCATTAAATAAAAATTCAAATCCACACGGATATGGATTCCCTGTTAAAAATAACTTTACCAGGATTAAAGATGTAACGCTTAACTACGACTTTCCATCTACTATAACCAATAAAATTGGGGTTGAAGCATTAAGCATGTATGTTAGTGGACGGAACCTGTACACCTTTACCGACTGGATTGGCTGGGACCCTGAAGAAAGATCAATGGGCCGTGGTTCTTCCGATCCTAATGACTCATCAATAAATTGGGAGATCAATTACCCTAGTGTGAGAACAATAGTTTTTGGTATTAATCTTACTCTATAATAGTATACAAATTATGAAGACGAATAGAATATATTTAATATTAGTGATGGCTATTACAATGCTGGCTGTCTCATGCAGCGAAGATTTTTTGGATGAAACACCAATGTCGTCGTATGCACCTGAAACCTTATCCGACGAAGCTGGTATTGAAGCAGCACTAAAAGGATTACACTACAATTTTGGAAGAATATGGACATGGTCAGACCAACAAGGTTGGGCTTGTGTTTGGCAGGTAGGCACCGACGTTTGCTCTCCCGGGGGAATTCAAGGGGTAGAAATACCATTTTTTAAATATGAAAATTTAAACTCAGAAAATGCAGCCGTAAGTTATATGTGGGAAATGTGTTTCCTTATCATAAACAATGCCAATACGGCCCTTAAAGCTATTGGCGAGGATGGCGATCCTGCAAAAATTGCTGAAGCCCGTTTTTTCAGAGGTTATTGCTACAATACCCTTGCAACACTTTATGGCGACGTGCCTCTTCTTTTAGAAGCGACATCATCGGCACGCACCGATTTTGAAAGAACACCTGTGACGCAAGTAAACGATCAGATCGTTAAAGACCTAAAATATGCTGCTGAAAACCTACCTGATATTGATGGCGCAGTAACCGAAAGCCGTGCCAATAAACACATGGCAATGCAGTGTTTAGGTGAAGTTTATCTTCGTATCGGTGAACCAGCCCTGGCAGAACCGGTTCTATCTGATATTATAAACAGTGGTCTATTTTCTCTTGTTGAAAACCGCTATGGCGTGATGCTTAACAAAGCCGGCGACTATTTTAGCGATATGTTTAAATATGGAAACCAACGCCGCTCGCAAGGTAATACAGAGGCAATCTGGACATTTGAACTGGAATACACAAAAAATGTGTCAGGCGGTTACACCAACGCTCCGCAGCAACGTCGTGTATGGGTACCTGCATACCACAATGTACCGGGAATGACTTATTCTGTATTCGATTCTAATGAAGGGATGAATGTTAGTGAATATGGTGGTCGTGGAAACGGACGTATGCGCCCCAGCAACTGGGTAAAATACCAACTGTATGAAGAAGGCGACATTCGTAATTCTGAAAATAATATCACCCGCCATATGTTTTACAATTCTCCTGATTGGAGTGCTACAATTGGAATTGATGCCGATGGATTTCGCGTTGCCGCAGACTCACCGGATGCTGTTGAAACAAAGTTAGTGCAAGAAGGTGATCCGGTTGTTATAGCTGCAACAGATACTTTGGAATCGATGTTCCCTTACACCCGAAAATGGGATTCTTTCGACCCCGATGATACCTGGGGTTGGACTTGTATCAAAGATTTTCCATTAATGCGTTTGGGCGAAACTTATCTTTTGCGCGCAGAAGCTCGTTTTAAAAACGGTAATGCAGGAGGTGCTGCTGACGATATTAACGTTTTACGCGACCGTGCTTTTAAAACAGCACGTACAGAAAGTGGCAACAGCGATTTGGGAAAAGTTTCAGCTTCTGATATCGACCTTGATTTTATTTTGGATGAACGCGCACGTGAACTATTCGCTGAAGAAAATCGCCGAATGACGCTAATGCGTACAGGTACTTTAGTTGAACGCTCTCAACTAAACACAGAAAGTACGATAAAAGGTACCATTAGCGGAGTGAGTGGCAATAACCTATTGCTCCCAATTCCTTTAAGCGAAATTCAAAGAAATAAAGACGTTCAATGGGATCAAAATCCCGGCTATAATTAGGAGATTGTTCATAAATAAAACGAAGAAATAAGTATTAGTTCTTATAGTTTAGTTAGATTTATTTGAGTATCTACAGAAATGCCCTTCGGGGCATTTCTTTTCTTATACTTGTTCCTGTTTTCAAACAAAAATCAATTCATCATGTTAAAAACCGCTTCCTTATTTGTCATCCTAATTCTGTTTTTCAGTTGTAAAACTCCCGACGGCAATAATCAGTCATTGAGTTCAGTAATCGACCAATCGCTTGAAGTTGCCACACAACAAAGCCTCCTGATGGCAGAATCATTAAAAGATCAACCGGATAAACTTCCTCAAACAATTGACAAAAATGGCAACTTAGTTACCTGTAATTCGGATTGGTGGGTTAGTGGATTTTTCTCTGGTGTATTGTGGTATTTGTATGAAAATTCACCGTCCGACTCGTTAAAATGTTGGGCAGAAAACTTCACCCTGCGTGTTGAAGATCAGCAATACACTACCAGCAATCACGATGTTGGTTTTATGATCTTTTGCAGTTTCGGAAACGGTTACCGCATCACCGGAAATCCTGAATACAAAGAAGTGATCCATAACGCATCAAAATCGTTGATCACGCGTTTTAATCCAACTATTGGCTGCATTCGTTCGTGGGATTATGCCAGCTGGAGCGCCCAGTGGCAATACCCGGTTATTATCGATAATATGATGAACCTGGAGTTGCTGGAGTGGAGTGCCAAAACATTTAACGACACTACTTTTAGCTATGTGGCACGCACACATGCCAACACTACCATGAAAAACCATTTCCGTGACGATTACAGCAGCTATCACGTGATTTCGTACGATACCATTTCAAGCGCTGTGGAAAAGAAAAACACATCACAGGGATATTCTGATGAGTCGGCATGGGCACGTGGTCAGGCATGGGGACTTTACGGTTACACTATGATGTATCGTGAAACAGGAAATGAAGCCGATTTAGAACAGGCCAAACATATTGCCGATTTTATCATCAATCACCCAAACCTGCCGGAAGACAAAATTCCTTATTGGGATTTTAATGCGCCGGATATTCCCAATGCTTTGCGCGATGCATCAGCAGGTGCGATTATATGTTCTGCATTACTTGAATTAAGCGGTTATGTTTCGGTTGAAAAAGCAGAATCATATCTCGATATTGCGGAAACACAGCTTCGCAGTTTAAGTTCCGATAAGTATTTGGCAAAACCCGGTGAGAATGCAAATTTCATTCTGAAACACAGCGTTGGCCATATGCCTAACAAAAGTGAGATTGACGTTCCGTTAAGCTATGCAGACTACTATTTTGTGGAAGCTTTAATGCGTGCTAAAGAACTCGTCAAACAGGGTAAGATGTAATAAAAAACAAACAGCAGCAAGAGAACCTCGCTGCTGTCGTTTACGTTTATTTTCAAGTTTATATCTAACACCCGATTGATGTCAACACACCAATCTTCGATTAAATTCTACAATTTATCGCCATTTTCCAATAAATAGGCTTCTGCTTCCACATTCCACAATCCCATGTACTTTTTGCAAAGCTTATCCAGCTCGGCATACACCGGGTTATCTTTTCCTTTCTCCTCGAATTCAGCAATTGCTGTAAGCGGAAAATCAAAATGTGTATAAATCAATTTCTTACCTCCCGGAATATTCGGCAGATTCAAAGTAGCTTCAGGCACTGCATTTAAACCACCAATGTGGGTTACCAATCCTGCAGGATCCAGTCCTGCGGTCATAATTTCCAGCGCTTCGTTCATGTCATCGGTATTACCGCCTGAAGTTCCAACAATGTGCGTATAAGCGTAGTGTACGTTATAGAAATTCATTTTTGCCGAGAACTCCGTGTTTGATGGTCCTGCAAAAAAGTTCAAACATCCGTCGAAACCAAGAATTGCATCGCCTTGCTCAACAACCGGTGCAACCGGTGCAAAAACAAATACATCGTCGTAACCTGTGCCGCCGGTTAATTCCTTTAGCCCAGCTACAGGATCAGCCATTTCTGCAGTATTGATGTATTTCAAATCAATGCCACGCCCTTTGGCGAACTCAACGGTATAAAGCTCAGCTGCACGGTCCAATCTTGTCTGGTCGATATCGGTAACCACCATCAACGATGGTTTTCTGTCTTCGCGGCGCAAAACGTAATTGATGGCTGCCAGTCCCATTGGACCAACACCGGCAAGAATGGCCATTTTTCCACCCTCAACAATTTCCATCTTGTGTACGTAGCTTCCGGCTGTTGTGTGGTAATTGGCATGCATAGCACCAATAACACAGCTTAAAGGCTCTGCCAACGACGCAGGATAATAACCTGGTCCTTCGTAAGCTAACAGACAATCCTGTACCAATACATCTTTTGGAATGATCACATAAGTTGCATCACCGCCAATATATTTGTACGAATAACCCGGAGCACTCAAAACGCCTACCGGACCATCTTCGTAATAAATTGCAGGTTGGATAGAAAATTTCTGTCCTGACTTGAATTTACTTTGCCAGTTGGCTCCCACTTCAACAATTTCACCGGCAAACTCGTGACCAATCATAATCGGATTCTCGGCGATATCATCCGGAATACGTTTGTGATCGCTTGCCTGGTTGGCAGCTTTGTAACTCGACATACAAAGGCTGTCGGTTATTACTTTGGCCAAAATCTCATCATCACTGATTGCTGGTAATTCAAACTCCTCTACACGAAGGTCTTTTTTACCGTATAATCGAACTGCTTTTGTCTTCATTTTCTTTATATTTTTCAGATTGAAAAGAGATTGAATCAGATTGAAGCTCCTATCTCGAAACTCGTAGCTCGTGACTCGAAGCTTTCTTAATCACTCATCGTTAATCCTTAATCCTTATCAACCTTTGCCTTTTTACTTTCTACTTTTGCCTTTAACTTCTAGTGCAACATCGACTGTCCTCCCGAAATCGGCAGCGCCTGTCCTGTTTCATTCTCCTGGTCAATTAGGTATAAAATTCCTTTTACCACGTCTTTTGGCGAACATCCTTTCCCAAGTGGCACCTGGTCTAAATAAAACTTCTTCACATCGTCGATTGTTTTTGCTCCCGGCACTTTTCCTGCATTCAGATACTGAATGAACAAACCGTTTTCAGGATCGCTCCACAGCGGACCTTCGTAAAAGTTACCCGGACAAACCGAATTCACCTTAATTTTTTCGGGTGCCAGTTCCAGTGCAAACGACTGAGTAAGACCGATTCCACCAAATTTACCACCGGCATATGCAAAGTTCTTCTTACTGCCTTTTAAGCCCGATTTTGAGTTGATCTGAATGATATCAGAGTAATAATCCGGTTTAAAAGCATTTTGAAGTTTCAATATTTTAGAAGCTACTTTTGTGCAATAGAAATAAGCGTTGTAGTTTATTTTGGTAACAAACTCAAAATTCTCCGGAGTCATTTCATCCAGACCGCCTGCACGCAACACACCCGCATTGCTTACAAATACATCCAGACCTCCAAAAGTAGCAACGGTTTCTTTCATCAAATTGGCCAGGCTATCCATATCCGCCACGTTGGTTTTTACGAAAATCGCCCTGTTGTTGCCTTTCATAGCAGCCAGTGCGGCAGCTGTTTTATTTCCAACTTCTTCGTTAATGTCTGCAACAACAATATTGGCACCCTCTTCAGTTAAATGGCGGGCAATACCTTCGCCAAATCCCATGGCAGCACCGGTTACAATAATAGTTTTATTTTGAACGCGACCAACAGAAGTTCCGGCAGCAATTTTACGGCGATAATTTTCCACTTCCCAGGTATCGATAAATGCAATTTGCTCGGGTGTCATAAAATGCTGACCACCGAACGATTCAGAATAAGCGCTGATCTTCATCGCATCTTCGTAAACATCAAGAATGGTATCACACTGTGCAGCATGATCGCCAACAGCCAACAAACCGATTCCTTTCAGCAAAATGACTTTTGGTGCAAAGCCGTTTGTTGAAATAAATGCCGCGATCTTATCTTTGGCCTCACTCAACAGGTCTTCAACGTTCTCGGTATTTTCAATAAATATGTATTTCGATTTGCAATAAACGATCAGATCCGGCGTAAAAGGCTTGGCCACTTTTTCAAAGGCCGCTGCATCTTTTGAAAACTGAGCAATTACTGCATTGTTACGTAGCTTCAACGTTTTAATTTCTTCTTCAGAAACCATCATTCGTATGGCAGGAACAAATTCAGCAATATCATCACGAATTGGCAGTGCTTCAACAGACAATTCTTCTTTCAAAGCACTGTTCAGTTTTACAAATACATCGTTGTATATCGTCTCAATTTCATCGATTGAATCGGCAGCCACAAAAATTCCGTGGTTTTGCAAAAAGATGATCTGCGCAGCTTTTCCTTTTTCAGCTTTGAATTTGGCCAACTGCTTTTCAACTTCTTTAAACAGCACATAACCCGGGTCGATATACGGAATATAAACCACCTGGTCGCCAAACAATTCGTCGAGGTATTTTTCCACTTCATTGCCACACATCAAACCATTTACTTTTGTTGGATGCAGGTGCACCACATAAGCGTAATCGATAACATCGTGCATTGATGTTTCCACCGACGGACGGCGATCTTTTGTGATGGTAGCTTCCATCAGATCGTCTTTAATCTGACGTTCGCGCTCAAATGAATCGGCGCTGTATGTTTTTTCTGAGATCAGTCCCAGTTTCTTGCGGTCAAGTTTTGCAAAACCATCTTCGGTAATTGTTGCAAGCGCATGACCACTGGCTTTCACCCAAATATTTTCGTCGTTTTTATAAGAAGTGTTTCCACCTCCGGCAATAACCATCTCCGGTTTTTTGCCATAGAATTGCGATATCTTAATAAGATTTTCTAATCCTTCCATTTTTTCTTTTTCGCTTTGAATTTTGATCGCAGATTTCGCGGATCAGCGCAGATTCTCTTCTTCTATTTCTCTGCGAATATCTGCGCTATCTGCGTGAAATTTTTTATGCGATCATTTCTTTTATAACCGCGTTTCCAAGAGTGATCAGGTCGGCTATCGAACGTTCGGTACGATCGCCATTTGCCTTAACAAATCCCTCTTCCCCATTGGTTTTTAAATATTGATGAGCCGCGATAACACAAGCACCATCGTACGATACTTTTTTCAAGTCTTCTGGCAGAATATCTTCCCCATCAACTTTCACCTCGATTGGGAAAACTCCCGGCGTATTGTGCTCCGATCCCAAAGAAATCACATATCCTTTCTTGGTAAAATATTTGATGAACTCGCGCAATTTCTGCACTGAATTTCGTGACGGGATCAGCTCGATCATGTGCACATTCATTGCCTTTAACTGCTCATCCATAAATTCCCAATCCTTCTCGAAACCAGTGATCAGATTTCCTTTTCGGTCGTCGAGCAAAACCGGATAACACGGAATTCCACCGGCATCCAAAATGTACTCGCTAATGCGTTGTACCGGCGGGAATGATGCAGGCGATTCAGGAACAAACGCAGAACCTCCGGCTTTTAATAGTTTACCGCGAATTTCGTTTTCAATTGCAGGAATATCTTCAGGATTTGATTTTGGTTCCACATCAAAAAGTTCGGTGTAGAACATCATTTTACCCGACTTTTTCGGATAATTCTCCTCAACCAAAGTACGAATAGCTGTTGCAATATGTCTTTCGCGCACCAGTTCTTTGGCATATTTCGCTTTTACATCTTCGTAAGTCAGACTCATATCAGGATAGATCGATTGCAAAAGATAGTTCACCTTTTCAATCATCTGCTTCACCTGTTTCTGGCTTTCAGCAAAAAGCTCTTTCAAAAACTGCGCGTTTTCTTCCGAAACCCGGTAAGGATAATTCAATCCTTTACCACTGAAATAAATACGGCCTGGATTATTCGGATCGTTGATAGTAACATTGCGGCGTTGAAACTCCGGAATCAATCCGATAAACTCAACATTAAACAATGGAAATACGCCGTTTTTTACTGCGTAATTATAAAATTCGTTATATCCGTCAGAAACAAAAAAGTCGTTAATTCCCAACACATCAACCTCTTCGTCTTTTGCCAGATCAAAAATCTGCGCGATATTATCGAATGAGCTGAATGAGTATGGAGTATGGATGTGTCCGTTAACGTGAGGAACGCTAACATCGCCTCCAATTCGCATTAATGTTTCAATATCCGGGTATTCTTTTAGAAAATTCATATGAGTTATTAGTTATTGGTTAAAAAGCAGGTGTGAATATAAAAAATCCTTTCCTACCAAAACTTATCCACACCATGCTTTTTAAACTAACCAAGATTATATACCTAACTTATTTCTACGGATTTGCTCAGCATTTGTGTAGTTGTTTTTCACAACGTGTCCTTTCAGCGGAACGATCTTTTCGTGAATTGCATCAAGGTACCAGTCAACCTGTGGGAAGAAATACTGCTCCAATTCGTACGCCGGTGTGATCCAGTTACGTGAGCCAACAACCACAGGAGGTGCATCCAACTCGTCGAAGGCCAATTCTGTAATATTTCTTGCCATATCGTTCAGAAACGAACCGCGTGAGTTGGCATCGCCCGAGATGATAATTCTACCAGTCTTCTTAACTGACTCAATTACTTTTTCGTAGTTGAAAGGAACGATTGAACGGGCGTCTATAACTTCGGCTTCCATTCCGTATTCTTCTTTCAGTTTGTCCGCCGCTTCAAGAGCGCGGTACAATGTTGCACCAATTGTAAGAATGGTAATGTCTTTTCCTTCGCGTTTTACATCCGGCTCGCCAAATGGGATTTCGTAATATTCTTCCGGCACACCACCTTCGTGGAATTGCTCGCCAATGTCGTAAATACGCTGGCTTTCGAAGAAAATAACAGGATCAGTTCCCTGCAATGCAGTATTCATCAATCCTTTTGCATCGTATGGAGTTACCGGGAATACTACTTTCAAACCCGGAATATGTGCTACCAATGAAGTCCAGTCTTGCGAGTGCTGTGCACCGTATTTCGATCCAACAGAAACACGAACTACAACCGGCATTTTAATTACGTTACCCGACATAGCCTGCCACTTCGGCATCTGGTTGAACACCTCGTCACCACAACGTCCAAGGAAGTCGCAGTACATAATTTCAGGAATTACACGTCCACCACACATAGCATAACCAATGGCTGTACCAATAATCGACGCCTCCGAAATTGGCGAGTTAAACAATCGGTTATAAGGTAAAGCTTCCGTTAAACCACGGTAAACGGCAAATGCACCACCCCAGTCGCGGTTTTCTTCACCGTAAGCTACCAATGTTGGATCTTTGTAAAAACGATCAACAACGGCTTCGAAGATACCGTCGCGCAACTGGTATTGTTTAATTTTTGAGAATGGTTTTCCGTTCGCATCAAAAGCAAAACGCTCTTTTTTAGCAAGCTGTTTCACGCGTGGATTTTCTTCCATCGGATGGTTCACCTCAACTTCGCGGTCTTCCATTTTATCCATGCTCTCGTTCGAGAACATCATATCACCGATCAGTTCCGGATATTTTTCCATATCCATGTGAGGAGAAACTTTATCATCAATAGCCAGTTTCATGGCATATTTCATCAACTCAATAATGTCGGCTTTAATAGCCTCAAGCTCTGCTTCTTTTGCAACACCGGCTCCAACAAGCTCGTTTGCATACGAAACGATACAATCCTGTTTTTCCCATGCTTCCACTTCCTCTTTGCTACGATACGACGAAGCATCAGAAGGCGAGTGACCACTGTAACGATACGTTAAAACGTCGAGAAGAACCGGACCTTTTTTGTCTTTCAGCAGTTCCATTTTACGTTTGTACGCATCGATAACTGCCAGCGGATTATAACCGTCAACACGCTCGGCGTGCATGCTGTCGCTGTTAACACCGGCACCAATACGGGCGGCAATGTCGTAACCCATAGTTTCACCACAGGTTTGTCCACCCATTCCGTACTGGTTGTTCATAATATTGAAAATGATTGGCAGACCACCTTTATAAGCGCCTTCCCACAGTTGCTCGAACTGGTCCATCGATGCAAAAGCCAAACCTTCCCAAACAGGACCGCAAGCCATTGAAGCATCACCAATATTGGCAACCACAATACCATCTTTTTTATTTACTTTTTTGAATAATGCAGCACCTACAGCGATATCGCCCGAACCACCCACAATAGCGTTGTTCGGATACACACCAAACGGTGTAAAGAAAGCGTGCATCGATCCACCTAAACCTTTATTGAAACCTGTTTCGCGGGCAAAAATCTCGGCCAGTGTTCCGTAAATAAGGAAACGGCGTGCCAATGATTTTACGTTACCTTCGTGACCTTCTTTTACAATATTCAGAATTGTACCATCGAAGAAGTTAGTCATTACATCCATCAATTCGTCGTCGCTCATTTTATGGATGGCCGACATACCTTTGGCCAAAATCTCGCCGTGAGAACGGTGCGAGCCAAAAATAAAATCCTCAACTCCCAGGTGATAAGCCATACCAACCGCTGCCGATTCCTGTCCGATTGACAAGTGAGCAGGACCCGGATGGTTGTATTCGATTCCTTCGTATTCTCCCTTTGTTTTAATCAGGTTCAACATGGTTTCGAACTCACGAATCAACGCCATATCATGGAAGATATCAACGAATTCTTCGTTCGAGAAGTTTGCTTTTTCCTCTTCAATACTTTTGTTGTATTGATTTACAGGTATTTCTTTGAATTGAATTGAACCCGGTTTTCTTACTTCAACCGGATCAATAAATTGCGACTTAGGCATAATATTTTGTTTTATTAATTTTTACTTGTTTTTTCTTCTTTGTCAGTCTGGTGTTTAATGACCGAAACTAAAAACGGTTTCTTTAAATATCTCCGAAACGGTTGGATGTGGGAACACCACTTCTTCCATTTCTTTCAGCGTCATTTCTGCTTCGATGGCCATGCAGGCACCGTAGATCATTTCACTTGATGGATTTCCGATCATGTGAACACCCAGCACTTCGCCATATTTTGCACCAACTAATACCTTGCACGATCCGCTGCCTCCTTCGTTTTCGGCAACAAATCGTCCGGCGTAAGCCATTGGCAGTTCGGCAATTTTATAGTCTATTCCTTTTGCTTTTGCTATTTCTTCAGTCAATCCAACACCCGATATTTCAGGATTGGTATAAACCACTCCGGGGATAGCATTGTAACGCATTTTATCCGGGCGACCAGAAAGGTTGTTTACGACCACTTCGCCTTCTCGGCTGGCAGTGTGCGCCAACAACGAGAAACCTGTTACATCGCCGGCTGCGTATACGTTCGGAATATTGGTGCGCATTTTTTCATCGACTTTTATTCCGCCTTTGAATAATTCTACGCCCAGATTTTCCAAACCGAAACCAGTAGTTACCGGCTTGCGACCAACACTCATTAATACTTTATCACCTTCAATTTCTGTTACTTTTCCATCTTTTTCGAAGGTTACTATTGTTCCGTCAACCTTGGTAACTTTTGACGACAGATTAAACTCAATGCCTTTCTTTGCGTACATCTGGCGCAACATAGCACTTTGTCCTTTGTCCATTCCGGTCAGAATCTCATCCAGCATTTCAACAATGGTAACTTTCGTACCGAGGCTGTTAAAAAAGCTGGCGAACTCCATACCGATAACACCTCCACCAATGATCACCAATGATTTTGGCTGCTCTTTCAGCTGCAAAATCTCGCGGTTGGTAAGAATGTTTTCATTTCCCTGCACACCCGGAATTGGAGGCACAAAAGCTTCCGATCCGGTACAGATCATTAGGTTGGCAGCACTATAAGCTTTACCACCTGCTTCTATTTCAATACCTTCGGCACTTCTCTTTTTTATCATAGCAGCATCGTTGACCACATCAACTTTAAACTGCTTCATTTTCATGCCAACGCCGCCAACCAGTTTCTTCACCACTTTATTCTTACGGGCCATCATTTTATCAAAGCTAAACGACAAATCGTTGGCCTCAACTCCATATTTACTTCCGCTTTTTGCGCTATCGTAAATTTTAGCACCGTAAAGCAATGTTTTTGTCGGAATACAACCTTCGTTCAAACAAACACCGCCCAGTTCTTTCTTTTCGAAAAGAACCACTTTCAGTCCCTTTGCTCCGGCTCTTTCAGCGGCAACATATCCGCCCGGTCCGGCACCTATAATTGCTAAATCGTACTTCATTTCGGTATTAATAGTCAAAGGTTAAATTTTCAATTTCAATAGCTACCTGCTTCACAAAACGTGTTGCCATTCCGCCATCCAATGCCTGGTGATCGTAAGTCAAACTCAAGCCCATGTAAGGTACGAATCCGTAAACGCCGTCGCCAAGATCTTTTGGTCGCGGTACAATTGTATTTACTCCCAGAATAGCGACCTGTGGAAGGTTGATTACCGGCGTAAACATTTCAACGCCGTAGTTTCCAAGGTTTGAAACTGTGAACGATGCAGCCTCAGAAGAAAGTAACTCAGGATCGATACTTCCGGTACGACAAGCGTCGGCAACTTCTTTAAACTGGTTGCACAAACCTGTAATTGAAAGGTCATCCGCATTTTTAATAACCGGTACCATCAAACCGCGGTCGGTATCAACAGCCAAACCTAAATGTACTTTATTGAAGTATTTTACGCTGTCACCAAGGAAATGTGCATTTACATCAGGGAATTGTTTCAGTGCTTTAATAACGGCGAAACAAACCATATCGTTCAATGTGATATTTGGTGCACCTTCTTTGGCTTTAATTTCTTTACGCAAGGCCAATAATCTTCTTGCATCGGCACCTAAATGGTGTGTTAGCTGTGCAGAATTCTGTAACGACTGGTGCATAGCTTTGGCAATCAACTTACGGATATGTGGCATTTTCTTAATCTCGTAATCATCAGCATAAACCGGATTAGTTCCCAAATCAGATGCTTTAACAGTTCCTGCCAATCCACTGCCTTCTCCTGCTGCTTCAAGACCTTCAGCTTTGGCAACTTCTTTAGCAAGTGGAGACATTTTCGGCTGCGATGCTTCATAAGCCTTCACATCACGCTCAATTACGCGTCCACCTGGACCTGAACCTTCAATCGATTCGTAAGGAACTGCATCTTTCTCAGCAAGATTTTTGGCACGTGGGGAAATTTTCACTTTTTCGCCTTCAGCCTTTTCTTTCAGAACAACCTGAACTTCTTCCTCTTTTTCTGCAGGTTTTTCTTCCACTTCTTCTTTTACTTCAGCCGCTGCGCCAGGTGCGGTTCCGGCTGAAAATTCATCGATGTTTTCGCCCGGCTGGCCAATTACGCCAATGGTTTGCAAAACAGGAACCTCATCTCCTTCTTCGCAAAACACAGCAAGCAAAACACCATCTTCTTCAGCTTCCTGCTCGAATGATGCTTTATCAGTTTCATAAGCAAAGAGCGCTTCGCCCTTTTTCACTTCCTCTCCCACTTCCTTCGTCCATTCGGTAAAGATGCAGGATTCAACAGACTGCCCCTGTCGAGGCATTATTATCGGTGTAGCCATAATTTTATTAATTTTCGACAAACTTATATGACTCAACTTGTATTCACAAGTTAATTCTTTGTTTTTATTTAAACTCCTAAACTACAACCTTTTTCACATATTTACAAGCAACTTGTAAATACATTTATTTAATTTTGTGTTTACATCTAACGAGAAAATCGCTTATATTTGTCACCTGAGAAAAAAATCAAAAAAAATGCGTCTGAGCAAAAATTTACCACAATACAAAGTTGTTTACGAAATTATTCGCAAACACATATCAGATGGAGTTTATCTGAAAGGAGATATTCTCCCGTCAGAAAACGAACTTTGTGCGGTACATCAGACGACCCGGCCTACTATACGAAAGGCACTCGACCGCCTTGTTCACGAAGGCTACATTAAAAAGAAACAGGGAAAAGGAAGTATTGTAATGGGCGTTCCTCAGGGTGTTGGAATCCTATCTTTATCAGGAACGACCAGCGCTGTGGGACAGGAAAACCTGCTTACGGAGATTATTGTAAAACCGGAGATCAGGCAATGGGACACATCAAACCTGGCATACCCACTGCTAAATGACGAGGAAGAATTTGGCTGTATTTATTTCGAGCGACTACGCATCATGAACAAGCAGCCTGTTTTTTATGATATTACCATGATGCCCAATATCAACTTGCGTCGATTTATCAGCCGGAACCTGGAGAACAAATCCTTGTTCAACATTTTGCGCACCATGTACGACATCGAAATTACCGGTGGAGAACAGCGCCTGATGGCTATTCTTGCTGACAAGAAAATTCAGGAATACCTGAATGTAAAAGAAGGTCACCCAATCCTTCACCTCAACCGCAAACTGGAAACCAGTCGCGAAGGCTTTTTTATTTATAGCCAGGTTTACTGTAATAGCGAGAAGTACGCTATTTTCGGAACGTTTTAGGAAAAATAGGATATACAAAAAACATTATCCACGAATTTCACAAATTACACTAAAAACATTTTTGACCAAATTAACGATATAAAAATTGGTGTAATCCGAGTAATTCGTGGACTTTTAAACAGACTCTTTTACGGTATTTCTACGATAGAAATTTCTTCCTTAAATCTTCAATCTGTTCCTGATTGATTGGAACAAGTTTACCTAGTGAAGCTCCCATGGTTAGTGACTTGGCACTAAACTCTGCAACTTCCAGTTTATCGAATGTTCCTAGCAGTTTGTCGCCGGTTACCAAAACTGAATCGTTGTTAATGATTACTGCAGGCGTATTTTCTCCCAACGTATTCAAAATGGTTTCTTCGCCGGCAAAGTGCGATCCGAAAGGCACATTTGGAATGTCTTGCAGGAAAATCCAACTTTCAGGAATGGTACGAACATCGATTTTTTCACCTGTTACACTGTAAGCCATCAGGTAAGGCGTTTGTGTAAGAATAATGGAATTGATGTGCGGAAAACGTTTGTAAATCTCCTGGTGCAGCCAGGTTGAACGACTCGGAATTTTTCCGGGTTCGCGTTTACCGTCTTTAATCTGGACAATATCTTTCAATTGAATATCCCAGCGTGCAACATTGGTTGGTGTAATCAGAAAATCATTGCCTTTCCAACGCACCGAAACTGTTCCGTATGAACTGATCATCATTCCCTGATCGCAGGCACGTAAAACAATACGTTGTATCATTTCGCGAATAGCACGTTCGTCGGAAGGATGCTCCACTTTCTTCATCTCCGGCAGCAACCTTGGAATCTGGTTTTCAAATGCATCGATCTGCTCATCCGACAGATAATTGGGCTTACCAATTGTGCTTCCGTTTATCAAAGTGCGGGCACAAAATTCCATGGTCTCGAAACGCTGATAGGCATCACTTAAATCGGCACCACCCACTACGGTTCCGTGGTTTTCCATAATTACGGCGTTCACTCCTTTTGCAAACTCATCGGCAATTACATCGCCCAACTCATTACTTCCGGGCAAAGCGTAAGGCGCATAACCAATTGGTCCGCAAACATGTTTTGCCTGTGGAATAACGTTGGTATCAGGAATTTGACGAACGATACTAAACGAAACCAATGCCGGCGGGTGCGCATGTATAACAGCCGTAATCTCAGGACGACATTTATAAATGGCAATATGAAACGGATACTCCGATGACGGTTTGTGACGCCCCTCGATGCTTCCATCCTTTTTCACACAAATAATATCCGTCGAACGCAGCGTTCCTTTGTCAATGGCCGAAGGCGTTACCCACACATCACCATTTTCGTCGATTATCGAAATATTTCCGCCGGAAGTTGTAGTCAACCCTCCCTTGTAAATTTTATCAATAATCATAATGATCTGGTCGCGCGGGTGCATCCATTTCGTATTCAATTTTCTCATTTTCTATATTTTAAACTATTAGCTGTCTGTATTGAAAAATGCTTCGTTCTTACTCCTGAATTCCAAGATCGAGTTTTGCGACATCGGCATCCGACAAAGTATCGGAGATCACCATTGCAGCACCCAACGCACTAGAATTATCAATTTCTGAGATCAGAACTTTTTTAGCAGGGAAACTCTTTTTCAGCAACTCGATAAAAATCAGGTTTCGGGCAAAACCACCTGAAACATAAAGAATATCGGTATCATCATTCTCAGGAACAACCAGATTAATGCTTGTTATACAAAGTGCCGTCAGATCGATCATCAACTTGGTGTATGCTTCCTCGTAATTCGCAAAAACATTCAGGTCAACCTCTTTCAGACCTTCTTCAAAACTTTCCTTGCCATTGGGGAAATATACGGAGGTGTCGCTGTATTTGTTTGAAAGCGCATCAACCAATTTCTGGTCGTTTTTCACTTTTTTAAATGAGTCTTGCGCAACATCGAAATGTTTAGTCAGTTTTTCGGCCCAAACTTCGTGGAAATGCCCCATAAACAAACGCGAAGACTTTACCTGATCTTTGGTTGGCGTTAGGAAACATAAACAGTCTTGCTCCAACTCACTTGCAGTTAGAGGCTCCTCGTTATATGGATTCATGTTTATGCACCACGTTCCGGTTGAGACAAGGATAAATTTAGCCGGACTAGCTTTTAAGTAAGGCACCAACGATGCCGAACTATCATGAATACCAGTACCAACTTTTACTTCTTTTCCTGCTACATCAGCCGGAAAAACAACATCGTTATTAATTGGAGTTGGAAGCGCAACTTCGTTATCCGAAAGCCACTGATGGTATTTCATCTGATCGAAATCCCACATAAAGGTGTGACAACCAATTGATGTAGGTTCCGAAACTATTTCGTTTGATAAAGTGTACGATAAATATTGTGGGAAATGTAAAACCGATTTTGCCTTTTCGTAAACCGCTGTTTTCTGGTCTTTCAGCCATAAAATCTGGATACCGGAATTCAGCAACAGCCC
Source organism: uncultured Draconibacterium sp. (assembly GCF_963677575.1). Taxonomy (NCBI): domain Bacteria; kingdom Pseudomonadati; phylum Bacteroidota; class Bacteroidia; order Marinilabiliales; family Prolixibacteraceae; genus Draconibacterium; species uncultured Draconibacterium sp. The sequence continues at coordinate 1,626,494 of NZ_OY782038.1, forward strand.
CAATGCAGGGCTGGCAGTTTTTCGGCAAAATTCATTTTTCCCACCGTATTGCTCAAAAAGACCGTTTGCAATCGTTTCAGGAATTTCCTTTAAATAGTTGTAAACCGGTGTCAGGCGTTGTCCCTTCTCATCCAGAAACATCAGCGATGCGCCGTAGGTTGAGAAATTTACTCCTTTTAAATCGTATTCATCGCCGGCAACAATTTCTTCCAGACTTTTACTTATCCACGATGTAATCATGTCAATGTCGTCACACTCAAATCCATCATCATCGGTTATCACCGGAAACTTCTCTTCGTGTTGCTTTACAACTTTGAAGTTACTATCGAATAACAATATTTTTTTGTTGGTTTTTCCTATGTCGAAAACAGCTATTACTTCGGTCATTTTGCAGGTTTAAAAAAACATTCCTCCCCTGCCATTATCCGCAAAAACGGTAAGGCAGAGAGAGGAAATGAATTTTGAGACTAAACTTATCTTTTTAATAAAACATCCTTTTCGTATTCCTGAATTTCAGAAATATAACCCATTCCGGTTGGAACACCTTCCTGCAAACAGTAGTAATCCCAAACAGCGCTGAATGGCATTGTTTTCAGTTCTTCCAACATCGCCAATCGTTCGAAATTCTGACCGGCCTCCTCAACTGCAACCAGATCTTTAGTTGGCTCCAACATCGCAATTAAGAATGCTTTTTGGGCAGCGCGTGTACCGGTTACATAAGCACCAATACGGTTGATAGATGCATCGAAGAAGTCGAGACCAACATTTACACGACTCATAAAATCGTTACGTACAATTTCTGATGCAATTAATTGGATTTCCTCGTTAAGTGTAACAACGTGGTCAGAGTCCCAACGCACAGGACGAGTTACGTGCAACAACAAACCGTCAACGTACTGAAGAACTGCAGAAATCTTGTCACCTGCAATTTCGGTTGGGTGATAGTGACCATTGTCGATACACATCAGAATATTGTTTTTTACTGCATACCCCACATAGAATTCATTCGAACCAACAGTCATTGATTCCAGACCTATACCGAAAGTTTTACTTTCAACTGCATCTTTCATGTGTTCTTTCGGGTATTTTGTTGCCATACCTTCGTCCAGCGATTTTTGCAATAAAGTGCGATATCCATTTCTGTCGATCGGAGTATCTTTTGATCCGTCAGGCACCCATGTATTGTGTACACAAGGCGTTCCCAGCTGTTTTCCTGCTTCGGCAGAAATAGCACGGCAACGCTTCAGGTGTTCTACCCAAAACTGACGGATTTTTTCATCCTTACTTGATAAAGTAAAACCATCGGCAGCATTCGGGTGAGCAAAGAAAGTACCATTAAAGTCCATACCGATTCCTTGTTCTTTACACCAATCGATCCAGCCCTGGAAATGTTTCAATTCAATTTGGTCACGATCTACTACTTCGCCACCAAACTCGCCATAAATAGCATGCAAATTCACACGCTGATTACCAGGAAGCAATGACATTACTTTTTCAAGATCCTGACGAACATCGGCAATTGATTTTGCTTTGCCGGGATAGTTACCGGTTGTTTGGATACCACCGCCTGAAAGTGTTGCATCGGAAGTTTCAAAACCACCGACATCGTCAGTTTGCCAGCAATGCAGCGAAATGGTTAGCTCGCTCATTTTTTTCAATGCTGCTTCAGTATCCACACCTATTGCGGCATATTGCTCTTTGGCCAGGTCATAAGCCTTTTTGATTGATTCACTCATAATTATTGTCTTATTGATTTCTATCTATTCTATATAAAAAACTTCCTCCAATGGAACCGAAACAGGCGAATTATCAGGATTTGATTTCATGATGTCTTTCATGTAAGCCCACCACTTTTGTACAGTTTCAGTTTGCCCCAAATCCTGCGAACCACCGTCGCCAATTACCTTCTGAAATGCAAACAAGGTGTTTGTTTCTTCATCCAAAAAAATGGAGTATTCACTTATCCCAGCATCTTTCAGTAATTGTTTCAGCTCCGGCCAAATTTCAGCGTGTCGTTTTTTATATTCTTCTTTTTGCCCCTCGTTGAGGTACATTTTAAAAGCCAGCCTTTTCATCTGTTTCAAATTTTTTGATTCATTATCCCAGGGCATTTAATTCAGGATACAACCATTTGGCTATTCCTATTACGATAACCGATAAAAGAATGGTTCCAATTCCTATAAGAATCATATTGAAAGCCTTTCTGGAAACACTTCTCCACTCCTTCCGATAAAATCCCCAAAGGTTTGCAGTAAGAATGATAGTTGCCATGTGAAGCGTCCACGAACTGGCTCCGTTACCAATCTTGGTTTCCCCCATTCCGTAAAAAAAGAACTGAAGAAACCAGGTTGTTCCAGCCAGTGCACAGAAAAGGTAATTACGCAGTAATGGCGTTTTTTTGCTAACAAAATCGCTGCCGGTTTTATTTTTTAAGATCAGTGCAAGCGACCACAAAAAGTTGGTTGTTAAACCACCCCATAGAATCACAAAAAATATGATATTGTTTTCGAAGAGGTATTTAAATCCGCTGCCATTTTCTGTTACAAAAGAATAGTTCTGCTCCACAGCCATCGACCGGGCTACTTCGGCCATTTCTTTTCCAGTATCGATTCCGAAACTAAAAAACGCACTTAAAACACCCGAGATAACGGCTATAATAAGTCCTTTTGCCAGTTTAAATTCTTCGTTTACACCTTCTTTATTACCTGCCAGATCGCGGTCTTTTATAATCCCGGCGCGTCCACTCAAAATAATCCCAACTACCAAAATAACAATCCCAAGTAACACTATTCGGCCACCTGTTGAACCAAAAAGATCAGAAAAAGAAAGTCCTTCGGGAAGCAAATCGGCAACTCCCGGAATATTACGTAAGATCGGTAAACCCAGCGAACCTACCACTGAAGTTATTCCTAATAAAACGGAATTACCCAACGACATGCCCAGATAGCGAATGGCCAAACCATAAGTTAGTCCGCCAATCCCCCACAGCAACCCCATTATGTAAGTATTGCGGATAACACTTCCTTCGGCTGATTGCAATATTCCCTGCCAATCGGGAATAGTTAAAACAACAGCCAGGTAAGGCATAATCAGCCATGAGAATATCCCTCCCGTGATCCAGTAGATTTCCCATCGCCATTTATTCACCCAGTTATAAGGCATGTACCAACTTCCGGATGCCATACCTCCAAGCGAATGAAAAATAATTCCAAGTAGAGCTTGCATTTTGATTAATTTTTAATTGGTTTTAAAAAAGTTCTAAGTTCTATTCTGTAAAGACGGATCAAAAATATTATGCTTTTTTTAGCTCATCAATACAGAAACTGGCAAATAATTTATATTTTTTGGCACAATTTGAATGAACGAATATTTTAAATACCTAACAACAAGTGAAGAAGATATAAACTGGGGTTTATATTTAAAGGTGGCCGGCTGTGCAAGAATAAAAGCTAACACGATGTACCCGCCTCGCGAGCACCCGTCGGAATATTATTTTGAATGGAAAAGCGGACGTATTCTTCATGAATTCCAGCTAAATTACATAACAGAAGGTACCGGTATCTTTGAAAATGCAAACGGAAAGTTTCAGGTAAAACCGGGGAGTTTAATTATAATTTTCCAGAATGAATGGCACCGTTATCGCCCACTAAAAAAGACCGGCTGGGTAGAAAACTATGTTGGCTTTAACGGACACATTGCCGAACAGCTTTTTAAACATCCAACATTTTCGTCGCAGCAACCCGTTATTCAATGTGGTATTCGTGAAGAAGTTATCGACACCTATTTAAAAATCAGCGATCTGGTTGACAAAGAGCGCCCGGGTTATCAGCAAGTCGCATCCGGAATGGTGGTAAAACTGCTCGGATACATAATATCATTCGAAAAGCGAAAAGGATTCACCGGCAAACAGATCTCGAAAGTAATTGAAGAAGTGCGTTTTTTAATGCGACAAAACGCTGACCAGGAATTTGATTTGGAAGAATTAGCTCGGCAGCACAATGTTGGCTATTCGTATTTCCGAAAAATGTTTAAAAAATACACCGGCGTTTCACCCGGCCAGTATCATTTACAATTGCGCATAATCAGAGCTAAAGAATTACTGATCTCCACCGATAAAAGTATTAAAGAGATCAGTCTGGAGTTGGGCTTCCAAACCATTCATTATTTCAGTTTGATATTTAAAAAGAAAGTTGGCATGAATCCTTCGGAGTTTCGAAAACGATTGAACTGAATGCCTGGCAAACGCTTCGAAAACCGGATAATAATATTCCTCAAAACACGTAAAAGTTATTGGTTTTCATTACGAACAAAACTAAGTTCGCACAGAAAACAGAGATTCAAAAAAAATCGGTTAATTTGTACTTTTTAAAATATTTAAACATTGGCAGATAATCATCATCTTCAGGTTTCAGAGTTACTTGACCACATCTCTCTCGATTGTGTAATATTTGGTTTTCACGATAACGAATTGAAGGTTTTAATGCTTCGATTAAAGCACACAGATGCCTACGGTTTGCCCGGAGGTTTTTTAAAACACGAAGAAACTCTGGAGCAGGCAGCAGAGCGAACTTTGAAGGAAAGAACCGGATTGGACAATATTTTTCTGAAACAGTTTAAGGTTTTTAGCGACCCCTACAGGGATAAACCGAAAAAAGAGGATCCCGAATTTTTAAAAAACGAACCGCCGGAAGTTGTGGCATTTTTCACAAAGCGCTTCATTTCAATTGGATTTTATGCACTTGTTGAGTTCTCGAAAGTAGATCCTCAACCCGATGCACTTTCGGAAGACTGCGAATGGATAAGCCCGTTTGCCGATGTTGAAATGTTTATCGACCACAAAGATATTATTGACAAAGCGCTGACAACCCTTCGTATTCAGCTCAACCAGCAGCCCATTGGGCTAAAATTGCTGCCACGAAAGTTTACCATGCCGCAGCTGCAAAAACTTTACGAAACGATTTTGGGGCGTGAACTCGACCGTCGAAATTTTCAACGGAAGATTTTATCGTATAAAATTCTAATCAAATTAAATGAACGGAGAACCGGTGGAGCACACAAAGCACCGTTCCTGTACGAATTTAACCGCGAGAGCTACAAAAAAGCTTTGGAAGATGGGTTGAATGGAATTTGGTAATTTAGTTTCATTAATCTTACACAAAATGTTTCCGAATAAATATTAGGGAAACCAGCCACAGCAAAGCCAGAAAGAAGACAAAGCCTATGGCTGCAAACAAATTAACTGAAAGGTTCTGTGTGGCCTTATCAATGGACTGAAATAGCCAGTGCGTTGGAAAAATGCCAAATAAATGCACAAATTTTTCGGGAACAAAAAAGGCTGCAATCGGTATCAACACCAGCATATTAAACGCTTTTACATAAACCATTCCCTGCATACGGTTTTGCACCACTGAATTGACCGCCAATGCATAAACCGGAACCACCAGCGCCGCCAAAAAAGAGATCAATAGTATTGAGGCTACCGACAGCTCACATATTGTTTGGACGAACAATAAAATCAGGTTCAGAGCAACTGTAAATAAATATGGAATAAGAAACCGGGAAACGATATATTCCAACTTGCTCAGCGGAACAACGCCATATACTTTTGCCACTTCCGATTCTTTTTCGTCAATCAAAACCATTGTATTTATAAAGCAAAACATTTGTGTGTTTTCAATAACGGCAACCACTAAAAACAAGGAAAGATACGGAACAAGAAAAGTGTATTTTTCAAGCAGTGGAGGCACTGCCCAAATTATCAGTGCAAACAGAATTACAGGCAACACTAAAAATGATTTCAGCGACGGATCACGAAAAATCAGTTTAAAATCAGTAAAAGCCAGTTTTAATACTTTTTTCATTTCCGGTAATTTATTGATGGACAATTTTGGCTGAAAACCTACGAAATGCCAGCCAGTAAAAAAGTGGAATAAAAACCACAATCGAACTTACAGCACAAACAAAATTAACTGCAGTTCCGCTAATCGCGTAGTCAATCAGGTCGAGGCTTCCCTGAATAGGAAGAATATATTTTACCACACCCAACTCCAAAACTCCCAGATATTGAATGAGCGGCAGGTTTACAAATACCAAAAATACAGGAATGGAGGTCATGGTAAATTTTAAGATCTCACCGGAAAAAGTAAGCATGTACAGCCCCAGTAACGCAGAAAGTATAGAGATAGCGAGCGAGCCCACTGCAAACAGAATAATATTAAAATTGAATCCTTTCACTGAAAATGCCAGCCCCAGCGAACAAATTACTCCAATCAGGGAAATGGAAATAACCTTTGAAATCAGCAAATGATGTAAGTTGAAGGGCGTAACAAAAATAGCCTGCAATATCTGGTGTTTCATTTCGATATAAATGGCCAGTGCAATAAAAAAGTAGCCAATTACCGATGGATCATTCAGAACCAGTGCAACCACCAATTTATCCAAACCGCTAATATCACGTAGAAGATACAGTACGAGTCCGTACATCAACGTCACCACGAAACTGACCGTAATAATGCTGTTCTTTTGCAACAAAACAAACTGCCATTTTAGTTGCTGACCAAGACTATTCATTGCCAAGCGATTTTCCGGTAACACGAATAAAAACCTCTTCCAAGGTAGCCTCCAGCGTATGAATACGCTTTATCTCATCCTGCTTAATAAATTCAAGAAATTGCGGATTTGTACCAATATCTTTAAGTGGAAACTCTCCCGACTGACCACTTTTCAGTTCTACTTTAACAGCTTCTTTACCGTAACTGCTTTTTAGGTTGTGGGGCGTATCGGTGAGCACCAGTTTTCCATCCACGATAAAGGACACACGGTCGCAAATACCATCGGCAGTTTCCATGCTGTGCGTGGTTACAAAAATGGTTTTCCCACGGTTCTTCAGATCCAGAATATGCTGTTTTATTTTGTGTGCATTTACCGGATCGAGGCCGGTGGTTGGCTCATCAAAAAACAAAATATCAGGATCGTGCTGAATAGCACGGATAAAATTCAGGCGCATTTTCATTCCTTTCGAATAGGTTTCAACAGGCTTATTCATAGCATCCGCAAGGTCCACCATTTCAAATAACTCTGCACTATTATGCTTTTTACCATTTGGGTAGAAAGCCGCAAACAACTCTAGGTTTTCCTTTCCGGTTAATTTCAGGTAATGGTTGGGTAGCTCAAAACCAACACCAATACGTTCGAGATATGAATTGTTCCATTCCGAAAGGTTTTTTCCGTCAATATTCACCTGCCCTTTATAGCCTTCCAGAATTTTATACAACACTTTTTGCGCTGTACTTTTCCCCGCTCCCGACGGGCCAAGGAAACCAAATATCTCCCCTTTTGCTATGGAAAAATCGAGACCTTTTAATGTCGGACCATCGTTTCCGGGGTACTGAAACACCAAATTTTCAACCTGTATCATTCGTTTAGTTTTTATCAAAAGCCGGCTTGGCCAGTTTTATATAATCAGCAACTACCTGCATTAATTCTTCCTTTTTCTCAAAATAAACCGGCTGCTGCTTTTGTATACTTTCCTTTGGATTGATTACGCCACTTACTTCCAGCTGCTCCTGAATACTGATACCCAGTTTGTATAAAAAGAATCCCTGCGTTTTTACCGGTATATCTGAACGGAACAAACCTTGTTGCACCTCGTATTCCACCATCATTTCAAAACCTGTCACCACCTGCGAAAGCAACTCGTTGTACAAATGTTTTATGGATGGCGAATTGAGGTTTTGCGTAAGGTTATGCAAAAAATGACTGTGCAAGGGATTTTCATCATCAAAGCGAAAACCATGTTCGTACAACGCAGAAAAGAAAATCCAAAAATCGGGATAATTTTCGCGTTTAACTGCTTCGGTGTACTTTGTTTTAACAGCAACTGATTCGCTCAATAAATACATAAACAAATCGAGCTTATCATTAAAATACTGGTAAACGCTGCCTTTGGCAATTCCCAACTGTTTTACCACCATCGAAATGGAAGCCTCATCGTAAGTTTTCACTGCAAATTCCCTCAAAAAAGCATCTGTGACCTGCTTTTTCTTTCCCTCTTTAAGCTTTATAAATGTTTCTTTTGGCATAATTATGACTACTCAGTCACAAATATAAAATAAAATGACTGACTAGTCATATTCTAAAACATATAAAAAAACAAAATAAATGGGATTACTCTGAATCACAAACAGAAAGGAAAGTATATGAATACGTTTCACGCAAAGTGAAAAAGGTGCGCAAAGTTCGCAAAGAATATTACCAATGATGTAGCATCCTTTCTGTGCTTTGCGAAAACTTAGCGTTCTTTGCGTGAACCTTATTTTGTTATCTCAAAAAAGGAGAAGAACAGCATTTAAGATTGAAGTTTCTTCAGCATAGCGTCTTTGTAACTGCGGCTTACAGGAATTTGCTTTTTGCTAATTTCAATGATTTCGGCAGTAAACGAATCAATAGCACTTATTGCCACAATAAACGAGCGGTGCACCCTAAGAAAATCCTGTTGCGGCAATTTGGCTTCAATGCTGGAAATGGTTTCACGGGTAACTATGGTTTTATCAATTAGATGGATTTTGATGTAATCGGCCAGACTTTCGATGTATAAGATCTCTGTGAAATTAATTTTTATCATCTTGCGGTCGGAGCGCACAAAGATCGATTCGCTTTTTTCGGGCTGAATTTTGGCTGGTTCCTCAAAAGTCATCTGCTGATTTTCACTTAGGTACTTATTGATACTTTGCATTAAACGCCCAAACGAAATAGGTTTCAACAAATAATCTACTGCCTGCAAATCAAAACCATCAACGGCATACTCGCGATACGCAGTGGTAAAAATAACTTTCACCGCATTGTTAATCGATTTGGCAAACGATAGCCCCGAAATTTCCGGCATGTTTATATCGAGAAAAACCAAATCGATAGACTTACTACTAATTACATTAAAAGCCTCAATAGCATTTTTACACAAAGCAAGCACCTCTACGGCATCAATCTTTTTCAAATGGCTCTCCAGAATTTCGCGTGCCGTTGGCTCGTCATCAACTATTATACAACGTATCTTTTTAGTCATCTTTCCGGTTTGAATGTTCAGTTTTTGCAAGATCGCAAATAACAAGTTTTGCCGTGTACCAATTTTCTTTTATCTCGTGCTTCAATTCATAATTATTCGGGTAATTCAAATCCAGCCGTTTTCGGATATTCAAAAGTCCCAGCCCTCCATTTCTGCGTTCGTTATCCTCATCAATAAACGAATTTCCAATTACAAATTCCAGGCAGTCATTGTCAACACGCACCTCCATTTTAATGCGCAAAAACCCATCTACTAAGTTACCATGTTTAAAGGCATTCTCAACAAACGGAATCAGCAACATCGGTGCCATCTGAATCTCCTCATTCACTTCCGACGATTGAAAATCAACTTTCAGCGTATCCTGAAAACGTACTTTCTCCAACTCGATATACTCCTGAATATGCAGTACTTCTTCTTTCAAACTTACCAACGGTTTGTTTACCTGGTACAAAATATAATCGAGCAAATTCGAGAGTTTCAGAATAATATCTGGCGTTTGTTTCGATTGCTTTAACGCAAATCCATATATCGTATTCAATGTATTAAACAAAAAATGTGGATGGATCTGGCGTTTCAGATAATGCAATTCCTGCTCTTTTAACTGAAGTTGTGTTTCCAGAATTTTGTTCTGCAATTCTTTGTTCGCCGTAGCGGTTTTGAAACTCTGGTTTAAGATACTTACAAAACTAATTACTCCTACCACGATAATAACCAGCAACAAAACAAAGAAGAAATTTTTGCTCATTGGCGGCATCTCATTCAGGTTGAATTTAAGTACAAGAATAAGGCAGGTATAAATAAGTAAGGATATGACATATGAAATATAAACGAAGGTGTAAAAACTGTAAAGCGCGAATTTCCAGTAACGTTTAGCCAGCAGATACCGTGGAATAAGACGGTAATTTACAAAATAGGTAACACCGATAGTTAGCGGCAGTAATCCGCTCGAAAACCAAAGTGCATAATCCACTTTATCAGAATTGTAGCTAAAAAAATAGAAAAAGAAGAACCAAACCGCCACCCAAAACAGGGCGTGGAAAAGTATCGTCTTAAATGGTATTCTTTTTAGCTGTATCATAAAAAACAATATTACTTAAAATTGGTGTAATTACGCCTTTTAATCGATGAATTGCGGATTGAGCGCCCGTTGTTACATATTCGCCCTAATAATCCGGTATAAAACGCAGTTTATGCAGAATAAGGAGGGAAATGCTCCATCTGTCGCATAAAAAATTACTGACGACTTATTCCAACTAATTTTAACTCGGGAACAAACAAGTTAGCATTAACAAATGAAGAAGATTAAATTATTACTACTGCTTATTATTGTTGTGGGCGGTCAATTATTAAGTCAGCCAATTCCAACACAAATAGATAAAATCGTAGACAAGTATTATGAGGCAGGCCAGTTTAACGGAAGTATTTTAGTGGCAGAAAACAACACCAGTATATATCAAAATAGTGTTGGTTTTGCCCACACAGCCCTAAAAATTCCGAATACAACCGATACTAGATTTATGATCGGCTCTTGCACAAAACAATTTACCGCAGCTCTAATCCTGCTTTTCAAGGAGGAAGGGAAACTGGCGCTGACGGATCCGATCTCCAAATACATCCCCGATTATCCTTCGGAAAAAGGCGATAAAATAACCATCCACCATTTGCTTTCACATACTTCAGGCATTCCTGGTTATCTGGAGATTCCGGAAATAAAAAAGTTGATGTACACTGAAAACAAACCTATCGATATAATCAAAAATTTCCGGGATCTTGACCTTGATTTTGAATCCGGAACTCAATTTAAATATTCCAATTCCGGCTATTACGTTCTGGGACAAATTATTGAAAATGTAAGCGATAAAACCTACGAACAAGTCCTTGAGGAAAAGATCTTCAACCCCTTGGGTATGAAAAATTCGGGCGTATATCAGAATTCAAATCCTCCTAAAAAAATGGCCACAGGATATAATACAAAAGAAGATACAATCCGGCTTGCCCCGCCGGTTAATGCCACAGTGGCGTATGCTGCCGGAGCTTTGTACTCTACAATCAATGATTTACAAATTTGGGAAGATGCACTGGTTAACAACACCCTTCTTTCAAAAAAAAGTGTGGCTTTAATGACCACACCTCATACAGAGCACTACGGTTACGGATTCGGTCTGGTCACAATTCCTACGAATAATAAACCGGTCAATATCTGGGGACACGAAGGTGAATTTTTTGGATTCCAATCACTGATGCACGTACTCGATAATGGCCGATTTTTTATCGTTTTACTCGACAATCATGAAGATCCCGGTCTTATGAAAATGGCCAATGAAATTAGAAATATTTTATACGCTGATGAGTAGCCCCCTTGAAGCACTAAAACTGAAATTTTGGAAACTTTTTTATAAATACTAAATTTAAAAATTATGAATGCAATTATTAGCAAACTTAACGATGGCGGCCCCGCTTTTACCTACATCATTGTACTATCGTTTTTAGTAATAATAGTTTTTTTTGTGCGTGGAATTTTAATGAAAGGAGAGAAACACAAAACTATTGAATTGATGAAGCAAATAAGTTGGTTTGCAGTAGCCTGGGGATTTTTAGGCCGCGTTTTCGGACTGATTATGATCTTCGACAAAGTACAGGCGATGGGCGATGTCGCGCCAAGTGTTTTTGCCGACGGATTAAAAATAGCCCTGGTTGCTCCTTTGTGCGGAATTCTTGTTTTTGCTTTAACACGGTTAGGAATTGTTATTCTTATTAGTCTGCAAAAAAACTATCAGCCACAGGAAAACAATTAAATAAAATATGTTATGCGTTAAGCGGATAGAACAGCTTGACGCATCTCATATTTTAATACTAGGATATTAAACGTATTTCAAATAAAAAAGAATGCCAAAATCAACCTTTATTCAGGTGCTTTTTATACTAATTTGTTTCTTTTCGTGCAAAAACGAACCTGAAATTACTCAGAAAGAAACCTGGGTAGAAAAGCCTGTGAATGAATGGCCGGAACTGGTAATGACAAACAAGGTTGAGTTTAAAGATTCAACCTATTCTAATATTGGGAATGCATTTCTAATTGAAGCAGGCTCCGATACATTTGCCGTTACCTGCAAACATATTTTTATGCTTTTCAGGGATGAAACAGAAAACAGCATCAATCTTGACAGCAATTTTAAGCTATGGCAAATCTACCCGAAAGGGAAACCACAAAAAGCAATTCGCTTAGGGGAGTTACTGAATGAGAATAAGAATGAAGAAACCGGCGAGTTTAATACCTTAAAAGTCCGTGACTGGATTATTTTCCGAACGAATGAGAAGTCTGATTTTACGCCGCTAAAAATCAGATCGAATCCGGTTTTGAACGGCGAAATTGTTTACGCAGTTGGATGGGCTTTTAAACAAACATCTGAAAATCCGTCGCTTATTAAAATGCAGGTTTTCAAAAACCTGGGGCCTTATTTTTATACCACTACTTTAACCGAGAATGTCGATCCTGCCGGCAGAAGCGGATCACCGGTAATCGATAAAAACGGGTATCTTGTTGGAATTGTTTCGGGAGCTGAAGGTCAGCTCGGCGTTACATGCGGAATCCCATATTTAAAAGAGCAGCTAGGTAGATTTCAAAGCAATAAATAAACTATCAAATAATAATAAAATGAAAACTAAACTATTCTTAATCATGCTATTATCAACAATGATATCAATTAGTGCGAGTGCCCAGCTTCAGGGTAAAAAATTTAGTGCGAACTTAGAAGGCATTGGTAAAATCAACCTCGAATTTAAAGAAGATAGTTATGAGTTATCCACCCCAGCAGCGGTGGTTCTGGTAAAAGGCAACTACAAAATCGAAGATAAAAAAATCACTTTTACCGATACGGAAGGTCCTATTGCGTGTCAGCAAAACGTAAAGGGCGAATATGAGTTTGAATACAACAACGGGGTACTAAATCTTACTCTTATTGAAGATTCCTGCCCGGGGCGAAAAAGTATTGGCGCTGTCACCTGGGAAGAAGTAGATTGAAACACCGGTTTTAAATCGAGAGTAGATCCAATAAAAAAGGAGTGTCATTCCTATCGAACTCAGAAATGACACTCTTTTTTACTATCCTTCAATTTTTTTCTTCACTACGTCAAGAATCTCAGCTTCCTTTTCCTTTGCTAAATTCAATAGCTCTTCGGCTTTTGATAACGATACTTCTAAAAACGCGTTGTCATCAAATCCGGAAGCATTGATTTTCACATTTAAATAGGCACCTTCAACGGCAGTTCGTGCACACAACGCTCCAACCCCGGCATCGGAAACCGAATTCGGATTTCCAACTTCTGCCATAGCCTGCATCACTTCCAGCGAATCGTGTGCCAGTTGCATCACTTTTAACGGTACTTCAATGGCATTTTTTGTGGCATCATGAATGGCTTGTTTACGCTCCACTTTTTCCTGATCGCTGGATTTTGGCAATCCAAAAGCAGCCATAATTTTATTGAATGCATCGGTATCCTCATCAACACAATTCAATAATGCCGAATGATAGAATTTACCTTTTTCGGCCCAATCGGAGAATTCTTTCCAACGTGCGTCCCAACCTCGTTTATGTGCCGACAAGTTGGCAACCATAGCACCTAAAGCACCTCCCAGGGCACCAACGTAAGCAGAAATGGAACCTCCACCCGGAGCCGGAGATTCAGAGGCTGTTTCATCTTTAAACTGAGTCAGGGTCATGTCAACCAGCTTTTTCGCCGATTTATCTTCAATCACATATTCAATGATCTTCTTTTTCGGATCGAATGGTGCCAATTCATCCAGACCAAGCGATTTGATAGCAATCTTTATAATCTCATCATCAGAAATTCCGGTGGAACGCTCTTGTTTACGCAGAAAATATTTTCCGGCATCCAACATCGCTTGTAGCGGAATTAAGCCCACCAACTCTGAACCTGTAACGCGGATTCCACGCTCCGTAGCTTTTTTACAAGTTTCATCAAAAGCCACATGCACCGGTGTTACTGCAATATCGGTCAGGTTGATGGAGATTTGAGCCACACCATATTCTTCGATGTACCAGCCAATGGCGCGGGTCTTTTTTAAACTGCCCGGAATACGAACCGGCTCACCATTTTCATCAGTCACGATCTTTCCAGTAACAGGATTTCCTTCGCGTTTTACACGTCCTGCCTCACGAATATCGAAGGCAATGGCATTGGCACGGCGAGTTGATGTTGTATTCAGATTTATATTGTAAGCCACCAAAAAATTACGGGCACCAATAGCAGTAGCACCACTTCCTGCAACTCTTTCGTTCCATTCATTCGGGCCAAAATCAGGTTTCCATCGCTCGGTAGTAATGCGTTCTTTTAAAGCCTCGTACTCACCCGAGCGGCAATTGGCCAAACTGCGGCGTTCTTCTTTAAATGCAGCAAACTCGTAACTAAATACCGGAATTCCCAGTTCTTCACCAACGCGCTGGCCAAGCTTTCGGGCATATTCAATGGCTTCCTCCATGCTTACATTGGCAACGGGCACCAACGGACAAACATCGGTGGCACCAAAACGCGGATGTTCACCTTTGTGCTGACTCATATCTATCAACTCGGCAGCACGTTTTATTCCACGAAATGCAGCTTCGATAACATCATCCGGTGTGCCTACAAAAGTTACCACTGTACGGTTGGTCGCTTTTCCGGGGTCCACATCCAGTAAGCTAATATCGGCCACGCTTTCAATGGCATTGGTAATTTCCTTGATTATACTCATATCGCGTCCTTCAGAAAAATTAGGAACGCATTCGATTATCTTTTTCATCTTGTTTTAGTTTATTTCTGTCATTTCGAACGCAGAGAGAAATCTCTTCATATCATAACAGATTTCTCCTCACTTACTCGTCGAAATGACAATTTATGCGAATGTATAAATAGCAAAAGATTTAGCTTATGATTTTTTGCAGTGAGTTTTATAAGTTTTGTACTTCGCCGTTAATAATAACCGTTTCTACCAAGTTGGAACCATAAGCGTAAGGCAAATACTCAATTCCCGGAATTTCGCCGGTAATAAACAGGTTGGCGATTTTTCCGCGGGCAATACTTCCGTAGCTTTCGCTAATTCCCATGGCGTAGGCTGTATTTAGCGTGGTGGCGTTGATCACCTCTTCGGGCAACATTTTAAAGTTGATGCAGCCCATTGCCGAGATCAGACTCATGTTTCCGCTTGGCGACGATCCCGGATTAAAATCCGATGCCAGCGCTACCGGTAAACCGGCCTCTATCATTTCACGCACCGGCGATAATTTCATGTTCAGAAAGAAAGCAGCTCCCGGCAAAACAGTCGGCATGGTTTCCGAATCTTTTAGTGCTGCAATTTCATCTTCCCCAACATATTCCAGGTGATCGACCGAAAGTGCATTGTATTTCACTCCGGCCTGAATACCGCCTGTCAATCCCAGTTCGTTGGCATGAATTTTTGGACGCAAACCGTATTTCATTCCTGCCATTAATATGCGCTCTGTATCTTCCACGGAGAAGAAACCGCGGTCGCAAAACACATCAATAAAATCGGCCAGCTCCTCAGCAGCTACCTGTGGAATCATTTCATTAATAATAATATCAACATAGTCCGACGGATTGTTTTTATACGCTAACGGAATAGCGTGTGCCCCCAAAAAATTAGCACGAACGCAAATGGGCGAAGTGCGTTTTATCCGCTGAATAACACGCAACATTTTCAATTCGTCTTCGGTATTCAGTCCATATCCACTTTTTATTTCTACGGCACCGGTTCCCATTTTTACAATCTCCCAAACGCGCTCCATGGCACTTTCGTATAGCTCTTCTTCCGAAGTTTCATGCAACAATTTTGCCGAATTCAGAATCCCGCCTCCACGGCGCGCAATTTCCTCGTACGATAAACCTTTTATGCGGTCAACAAACTCCCTTTCACGTGGAGCAGCATAAACCAAATGTGTGTGCGAATCGCAAAAGCTGGGATAAACCAGCCGGTTGGAACAATCGATCTCGATCAGCAGGTCATCATCAAAATATTTGTCTTTTAGCTGATCCATCGGGCCAAAGTCCTCGATCACCTCATCGCGAATGATCAAAAAAGCATTTTTAATAGTATTTACTTTTGCCATTTCTTTTCCGACTCTGAACAAAACGGGTTGGTCTTCCACCTGAACCAGCTCTTTTATATTTTCCAATAGTAATTTCATTCGTTTATAATTGTTTATTTTTTTAAGGTAACAGATGGAACTCCCATGAATATAATCATTCGCGTTTGTTTGAAAGATTTTCTCATGGTCGTTTCATTCCCTATGCTGTTAATCTGTTTGTTTTAAAAAGGTACAAAAATGCACGCATAAATCAACCTTTTACCGGCCAATTTAGAAATGATGGAAATCAGCAAAACCAAATAAACACTAAAAAAGTAAAAACAGCGGCAGTTAACTTTTATCCGATTAGCACGTATGAGATGGAAACTTTAATCACAACTATTATGAAAAATTTATTGCTTCTTTTTGGGCTTTTGGTGTTACTAATGGCCTGCCAGACTTCTGATCCTGAACAAGAGAAATCAGCCGTTGAAACCACACTGAACGATTTTTACACTGCCATGGAAGATTTCAATTACGATGGTGTGAGAGCCCTGTGTACTACCGATTTTAGTCTTTACGAAACCGGATTCAATCACCAGGATATGGATGGCTTTATTGAATCGGTAAAATCGATGGAAGGCGCAGCGTTTAATGTTGTTATCGATATAAAGAGTACCGAAGTATCGGGAAATATGGCTTTTTCGGTGGTTAATTTTAATGCCGATATTGCAATGGACGATGCAAAAATGAGCATTGAGGCTTACGAAAGCTATGTATTCAAAAAAGTGAATAATAAATGGCTGCTTCATTACTGCCACAGTACACACCTACCCGATAAAAGCGACAATCATCTGGCCAGTCTTCACTTAATTAAAGTACCCGAAGGAGGATCGATTGAGGTAATGCAAAATGCGATGGATAAATTTAACCAGGCCATTGCAGAAATGGGTTTCTGGGACTGTCTATACACCTTAATGCAGGTAGTTCCGGGCAGTAATGATGAGTACAACTATTTTATAAAAGGAAACTGGAAGAATCAGGAAACCTACGACGCCGTTCACAATAATGAAGGATGGAAAACGATTTCCGAAAATTTCCCGGAAGAAGCTTCCAGTATAATGCAGAATCAGATTTATTTGAAGGTTGAGGATTTGTAAAACATTCAGCTGCAACACATAAACATCCATAATCCGAATAAATCATGGATGTTTATGCTTTGTAAAACTTGTGTCCTACAAATCAGAAGTTACAAACTCCGATTCCTGTAGCGACTCATGAAAATGAATTACTTTCCATTCATCGCCTATTTTTTGTAGCACCAGCGTACTTCCGCATTCAGGAAAACTCAATGTAGATCCGGGAAAATAAAATTTCCCTTTATAAGGCATGGTAACAATGGCCACATCGCGTGTAACTAACCTTATTTCGGGAGCAGAAAACGCAAAGTCCACTTTTTCAAGGTTGTCGAATATCTGGTGTACCTCTTTATCAAATTCATCAAAATGCATTGTCTCTCCATTAATTCCAATGTATTTAAAATCTTTATCGAGTAAAAAATTTGACTCGAAAGCCTGATTAACATCCATGTGCTTCATACCATCCATCATGGTGTTAATGGTGGCTTCTACCTCTTGGGCTAAAACTTCCTTTTCGGTTTGGTTAAGTGGTTTTTCTGTTGTGTTTGTACATGCAGCAAGCATAAACAAACCTGCGGTTAAAAGGATTGAAATAGTTTTCATTTTATTGTGTTTTAATTACATTGAAATTAGTTTTTCAATTATTTCGTCTGGTCTAGTCAGCTCGCCTGAAACATTTTCCTGGTGAAAGTAATTGTACCAGCCGGCTTCCATTACTACAGCTTCAAATTCTTTCTTTATACCCAATGTCGGGAATTTCCATACGGCGTAAAAGTCGAAATTAGCCCGATGGGTAGTGGCAACATCGTTTACTCCCCCGCCAACAATTTCGACACCTTTCTCGAGTAGCGATTGCATGTGTGGCCCGATTTGTCCAAGGTAAATGCCACGCTCTTCGTGCGACAGTTGTTTCCAGGAGTTCCTTGCACTCCATAATTCAATAAAACATTCCATGATTATTTGGTTTTTAATTGATTTATAATGTGTGCAGGACAAATAAACCTAAGGCTGGCTGTCCTGCTTTACAACTACATAAGTTACAAAATAAACAACTGAAAAACAACACATTAAACATACCCGGGCGGTTTATCCAAAACAACAAGGGCACCCGTTTTGGATGCCCTTGTTATTCTATTCGGAATTAAAATCGTTATTGTCGTGTATCCGATTTCAAAATCGCATCAATAGCTTTATTGATGTCAAGTGACGCAGCCTCCTGCCTTGGAGGGAAATCTTTGAAACTTGACAAGTGCTCAGTCAAATAGCCAATAGCCGGTTGGAACACCCACGATTTATGCATGATGAGTTCAAAACCGTAAACGCCATCATATTTTTCATAAGGGTCCTTTCTGAGGTTAAACAACTGTGGCATAGTATGTACTACCATATCTTCGTAGTAACGCTCCTTGGTGGCAAAGTGCATTTTCCACGGGCCAACACGCATAGCAGTTAAACCGCTCTCGTAGTAGTAAAAGAAGTAGTTACGAGCCGACTCGTCGGTTTTTCCTTCCCAGTAATCGAGGTTGTTAAATCCATCGATATATACTTTGTAGGTCATGTCGCCAATTGTTTTTCCTTCTTTCAGTTCGTCTTTAATTTCAGGCTCGCCAACGGCAGCCATAATGGTAGGCACCACATCTTCGTGAGCCGAAATACCGTTACGAATTAATCCTGCAGGAATTTCATCGGGCCAGCGCACCATAAACGGCGCACGCACACCACCTTCGTAAGTGGTCATTTTTTCGCCACGGAATTGTGTTACGCCGGCATCGGGCCAGGTACTTTGTTCCGGTCCGTTATCGGTGGTATAAATTACGATCGTATTGTCGGCAATGCCTAACTCATCAAGGTAATCCAGAATTTCACCAACATGTCCGTCGTGTTCCATTAACCCCGAACCAAACAAGTCCATATCGGTACTGATCGGTGTTGCCAGGTTACGCGATTCCTCTTTCAGGTGGGTGTAAACGTGCATACGGCTGGTAGCATGCCAGATAAAGAATGGCTTGCCGGCATCGTGTGCGCGTTTCATAAAATCTTCGGTTTTGGCAACCAGCTCTTCGTCGAAGGTTTCCATGCGTTTGCTGGTTAGTTTGCCAATATCGGTTACTTTTTGTTTTCCAATAACACCAAAACGAGGATCTACCGTATCGTCATAAGTATCGCTGGCATACGATTCAATAATGCCACGTGGGCCATACTTTTCATAGAATTCTTTGCTTTTCGGGTAATCAGCCTGCTCTTCTTCTTCCGAAACATTCAGGTGATAAAGGTTTCCAAAAAACTCATCGAAACCATGCACGGTTGGCAAATGCTCGTTACGGTCGCCCAGGTGATTTTTACCAAACTGGGCAGTCATATAACCCATTGGTTTCAATAATTCAGCCAGTGTTGGATCATCCTTTTTAATTCCAAGTGGATTACCGGGTTGCCCAACGGTGGTTAATCCTGTACGAATGGGTTTTTGTCCGGTAATGAACGCTGCGCGCCCTGCAGTACAACTGGGCTGCGAATAATGGTCGGTAAAAAGTACGCCTTCTTTTGCTATTCTGTCGATGTTTGGTGTTGAATACTGCATTCCCAAACTGTAACAGCTAAGCGAGTTTGGAGCAACATCATCAACCATAATCACCAAAATATTTGGCTTGTCCTGTGCAAAAACATAAACGCTCATGCACATTAAAAATAAGGTCATTAGTTTTCTCATTCTAATCATTTAGAGTTTATAATTATTTAATTCATTAACATTTACCGGGGCTCAATGTTTTTTATGATTGTTCAGTTTGGCGACCGGTTTATTCCTTTTCAAGTTACGGAACTTTACATAAAAAAAAAAGAGCAATTAGAATAAAAATGATGTTTATTGCTTGCATGAAACATTTGGCCCTATTCAGCAATAAATAGAATTATCGGAATAGCTACCGCTTATGCGATTTTTCATCGAAATTAATTTTTAAATAATTTCTTCGCGACGGAGTACAGACCCTGTTTAAATCCGGCTTTATAATTCTTATCCATCAAAAAATTCGGTAGTTAATCAGGCAACTTCCGTGCTCATATTATTAAAGGCCAACAACTTAAAATGAATATGCTGAACCTTTAAATTTAATAGCAACTTGAACATTTATTCAACGCAATCGTTTCTTTATTACTACTACACACATGTTAACCCGGTTATCCTTATATACATTCTGGCCAATCCCTGGTGCCTAACCATTAATAAAAAGCTTGAGAATATGCCTTATTTTATCGACAATCACGAGCTAAATGGTGAGACCCCCTCCGAAGCAATCGCACAGAAGCACCTTCAGGACATAAAGGTTCAACACCAGTATCATTGCCGGAAACTGGGTTACTGCTTCGACGAAAAGCGCAAGATCGCCTTTTGTTTATTCGAGGCCCCCAATCGCGCGTATATAGAACAACTCCACAAGCACGAACATGCCAATGTTCCCAACCATATTATTGAAGTTGACTCCCGGATCATCGATTTTTTTCTTAAACAAATTAAGCCGGAAACCCAAAGCGAAAAGGTAGATATTAATAGTATTACCACGCAGCCACTTACAACGATAA
The DNA here is from genome assembly GCF_963677575.1 of uncultured Draconibacterium sp. Lineage (NCBI taxonomy): Bacteria > Pseudomonadati > Bacteroidota > Bacteroidia > Marinilabiliales > Prolixibacteraceae > Draconibacterium > uncultured Draconibacterium sp. Next base: position 1,647,352 of record NZ_OY782038.1, read on the forward strand.
TGGCGCTCAGTATCGATTCGAATGAATTGTACAGTCTGAAACTGAAGGAGCGACGTTCCCTTGTAAAATTATTCAAGAAACTGGTATTGGATTACTGTAACCACTTTAAGGGAACTGTTATTTTGCGCGACCAATATGCCTCGCAGCTTACTTTCTATTCAACAAGTGCAGCGGTTTATTGTGCTTTAAAAATTCATAAGGAATTTGCTCCGTTCATAAAAACCCTGCAACGCAAGCTATTTCTAAAGGTGGGTATAAGTGGTTGTTATTTAGAGGATATCAGCAATGTTGAATTTCAACAATCGGTAAAACTGGCGAAACGATTGTGCTATATTTCCACATCTAAAATTCTGCTTACCCTCGAAGTGCGAAATCTATTTCAGAGCGAAAGCATGAAAGTGGTGATTAAAGGCGACCGCATAAAATCGGTTTCGCCCGACGATGTGCGTTTTATAACGCTGCTGATGGACTACATGGAAAAACACTGGAAGAACAACGACCTGCATGCCTCTATTCTCGAAAAGCACCTGGGATGCAGCAAATCACAGATTTACAGAAAGATGAAAACGCTGATTGGCCAGTCGCCAAATTCGTTTATAAAAGCCTACCGTCTTAACCGCGCCAAACAATTGCTGCGCGATAAAAGCGGAAATATCTCCGAAATAGCATTCGATACCGGTTTTGGAAGCCCTTCATACTTCTCGAAATGTTTTCAGAAAGAATACGGAATAAAACCATCCGACTTTCAAATGGAGATGGAAGAAGCATAAAAAAGACCAATTAATACCAATTGGTCTTTTTTTATCTTTTTTTGAATCAAAATTACTAACACCCGTCTCCTCTTGTGTCTTAAATTTGCAAGTAACAGTTCAATGGATTAGAATTGAAGAACACCCCAACGCATCAAACCCATTATATTTTTAATGCTAGTTACGTCCGAAACATTCGTTAATGGATATTCGGTGTTTAGTTGACAACAATGAAAACAGATATATAGAAACAAGAGAAAACAATTTAAAATTTGAAAACGATTAAAGCTCAAAGTCATGAAAACAATTAAATTATTATTCATTTGCATGTTCGCAGCTATTTTTGCACACGCTCAAGAAACAGTTCCTCCTTACACTATGGAAGATGTGGAAGTAACTCCACCTAAGTTTACAGCAGTTAAGTATAATGCTGTTGATAACACGAATTCGCTGAAAACCTACATCGCCAACAATTTTAAATACGATACCGAATTTGGCGACACTGCTGAAGGTACCGAAGTGATTAAATTTACTGTTAATTCTGATGGTAGTTTGTCGGACATTAAAGTAGTAAACAGTGTATCTCCAAATGTCGACAACTTGCTAACAAATATAATTGGAGAAACCAATTACATGTGGATGCCGGGCAAAACCAATGGTGTTGCTGTTGCCATGGAAAAAGAAATTGCTATTCAGATAAAACTGGGGATGACAGAATCGGCCGCAGAACAACGCGATTTTACCGAAATTGCCCGGAACCATTTTACCAAAGGTGCTGAAAAGTTATTTGTAGACCGAAAAACAAAGCGGGCTATTAAATGTTTCGAGACAGCTGCCCGCTACCGTCCTTACGACCAGGCAACAATGTATATGTTGGCACTTTGCGAAGTGGATCGCGGAAATATAGATGCAGCACAAGCATACGTTGAACGATTCAGAAAACTGGGAGGCGATAAAGATCTTCTGGAAGAAAATCTGGCACAAGACGTGAAAAGCGTTGATGGATACGAACTACTATCGCAACTTTTTGCAACCAAATAATAGATTTACAACATGAAAATTTTAGACAGGCTGTTTCGGAAACTCGTTTCCGGGGTGGCCTCTCTAAATTTATCCTATTTACATTACTGGCAATCGTCAATCTGCAAAGCAGGAAACAGCACCCTAAAATTCCATTTTTCCATTCTCAATCTCCATTCAATCTCCCTCAAACTTGTATCAATCTTTCCTTATTCACGCGAATGATACAAATGTTGCATTTAATGATTCATCTGTGTTCGACTGGCATACATACCGTGGTGTAATTTTGTATTGAACGTTACAACAAGAATTCGTGCAGCACACCATTATTAACTTAAAATCAAAGAATTATGAAAAAGAAAATAATTAGCATCGGAAGCCTGGGAATACTGGTTGTAGTATTAGGGCTTTTATTCATCAATGCAGGAAATAAAGACGAAAACAAGGCCATTATAAGCCTCCTGGAAAACGAACGAAAAACCTATTGCGACAACGATTTTGAAGCCTATGCAAAAAACTGGGTTCAGAATGAGCAGGCACTATTTATGTACGCCAGTATGGATGATCATTTTTCAATGCAAGGCTGGGATTTGATCAGGGAGAACATGACGCAACATATGGGTTGGAAAATAGAGAACAACGTTAAGACCATTGAAAATCCTGAAGACTTCGAATACCACAACATACTGGTGGATGGCGACATGGCCTGGGCAAATATCTCGCAGTATGATGCTAATAAAAAAGTAAAAGACCGGAGAGCCTACGTGTTGAAAAAGGTGAATAACGATTGGAAAATTTTAAATATAAACATGTTCGGTACTGACACTTATGCCAAAGGAAAATTTGTAGTGAATGCCAATAACGCACCTAAAAAAACGCACGTCAACCTAAACGATTTTCCAAAGGATAAAGTATTCCCAATGATAGAAGGCTGGGGCGGAATGTGTGTCGACATTAACAATGCTCCTGCCGGAACCGAGTTTTCCCCATTGTTGGAAGGACTGGAAAACGATCATTGCCAGGTGCCGCACTGGGGATACGTGGTAAAAGGCGCCATTCGGATGGATTACGAAGATGGCACTTCGGAAGTATTTAGTGCCGGCGAAGCTTTTTACATGAAACCCGGACATACGGGCGGTGTTTTAGAAGATCTGTTACTGGTAAGTTTTGGCCCCGAGGAAGGTATTCAGCATTTGGTCGATCACTTTGAAAAGAAATTGGCAGCCATGCAGGCCGAACAACCAACGCAGAATTAAACACCCGATGAATCGACCGGCACATCTACCTGATGAACAAATTTTTACAACGCTATGTTACACTTTATACTGAACTTTTAAAAACTGCGCTATGCCACTATTTATGGATTACCATATAACCCCCGGCATAACGCTCGAAGAAGCAAAAAAGGCACACCTCAAAGACCTCGCAGTGCAGTCGAAATACAACGTAAAATACCACCAATTTTGGGTGAATGAGAAAGATGGCATGGTGTTCTGCCTGATGGAAGGCCCCAGTAAAGAAGCCTGCCGTGCCGTACACAAAGAAGCCAACGACATAAAAACGTGTAATCTTGTGGAAGTTGACGGCGGCATGTACTCGGCTTTTATGGCTTACGACCAGGCGCTCGATCATGGCATAGTAATGAAAAATGCCAGTCAGGCCGATACGGGCTACCGCTTTATTTTAACACTCGATATTATTTCGCTCACGACGGTGAAGAAAAGCGTTGATTTCGAACGATTAAAATTTCCGGAAAAACCACGGCAGATTGCCGGCAATTACATCCATAAATACCAGGGCCGCGTTTTACGGCAACTTCAGAACGACAGCCTTATTGCCACCTTTTACACACCCGAAAGTGCCGTTCAGTGCGCCATTGGTATTCGGGAAGCGTTCAATAAAAATATTGGCGAACAAAAAGATGCCAGCTGGAACATCCGCTTTAAAATGGGAATAAGCATTGGCCAGCCGGTTACCGATCACGGAAACACCATTTTTGAACGTGCCGTAGAACAGAGTTATCGCTTTTGCAAAGTTGCCGGTAACGGCGAAATTATCACCTCCACATTAATGGGTAAACTCAGTGTTTTCTGCGACCAGGAAATTGAAAAGGAAACGGTAAAAATACTGAACGAAACCGAAGAAGCTTTTCTTACCCGACTGTTCACTATTGTTGACAGCCAATACCTCAACGAAGCTTTTAACGTGGAAAGTCTGAGCCGTGAGATCGGTGTTAGCCGACCGCATTTATACCGAAAAATCCGAAGTCTTACCGGAACTTCGCCCAATGGTTTTATCCGCGACCTCCGCATGAGCAAAGCACTTTCATTAATGAAACAACGTAAGAAAAACATTACCGAAATAGCCCTGGATGTTGGCATCAGCAACCCGTCGTATTTCGCCAAATGTTTTCACGAAAAATACGGAATTCTTCCTTCGCAGGTAGCTGTATGAGGTAACAACTCACCATCCCGCGTGTACTAATCCCCGCTCAATTAAGATCTGATTACCAGGATACTATTTCAATTGACCGGCATTGCTATGCTTGTAATGCCCGTTGTTGAGTAATAGGCTTATGCACGTTTTCATTTTAACCAAAAATTATAATGTCATGAAAATTATTACAAAATCCGGTAACAAAACAAACATCGATCAGCAACTGATCGACGATTTTTGCACATCCTTGGGTGGCACATTGGTAACAGCTTCGGCTGACAACTACGACGAAGTTCGACAAATATGGAACGGTATGCACGACAAAAAACCGGCACTGATAGCACAGTGTTCGGGAGTGGCCGATGTAATTGCATCGGTAAATTTTGCCCGCGAAAACGATCTCTTGTTTTCGGTGCGCGGTGGAGGCCACAATGTTGGTGGTAGTGCCACGAACGACGGCGGACTGATGATCGACCTTTCGCAAATGAAAGGCATCCATGTCGACCTCGAGAAAAAGACCGTTTATGCACAGGGCGGCGTAACCATTGCCGATCTCGACCGCGAAACATCGGTATTCGGAATGGTAGCTCCTTCGGGAGTAGTATCAACAACTGGTATTGCCGGTTTAACACTGGGAGGTGGTTTGGGTCATTTGCGCAAAAAACACGGATTGAGTATCGATAACCTGGTATCGGTTGATGTGGTAACTGCCGACGGACAATTCATTACCGCCTGCGAAAAGCAGAATTCCGACCTGTTTTGGGCTGTACGTGGCGGAGGTGGAAATTTTGGGGTGGTTACTTCCTTCCAGTATCAACTGCACCCCGTGGGGCCAATGGTAACTCTGTGTGCTCCTTTTTACCCTGCCGAAGAAGCCCCCCAATTATTGCCGGCGTGGCAGGCTTTTATGGATGAGTCGCCCGACGAAGTATCGTCGACTGCCATGTTCTGGACCATCCCTCCTGTTCCCGATTTCCCCGAGGAAGCACACGGCAGACGCGTGCTTATTCTTCTTGCTGTACATTGTGGAGATGTGGATAAAGGCGAGCAAATGCTTAAACCTTTACGCGAACTCAGTAAACCACTGGTCGACCTGAGCACTCCTCTACCGTGGACCGCACTGCAAACCATGTTCGATCCCTTCTTCCCGAAAGGCGAGCAACTGTACTATTTTAAATCGAGATACATTAACCGGATGGATACAAAAGCCATCGATGCTATTGTTCCAAAAGCAAGTAATCCGCCACAACCAATGGTGCTGATCGCCATTTGGCATATTGGAGGAGCCGTAAGCCGTGTGAAAGATGATGCCACTCCTTTCTCCGGACGACAATCGAATTACCTGTTTAGTATCGATGCCATTTGGGCCGATGCCGATGCAAATGAGGCAGTAATAAGCTATGCCCGCGAATTCTTAGATGACCTGAAGGAATTTTCGCCAGGTGGTTTATATGTTAACTTTTCCGGTTTGGGCGAAGAAGGAACAGACCTGGTAAAATCGGCTTACGGAAAAAATTACGAGCGTCTTTCGGTGATTAAAAAGAAATACGATCCGAACAATTTATTCCGCATCAACCAGAATATTAAACCGGCGGAATAGTCTACTCCGGGAGCTGCTTTAAAAGGATTTCCGCGCGAAATCTCCGAGAACTTTCGGAGGCATGTCCTCCTTTTTTGAAAATGAGGTGTCCCGATGCTGTGATCGGGACTGAGGATTAGATAGTGGCAGCGGACAGCGATAAATTATGCCGGATTGAATAAGTTCATTGTCCGCTGCCGCCTGTAACAGATATACTATGACATTGCGAGGCAGGAACGACCGAAGCAATCTATTCCGGACAACGAATGGATGGAGATGGAGATGCAGGTGCCGCATATCGTTATTGTGTTACCCGACAAATTGATGCAGGAAGGATTACCAACCAAAATGAATAACGGTGGCCAGTGGGTAATGTGGAGTGGCACGCCCTATATTCACATTATAATTCCTGTGCCCCGATACGTGCAGGAGTAATTTCTCAAGTATTTCCTATCATCAAAAAATGGGGCGACCAAACCAAATCCCCCTCAAAGAGAGCTCAAAAAAGGAAATAATTCCCAAATAGAGAAACACTAAAAATGAAATATTTTGTTAAGTATCTAAGGGTCAGAGCTCATTCAATTTTGGTATGGCTATTGGAAACTGCAAGCAGGGGAAAGCGACTTCTGTATTTATGATTGGTTTTGTGTTTAGGGGTTTGTAAATTATCAATCATCTTCAAAAAGCGTCCATAGTGCTTTCCCCTTCTTTTTTCTTCTCAGAATTTCATTTTAATAAATCATGGGTTTGGAAGCATTACTAAGGCAATAACTGACTGTGCTTCGAAGTTCGTCCTCCTTTTGCTAAAAGAGGTGGTCCGTCAGCTGACGATCGGAGGATTAGATTACTTCTCTCCCATCTGGCGGATCGTTATGACAAACAAAGTCATAAATACAGGGCCGCGGACAGGAGAGAATCCTGCCGAAACGTAATAATTCATTGTCCGCTGCCGGGTAAACCCTGCATACAAACACCACCTCCCCACTGATTTCGTTGCACTGCTTCAGCGGTACTTCCCGATGCTCCGATCGGGACAGGCTCTCCTTTGAGGAGGAGAAATGAACGCATTTCAATTCATTATCATAGAGAATAAACATACTACGAATGTTTCCCCTCCAGGAGGGGGCGCAGCGACATTAAACACTGCCATGAATAAAAAATATCCTTTCGCTGACGGGATGGTTCTTTCAAGTCGCTTTTAAGCTAATCCCCTCTTCCTCCGCTACTCATAACGTAAGATATGCGCAGGATTGATCCGCAGTGTTTGCAGTGTTTTATAACTGATGGTAAGCAGGGCTATGGAAATAGCCGCAATAAAACCAATAATAAACTCGAGTACACCGAGGTGGATGCGGTAGTAATAATTATGCAGCCAGTTAGTAGCTACCCAGTAAATAAGCGGACTGGCCACCAGAGTTGCCACACAAACCAGGATAACGATCTCTTTCGAAATAAGGTAAAAAATACTGTATCCCGAAGCTCCCAGCGCTTTGCGCACCCCTACTTCTTTGGTGCGCTGCTCAACGGTAAACGAAGTGAGTCCGAACAGTCCGAGTGCGGCAATAAAAATACCCAGAATGGCAAACACCACCGATAATTTGGCGTTTTGCCGCTCGGACTGATACATGTGCTCAAAATCTTCGTCCATAAAGAAATAGCGCATCGGGTTGTTCGATGCAAAACGTTTCCAGCTTTCTTCAATCCGGGTAATGGCCGCAGCCGACGCATCGGTGTTGAATTTCACCGAAATATAGCCCCAGTTATTGTCGTCTTCCTTAAACCGCATTACATACGGGTTGATGCGGCTGTGCAGCGATTCGAAATGAAAATTGTTACACACACCAATAATGGGCATGAATTTTTTGTCGCCCTCGTTGGTAAATACAACAATAAAGCGGGTTTGTGTATAATCGTCGATACCAAACTCTTCAATGGTTTTCTGATTCACCACGCAGGCTTCGCGGTCAGCCCCAAATTCGCGGTCGAAAAAGCGACCATCGCTGAGTTGCATGTTATAGGTTTCCAGGAAATCGTAATCTACATAGGCAGTTTGCATCAGGTAGGTCTGTCCGTCGTGGCCTTCAAGCATATAACCGTTGTTGTTATTGTTGTGTCCCGGAACAGCTGTCGACGCCGAAACATTCTGAACACCAGGTATTTTCAGAATTTCCTGTTTAAATGCTTTTACCTGGTCGCCAATAGAACCGGCACTTCCGATCACCATCAAACGGTCTTTACCAAAACCAACATCTTTATTTACCATGTAGGTTAACTGGCGGTACATAATGATGGTGCCCACAATAAGAATAATGGAAATAAGAAACTGCACCGACACCAGGATGCGGCGTAATTTCCCGTTTTTAGCCCCGTCGCGGAGCTTTCCGCGCAATACCGTGTTGGGATTGAACGACGAGAGATAAAAGGCCGGGTAAGCACCTGCAACAAAACCCACAAACAGGGCAAAGGCAATAAGCAACGGAATGTAGTAGAAATGCTCGATAAGGTTAAAACTTACCTGTGTATCGAAAACGTCGTTAAAAAACGGCAGCGACACAAAAACGATAACCACGGCCAGCACCAGTGCGATGAATGATATAAGCGTTGAATCGGTAAGGAACTGCAGGATAAGCATTCCTTTTGACGAGCCGCTCACCTTTTTCACCCCAATTTCTTTAGCGCGTTTTGTGGCCTGAGCGGTCGACAGGTTCATAAAATTAATGGAGGCAATAACGATAATCAAAATGGCCACACTACTAAAAATGATCAGGTATTTCGGGTCGGTGGCAGGTTTTACTTCATGCTCAATCTCCGGCTGCAAATGTACTTTTGTTACCGGCTGCAGGTGAAAATTGTAACGGTTACCCTGCGCAATAAAATCCTCCAGTACGATACCCATCATTTCCTGTACCCGCGGACCAACGTATTTTTCAATCATCCCTGCAAACTTGTTTTCCACAGTCTCGGGCAAAGTATTGGGTTTTAGCAATACATAGGTGGAAAAACTGTTGTTCAGCCACTCGGGATCGTTGGCTCGTCGGTTGGTCATAAACGAGGTAAGGATGTTGGCATTAAAATGTGTTTCCTCGGGGAAGTCGGCCATTACGCCGGTTATGCGATAAGGATCTTGCCCGGTGTTTACACGCAACATTTTATTAATGGGATCTTCGTCGCCAAAGATCTTTTTAGCGGTCGACTCCGACAGCACCATGGTGTTGGGTTCATTCAGCACGGTTTTGCTGTTGCCTTTTAGCAGAGGAATGGAAAACAGCTCAAAAAAGGTAGAATCCACTTCGGCATAATCGTCGATCACATAAGCTATATCTTCCTTTTTTATAATGGTTTCGCCCCAGGTATTCAGGCGGCAGAATTTTTCCACCTCCGGAAAATCGTTTACCATAGTTGGCCCAAGTATCGACGCAGTGTATGATGCATTCACTTCCTGTTCTCCAATTTTTCCGTCGAGTGTTAAACGGTAAAGCCGGTCTTTATTTTCGTTGTACTGATCGTAACTTAACTCGTGAAGAATAAAAAGTGTGATAATAATACTACAGGCAATCCCAATGGCCAGCCCAAATATGTTGATAGCAACGTATCCTTTTTGCTTCTTCAGCGCCCGGAGGCTGTGTTTTAATAAGTTTTTAATCATGTTTCAATAGCTTTAGTTTTCCGTGAATGAATGAACCGGATATTTTATTGACGCAGGAAATTACTGTACGTTACAGGTTTAAGAGAATTTTGTGAAGGATTAATTGGAAGCTACGAGCCGCTAGTTGCGAGCTGAAGACCGACAGAGATTACTTTGTCACACTCGTAATTGCAAGGGAGGAACGACCGTGGTAATCTGAATAGAAGGATTAGTAATTAAGGATGAAGGATTAAAGAAGCTACAAGCTGGGAGCCGCTTGTGACTGGCGGCAGGCAATTGACAGTTGGCAAAAGTTTAAGTTTCGGCAATCATAAGTTACATAAAAATAGCCGCCTCTCTGAATCAGAGAGGCGGCCCCAGTTAACCCCAAACACATGACTTCAGAATGAAGCCTAAAAGTTTTTGAAAATGTTCATTAACTTTTTCAATCCTATCCCTTGAGTTTCTAATGCAATTTGTGCTGTTATAAATGCAAGTTTTAACCCTCCAAAAAGTGTCTGTTTTTACTACTTATACTTTTCAATTAATGGAGATAAAACTTTTTCATTGTTTGTTCTAATTTGGCGGCCCGTTAAACAGGGCGATCAACTTTATTTAATAAAATTAAAGCTTTAATTCATTAAATACAAGAGGGATAAAGATGTTGTTTAACAATAACAGACCCCAAACTGAAATTTTGACATTTTTCAAAATATTGACTTTCAATACCATCCAAAACACGCTCTTAAACCGACTGACAACCAGACAGCAACCCTGAAATATTTTCAGAAATTAAGGCTTGGTATACCTTTTGATTTTTAGTTATTGAAAATTCAATAAATTGTTTAACCATTAAAGTTAAAGGAGGATAAAGTCATGAAATTAGCAAGAAGAAACGAACCGTATTTTCCATCAGTCTTTGACAGGTTTTTCAACAATGAATTGATGGATTGGGATCATTCGAATTTTTCGAGCACAAACACTTCGTTACCGGCTGTTAACGTAAAAGAAACCGATGATGATTTTGTTATCGATGTTGCAGCTCCGGGAATGAGCAAAAACGATTTTAACGTGAACTTTAAAAACAACGTGCTCACCATTTCTTCGGAAAGGAAAAACGAAAAAGAGGAAAAGAAAGAGAATTACACACGCAAAGAGTTCAGTTACCAATCGTTTCAACGTTCGTTCACCGTTGCCGAAAATGCCGTAATTGGCGAAAAGATTTCCGCAAAATACGATAACGGCATTTTACATATCGTACTGCCAAAACGCGAGGAAGTAAAACCACAGCCGGAAAGACAAATTAAAATTTCTTAGTGATTAATCTAAACGTCGCTCAATAATTTTGGGCGACGTTTTTTTATCGTTCGGTCAGGGAACAATTCCTACTCCTTTTTTAGAACCCAATGAATTGCTGCATCCATTGTACTAAATGGTCGGGATTCATACCCCCGATCCTGAAGACGAATGAGCATAGGAAATACAATATCATCGGGATTTTCGGTTACAGTTGCAATTCTCTTATTTTCAAAAATATCGGGATGCTGCCGGTAAAATGTTGAGATTTCAATGTGCCTGCCCGGCTCAATATCGAAATGAGCCTCCCGGTAATCGAGAACAAAGCCGGTGGTTTCTACCGGAAAAGAGTTCTTTGCAATACCATCCAGCCAGGATTTTTTCACATCATCAACGGTTATTAAACCGAAATAGGACTTAAATACGATACAATCTTTGTATTCGTACTTAAATTTCTCAACCTCCATAGTAATTTAAAGTTGGTTTACGTCGATATAAAGCTACAAAAGAAGATCTATGAAAGAGAAATTGGGATTGACTTTTATAAACACACAATGGTTAGTTAACAATAATTTACAACATTGAATGGGGCACCGATCATATAATGTAAGGTTGTTGATCTAAAACATTTATAACTTTTATTCTTTATTCATACCTGGACCGAGATATTGACCCTTTTGCTTTTTTAATCTAATCTTGAAGTAAATCCGGTATAAATCATCGTCATCATAATAATCAACCCAATCAATATTTTCCTTACCAAACTGTTTTGTAAGTTCATATCCAAAAGTAACTCTCCCCCACGAAATCTCTGTTCCCACACGGGCGTCTGTTTTTAATCCCGACCGATGCAAACGAAAATCTCCGGCTCCCGTCAAATCAACTGAAAACAACCTTTTTGTAAGCGGAAACCGAAAAAGATGAACAGTCAGATCATTTTCGAGGAATATCCAATTACCGGCAAGTTCAGTATTCAAATTCACACCTAACTCGCTAACTAAAGTATGCGGGGTATAACCCGATTTTGGAAAGATATTCAGATAAGTACTTATCGCAGGATTAAAACTCAAGAAAGCAGACAGTGTATCTCTACCTTCAATAATTTGGCCATGTTGTTTCCCGAAACTGTCAATGATTTTGTGAATTCCGCCGGTACCATCACTTCCTCCCTGAATCCACAAAGCCAATCCGGTAATCGGTTCTTTCTTATTTAAAATACCAGGTCCCCCGGATAATTGTACCGCCACGTTTTTTCCCAAAAACTTTACCCAGGAAAATTCGGCAGTACTAATTTCGGTAAAAGATTCACCTCTGTAATACCGTCCGTTTTCATCAAAACGCTGGCTATATTGTCGTTTTGTATACAAATCACTACGAACCCCAAACGAAAGTAAACGCTGTTTATCTGCTTTCTGATTAATAAAAGCTTTTAACAAAAATGATGAAGTAAATGCCACATCGTTTGAATTACCGGGAAAAAGCAAATTAAGATCATTTATATGCTGTACCAGGAAGAAATTCTTTTCAAAATAAGATTCATTACCATTTAAACTGCTTTGAGAAAAACATGTCTTGGCGAATAGTAGAACAACGATTATAAAAACTATTGATTTCTGCACAATATTTTTAATTCAAGGAGTAACAGGAGAAATTATTCTCCGCTAACAATTTCAGGGGTCAAGATATGAACACAAATTTTAATTCGTACACCACAACAGATTATCTTAATAACTTTTTTATTTAATTTAACCTGAAAAATTCATAAAATTTTTCACACGATGTGTTGACGATTGAAAATCTGCAAGATATACGTTTTAAATGAATCAAGCTAAAGATTTTCAATGTCAAGGTTAACCCTGACAAATAATTGAAAACAATTATTTCGTCAGTCCTTCGGATAATTAATTCATTTTATGAATTAATTAGGTTAACGTGAATTCCTATAAAAGAAATCGACTCAGCTTTACATCAACACAAAAAATTGATGGGTGGATATTACTATTAGATTATAACAACATCGTTAGGTTAAAAACGCATCAAACGGGGCATAATTTCTTAATGAATTCCTAATAAGCTGTTATTCTTTGTTAACATCATAATTTGTTTCGCTTTTACTTAAATTTTTTTAACAAAAGAATAGGGGAATAAATGTTATAATGCTTTAAATTCGTGCCTTCGAAAAAAAAAGCAAATAAATTTATAAGAGATATGGATCAAGCAGTTGATATCAAAGAATTGAACGAGAGAATTCAGAAAGAGAGTTCATTTGTGGATATGATTTCCATGGAAATGAACAAGGTGATTGTCGGACAAAAGCACCTGGTTGAAAGTTTGCTGATCGGCTTACTTTCTAACGGGCACATTTTATTGGAAGGTGTTCCGGGATTGGCAAAAACACTTGCCATTAAATCCTTGTCACAAACAATCAGTGCTAAATTTTCACGTATTCAGTTTACTCCTGATTTGCTTCCGGCCGACGTTCTTGGAACCATGATCTACAGCCAGAAAAGAGAAGAGTTCAGCATAAAGAAAGGACCGATCTTCGCCAACTTTGTATTGGCTGATGAGATCAACCGTGCTCCGGCAAAAGTGCAATCGGCACTGCTCGAAGCCATGCAGGAACGCCAGATTACCATCGGCGACGAAACCTTTAAACTGGAGGAACCATTCCTGGTAATGGCAACACAAAACCCGATTGAGCAGGAAGGTACTTACCCGCTGCCTGAAGCGCAGGTCGACCGTTTTATGCTGAAAGTGGTAATCAACTACCCGAAAAAAGAGGAAGAGCGCCAGATCATCAATCAAAACTTGTTGGCACAGTTTCCTGAAACAACAACGATTCTGAAACCGGAAGACATTATTAAAGCCCGCAACGTGGTGAAAGATGTTTACATGGACGAAAAAATTCAGAAATACATTGTTGACATTGTATTTGCAACACGCGAGCCCAACGAATATAAACTGGAAAAATATGCCGATATGATCGCTTACGGAGCATCTCCAAGGGCAGGAATCAGTTTGGCGCAGGCAGCAAAAGCTTTTGCTTTTATCAAGCGCCGTGGTTATGTAATTCCAGAGGATGTGCGTGCTGTTTGTCCTGATGTATTGCGTCACCGTATTGGTTTGAGCTACGAAGCCGAGGCGAACAATATTACTCAAGAAGAAATTATTACCGACATTTTGAACCAGGTAGAAGTACCATAGTCGAGTCACAGTTGACAGTGGCAGTTTACAGCTGTTCAAACACAACTTTGAACACTGAACGTTGAACTTTGAACTCTAATTATGGAGACAACTGATTTATTAAAAAAAGTACGGAAGATTGAAATTAAAACACGCGGTTTGTCGCGCAATATTTTTGCCGGCGAGTACCATAGTGCTTTTAAGGGGCGCGGTATGGCCTTCTCCGAAGTGCGCGAATACCAGTTTGGCGACGACATTCGCAACATCGATTGGAACGTTACCGCCCGCTACAGTCATCCCTACGTGAAAATATTTGAAGAGGAACGCGAACTCACCGTGATGCTAATGATTGATGTGAGTGGCTCACGCGATTTTGGTTCGTTTGAAAAGCTGAAGAAAAACGTAATTACAGAACTGTCTGCTGTGCTTTCGTTTTCGGCGATTCAAAACAACGATAAAATCGGGGTGATCTTCTTTTCGGATAAGATTGAGAAATTCATTCCGCCGAAAAAAGGAAAAAGCCACATTCTGCGTATCATCCGCGAGCTGATCGACTTTCACCCGGAAAGCAACGGCACCGACATTACAGAGGCAGTTCGTTACATGACCAACGCCATAAAAAAGCGCTGCACAGCCTTTATTATTTCCGACTTTATGGACGATAATGAAGATCTGGACATGGCGCTTTCCATTGCCAACAACAAGCACGATATGGTGGCGCTGAACATTTACGACGAGCGTGAAACAGAACTGCCATCCATCGGAATGATAAAGTTAAAAGACGCCGAAAAAGGCAACTACGTTTGGGTTGACAGCAGCTCGCGAAAAACGCGTAAACTTTATGCCGACTGGTGGATTAAACACATGGGCCGGCTGGATGTGATGTTCAAAAAAAGTGGTGTTGATTATGTATCGATAAACACCAACGAAGACTATGTAAAATCGTTAATGACCCTGTTTAAAAAACGGGCATTAAAATAGAGAAGCATGCAATTGAGATTAAAAATATTATTTCTGTTTACAGCAATTCTGATTGCAGGAGCAACGCAGGCACAGCGCATAAAAGCCACTGCCAGCCTCGATTCTGCAAATATTCTGATCGGCGACCAGGTAAAACTTTTCCTGGAAGTAGATCACCCGAAAGATGTAGATGTACAGTTTCCGGTGGTTCCGGATACGATTAACAGCCTGATTGAGGTGATCAGTCGTTCGGGTGTCGATACTTTTGAGCTCGACGACGAAACGCTGATGAAACAAATTCAGGCCTACACCATAACCAGTTTCGACAGTGGTAGTTACCGTATTCCGCCTTACTGGTTTAAAATCGATGTGGACGGAACAATTGATTCCATTCCCAGCAACGGTGTTACGCTGAATGTTTACACCATGGAAATCGACACTACAAAGGGGCCGACAGATATTAAAATGCCATACGGTGCTCCGCTCACTTTGAAAGAAGTTACTCCATACATTCTGGGTGTGATTCTTATCGGTGCTATCATTTTCTTCCTACTGTATTCTATCAAGCGGAAGAAAAACAACAAGCCGATATTTGCGCGTCCTGAGAAGCCAAAAGAACCGGCACACATTATTGCATTGCGCGAACTGGACCGTATTAAAACGGAAAAAATGTGGCAGAAAGGCAAGACAAAACAATATTACAGCGAGCTTACCGACGCGTTACGCGAATACATTGAAGATCGTTTTGGCATTCGGGCCCCCGAGCAAACCACCGATGAGACCATTGCGAGTTTCCGCGCACAAAAAGGGGTGATCAGCGATAAAAACTTTGCCAACCTTACGCAGTTAATGCAAATGGCCGACTTGGTAAAATTTGCCAAGTATCAGCCACTGCCCGATGACGATAATTTGTCGCTGGTAAATGCCTATTTTTTTGTAAACGACACGAAGAAAGAGGAACAGAAAAAGGCGGAAGAGAAAGCCGATGATGATGAAAATGTTGAAGAAGTTGAGATAAAATAGAAAGAGATGTTTGAAGGATTGACATTTAAAAACCCTGAGCTGTTCCACATTTTATGGATACTCATTCCCATGGTAGCGTGGTATGTGTTCAGGCAGAAAAAAAATACCGCAAGCATCCAGGTTTCATCCACTGCTTCGGTAATAAAAGCCCCAAAAACGATTCGGCATTATTTGCGCCATTTGGTATTTATATGCCTGCTTATCGCTATCAGTTTTTTTGTGGTTGTTTTGGCTCGTCCGCAATCGTCGAGAAACTGGGAGAAAAGTGAAACAGAAGGAATCGACATTGTTATCGCACTCGATATTTCAAGTTCGATGCTGGCACAAGATTTCTCGCCCGATCGATTGGAGGCGGCAAAAAATGTAGCTATGGAATTTATTTCGGGACGGGAATACGACCGCATGGGACTCGTGGTTTTTGCCGGCGAAGCTTTTACGCAATGTCCGTTAACTACCGACCGTGCCGTGTTGCTCAACCTGTTTAAAGATATTGAAAGCGGCATGATAGAAGATGGAACAGCGATTGGAAACGGACTGGCAACATCGGTTGCACGTTTAAAAGACAGCGAAGCTATCAGCCGCGTGGTAATTCTGCTTACCGACGGAGAAAATAACCGCGGGGAGGTGGCTCCGGTAACAGCTGCCGAAATTGCCAAAACATTCGGCATTCGTGTCTATACCGTTGGTGTGGGAAGCATCGGAACGGCGCCCTACCCTGTGCAAACACAGTTTGGCGTTCAGTTGCGCGATATGCCCGTTAAAATTGACGAAGAAACGCTGCAGGAAATATCGTCGCTTACCGATGGTCAGTATTTTAGAGCAACCAGCAATACCAAGCTGGAAGAGATTTATAAAGAAATTGATGCATTGGAAAAATCGAAAATTGAAGTGCGCGAATTCAGCCGCAAGTCGGAAGAATTTATGCCTTTTGCCTTGCTTGGGGCACTGTTTTTGATTGTGAGTTTATTCCTGCGTTTAACTATATTTAGAAGTATCCCATAAAAAGATAGAAGGATGGAAATGTTTAGGTTTGCAAATATCGAATACTTATGGGGATTGCTAATAATTCCGCTGTTGGCCTTGTTTTTTGCCTGGTCGCGTATTTCGCGCCGCCGTGCATTAAAGAAATTTGGCCAGCAGGAGATTCTGGGCCAACTGATGCCTTACAGCTCAGGTAACCGCCCGGTGGTTAAGTTTATCATTCTTATGCTGGCTCTGGCATTCTTTATTGTTGGAATTGCCCGCCCGCAGTTCGGATCGAAATTAAAAACCGAAAAACGCGAAGGTGTTGAACTGATGATTGCGCTGGACGTGTCGAACAGTATGATGGCCGAAGATATTCAGCCCAACCGTTTGGAACGGGCAAAAAGAGCAATTTCGCGCCTGATAGACCGTTTAAAAGATGACAAGATTGGATTGATTGTTTTTGCCGGTGATGCTTACACGCAGCTGCCAATTACCACCGATTACAATTCAGCCAAACTGTTTTTGAATTCGGTGAATACGCAAATCGTTCCGAAACAGGGAACGGCAATTGGAGCGGCCATCGATTTGGCACGAAAATCGTTTACGCCCAACGGCGAGGCTAACAAGGCTATAATTATTATCACCGATGGCGAAAACCACGAAGATGACGCATTGGCATCGGCCAAAGCCGCGTTGGATGAAGGTGCCATTGTACACACCATTGGAATGGGATTACCTTCAGGATCGCCGATTCCGGTGTTTCGCAACGGACAAACCGATTATTTGAAAGACCGCGACGGAAATGTGGTAGTAACAAAGTTGAATGAACAAATGCTGGAGCAAATTGCTGCTACCGGTGGAGGAATTTATGTACGTGCAAACAATGCACAAGTGGGATTAAACGCTTTGTTCGACGAAATAAATAAAATGGAAAAGCAGGAAATGGAAACGCGCACTTATTCGGAGTACGACGACCAGTTCCAGTATTTCTTTGCTGTAGGATTGTTTTTGTTGTTGCTGGAATTCGTAATTCTTGAACGCAAAAACAAGTATTTGAAGCGAATAAAACTGTTTGGATAAAAGATGGAAGAAGGAAGCACGAAGTTGGAAGAAACCGAGTGACCAATGACAATTGACTAATGACAAAAATGATGAGACGAATATATTTCATACTATTTCTGCTTACGATTTCGGGGATTGTTTTCGGGCAAAACGAACGGAAATTTGTACGTAACGGAAACAAACTGTTTATGGAAGCCGTGCGCGACACCATGAAAGTTGACACCGTGAAATACAGCAATGCAGAAACCGAATACCGCAAGGCATTGGAAAAACGCCCTGAAGATGTAAAGTGGAATTATAACCTGGCCGATGCTTTGTATAAGCAGCAAAAATTCGAGGATGCCGAAGGAAAATTCTCAGAGCTGGCCGAGAAAATGGAAAATCCGGTTGAGCGTGCACGCGTTAACCACAACCTGGGGAATACACAGCTGATGCAGGAGAAACTGGATGAAAGTATCGAGTCGTACAAAAAAGCATTGCGCGAAAATCCCAATGACCCGGAAACAAAATACAACCTGGCTTATGCACAAATGCTGAAAAAGAAAAAAGAGCAGCAACAAAATAAAAATCAGGATCAAAACAAGGATCAAAACAAGGATCAGAATAAAGACAAGAATAAGGACCAGAATAAAGATCAAAATAAAGATAAAAACGATCAGAATAAGGATCAACAAGACAAAAACAAAAACCAGAACAAGGATCAACAGGATCAGAATAAGGATCAGAATCAGCAAAATAAAGATCAGCAACAGAACCAAGATAAAAATAAGGACCAGCAGCAACAACCTCAGCAAAATAAAATCTCGAAACAGGACGCTGAGCAACTGTTGCAGGCCTTGCAAAACGACGAACGCGACATTCAGGATAAGGTAAAAAAAGCGAAAGCTGCCAAAGCCAAACGTACGCGTTCGGAAAAAGAATGGTAGAAAAAACGATTAAGGATAAAGGATTAAAGATTAATTATTAGGGATTAATCGGATACAAAAAGAAGCAATTGAACAAAAACAATAATTTTGTAGGCTTTGATACAATGATGAAGAAACTGGTAATATATATTTTTCTTTTTTGCGCGGCGATTGCAGCACGGGCCGAACAAACCCGTTTTACCATGTCGGCACCTAGCGCCGTTGAAATGGGACAACAATTCAGGCTTAGCTTCCAACTTAACGACAGGGGAACAAATTTGCAGCTTCCTCCGGGATTAAGCGACAATTTCCAGATTTTGATGGGGCCAAGTACGGGGCAGTCAACAAGCATTCAAACCATTAATGGGAAAACGACTTCGGAAGTAACGTTTTCGTACACCTATATTTTACGGGCCAAAGCGGAGGGAAATTTCGAAATTCGCCCGGGATCGATAGAAGTGAATGGAAAAGTTTTCGAATCTAATTCTTTGTCTATACAGGTGGTAAAAGCGCAAGCTCAACCCAGCCAATCGCAGGGAGGTGTAACGCAGCCACAGCAAGGCGCATCGCAAAATGTGGAGCTCGACAAAGACAACCTTTTTGTGCGTGTTGATTTAAGCAAACGCAATGTTTACCGCGGAGAGCAAATTATTGCCACCGTTAAATTGTACGTAAACCCGAATGTACCCATTCATGGTTTCGATGAAGTAAACCTGCCTACTTACGAAGGTTTTTACACCCAGGACATCGATATTCCGCAGCAGATTAATTTCACCCGCGAGGTGTACAACGATAAAATTTATCAGGTTGGTATATTAAAAAAGACCATCCTTTTCCCACAACAAAACGGGCGGTTAACAATCGAGCCGTTCAGTATGGCACTGCTGATCCGCCAGCGGGTAAAAGCACGTAGTTTCTTCGACGATTTTTTCGACAATTACCGCACCGTAAAAGCGCGTGTTAGCAGCGATGCTGTTTCGGTAAATGTAAAAGACCTGCCAACCGAGCCGGCCAACTTCATGGGCGGTGTGGGTAATTTTAATGTGTCGTCGGAAATTAGCAGTACCAATGTTACCACCAACGACGCAGTTACACTTACCATGAAAGTATCGGGTAACGGAAATATCCGTTTGGTACGTTCTCCGGAACTGGATCTGCCAAGCGATTTTGAAGTGTACGACCCGCGTGCAACCGACAATGTACAAGCCAACGACAACGGCGTTTCGGGAAATAAAACTATTGAGTACCTCTTCCAGCCTCGTTTTGAAGGCGAATATGAAATTCCGCCGATCAAGTTTGCCTACTTTAATCCTTCATCAGGAAAATATGTAACCAAATCAACCGATGCTTATACGCTGCACGTTGAAAAAGGAACGGAAGAGCAATCGACAACTGTTATCAGTTCGCGACGTAAAGAAGACCTGCAATTGATCGGACAGGATATTCGTTTCATCAAGCAAGGTAAACCGATGTTACAGGTGAAAGGACATACTTTTTACGGAAGCACCATCTTTTATTTAATCTACCTGATTACTGCCGTGCTGTTTGTGATCTTGTATTTCGTGTATCGTAAAAAAGCCCGCGAAAACGCCAACATTGCGCTGGTACGTAATAAAAAGGCCAACCGAGTGGCTGTAAAACGTTTAAAAGCGGCTGCCGGTTATATGAAACAAAACAACAACGAAGCATTCCACGAAGCGATTCTAAAAGCGTTCTGGGGCTACCTGAGCGACAAACTTGGAATTCCGGTTGCCGACCTGAACCGCGAAACAGCAGTGGCAAAACTTACCGATCGAAATGTGGCTGAAGAAGTGATCAAAGACTTTGAAGAAGTTGTTGACCAGTGCGAATTTGCACGTTATGCTCCATCCGGAGGATCAGAAGCACGTCATGATTTGTATAAGAAGGCTGAGCAAACAATGAGCCGTTTTGAAAAACAAATTAAACGCTAGAACAATGAAAAGGATATTAATATTCATACTACTTATAGCTCCGTTTTTTGTGTTCGCACAAGAAACAAATGAGCAACTTTGGGAGAAAGCGAACGCTTATTATACCACCGAAGAATACCAGCAAGCCCTATCTGCTTACGAGCAAATTTTAGCTACCGGAGAAGAATCGGCAAAGGTATATTTCAACCTGGGAAATGCCTACTTTAAAACCGGCGACATCAACAATGCCATTTTAAATTACGAACGCGCCAAAGTACTGGCGCCGCACGACGAAGACATTGCATTCAACCTGCAGGTTGCCAACCAGTATGTTGTTACACAAATTGAAGAATTGCCAAAACCGTTTTTCCTGCGTTGGAAAGATTCGGTGATAAACAAATACCCAACCGATACCTGGGCATACATAAGTATTGGCTCGTTTGTATTGTTCCTACTGCTGTTAGGTGCGTTTTTCTTTAGCAAAACAGTTGCCGTAAAACGCCTCTCGTTTTGGATAGGTATTTTCGCCGTCCTTTTGTCGGCGTTTGCGGTCTCACATGCTGCACAACAAAAGGCAAGGATCAATAACCGAAACACCGCTATCGTTTTTTGCCCCCGTGTTACGGTAAAAAGTTCGCCAAGCGAAACCGGCACCGACTTGTTCCTGATCTATGAAGGATTAAAACTGGAAATTACCGATCAGCTCGACAGCTGGACCGAAATAAAACTGGCCGACGGTAACCAGGGATGGCTCCCCGATTCTTGTATTGTACGAATCTAAATCCACAAAATCAAATCCAGCGGATTTGAATATTTCAAAGAGCATGTTGTACGAAAAAGATTATGCTCTAAATCTATCGTCAGGCAGGCGGTTGGAGTCATATATTGAGCTATTAGCTGATTTTCTTAATTTACCTAGTTATACATCAACCGTTCCGGGATCCGGAATCCCGATCGCTATAATCAGCTCTAAGCTAGCCTTTAAGCGCATTCAGCAACATGTTTCATAACATAACACATTCGGAATTTTACCTACGAAACAAGACCGACAACTAAAACACTGGATATCAATTCATAACAATTCACTTATCGCATTATTACGACGCATTGATATATATCAAATCCCCGCGGCTCTGTTGTGTGATTAAAATTACAAATAGAAAACTTATATTATGGTTTATTTATATACGGCATTTATCGATATGAGTGAACTGTAATAGTAAATTTCTATAGGAAATCAGTCAACTTTTCACGATATTTATTGTTAGTAAAAGCGACAAATAATACGCCGACAATATTCAAAAAAACTAAATTTCTTATGTTTGATTTAGACCTAGTAAAAAAAGTGTATTCAGAACTTCCCGGCAAGGTAGAAAAAGCCAAAGGCCTTCTGAATAAACCAATGACGTACGCAGAAAAAATTCTTTATTCTCACCTGTTTGCAGCGCAGGAATTAGCTGCTTTTAAACGTGGAGCAGATTATGTTGATTTTGCTCCCGACCGTGTAGCCATGCAGGACGCCACTGCCCAGATGGCATTACTTCAATTTATTAACTCAGGAAAAAAGCGGACAGCCGTTCCGTCAACCGTACATTGCGACCACTTAATTCAGGCGCAGGTTGAAGGAAAAACCGACCTCTCAGTTTCAAAAAATGCCAATGCCGAGGTATTTAATTTCCTGGAGTCTGTTTCTAACAAATACGGAATTGGCTTCTGGAAACCCGGAGCAGGTATTATTCACCAGGTAGTCTTGGAAAATTATGCGTTCCCCGGTGGAATGATGATCGGAACCGATTCGCACACTGTTAATGCAGGCGGACTGGGGATGGTTGCTATTGGAGTTGGTGGTGCCGACGCTGTTGACGTGATGGCAGGAATGGCCTGGGAGCTGAAGATGCCAAAAATGATCGGTGTAAAACTCACCGGTAAATTAAGTGGCTGGGCGGCTCCAAAAGATGTGATTCTAAAAGTGGCCGGTATTCTTACCGTAAAAGGTGGAACCGGAGCTATTATCGAATATTTTGGTGAAGGTGCAAAATCGCTTTCAGCAACCGGTAAAGGAACCATTTGTAACATGGGCGCCGAAGTAGGTGCAACCACAAGTATTTTTGCTTACGATGAAAGCATGGAGCGTTATTTACGCGCTACAGGTCGTGCAGAAGTGGCAGAACTGGCCAACGGTGTAAAAGAACACCTTGATGCCGATGCCGAAGTTTATGCAAATCCTGAACAATATTACGACGAGCTGATCGAGATCAATCTTTCAGAACTGGAACCACACGTAAACGGGCCATTTACTCCCGACCGTGCCACTCCTATCTCGAAAATGAAAGAGGAAGCCGAAGCCAACGGATGGCCAATGGACATTTCTGTGGGATTGATTGGTAGCTGTACCAACTCATCGTACGAAGATATTTCGCGCGCTGCATCGATTGCCAAACAAGCTGAAGAAAAAGGTTTGGTAACCCAGGCAGAATTTACCATTACACCGGGATCGGAGCAAGTGCGTTACACCATCGAACGCGATGGATTTATTGATACTTTCGAGAAAATTGGCGGAAAAGTATTTGCTAACGCTTGTGGTCCTTGTATCGGTCAGTGGGCACGCCCTGGAGCAGAAAAGGGAGAGAAAAACACGATTGTACACTCGTTCAACCGCAACTTCTCGAAACGTGCCGACGGTAACCCGAATACCCACGCATTTGTAACATCGCCCGAGATTGTAACAGCACTGGCAATTGCAGGACGTCTTGATTTTAATCCGGCAACAGATACATTGACCAACAAAAACGGCGAAGAAGTAAAACTCGACCTTCCAAAAGGAGAAGAACTTCCAAGCAAAGGTTTCGATGTGAAAGATCCGGGATTCCAGGCACCTGCCAAAAACGGATCGAATGTTGAAGTAAATGTTGCTGAAGACTCAAAACGTCTGCAACTGCTGTATCCATTTGAAGCCTGGGACGGCAACAATATCTCGGGTGCAAAACTATTGATTAAAGCACAGGGAAAATGTACCACCGATCACATTTCAATGGCCGGCCCGTGGTTACGTTTTCGTGGTCATCTGGATAATATTTCGAATAACATGCTGATTGGTGCCGTTAACGCGTTTAACGAAGAAACCAACAAAGTAAAAAACCAGCTTACCGGCGAATACGATGCAGTTCCTGCGGTACAACGCAATTACAAAGCGTTTGGAATACCTACGGTTGTAGTTGGCGACCAGAACTACGGAGAAGGATCGTCGCGCGAACATGCCGCCATGGAACCACGCCATTTGGGAGTTAAAGCCGTTATCGTTAAATCGTTTGCACGTATCCACGAAACCAACCTGAAAAAGCAGGGAATGTTAGGATTGACATTCGATAACGAAAACGATTACGACCTGATTCAGGAAGACGATGTATTCAACTTTGTTGATCTGGTAGATTTTGCACCGGACAAACCACTGACTGTTGAAGTTGTTCATGCCGATGGTTCAAAAGACACCATTAAAGTGAACCACACTTACAATGATCAACAGATTGAATGGTTCAAAGCAGGATCAGCATTGAATCTTATCAAAAAGCAAAACGCATAAGAAGTCTCGCAAAGCCGCGAAGTCGCTAAGAATTCTACTTGGCGTCTCTGCGCCTTTGCGAGCGATCTTTATTTTATTATAACCAGTATATTAATTAATACGACCATGCAGAAGATTAAAGTAAAAAATCCGGTTGTTGAGCTCGACGGTGATGAAATGACCCGGGTAATTTGGGATTTCATCAAACAAAAATTAATTCTACCCTATCTTGATATCGAATTGAAATATTACGATTTGGGAATGGAAAGCCGCGATGCTACCGACGACCAAATTACAATAGACGCAGCCCATGCCATCCAAAAATATGGCGTTGGGGTAAAATGTGCCACCATTACTCCCGACGAAGCACGTGTGGAAGAATTCGACCTGAAAAAGATGTGGAAATCGCCAAACGGCACTATCCGTAATATTTTAGGTGGAACTGTATTCCGCGAGCCAATCATGATTTCGAATATTCCGCGTTTGGTACCGGGTTGGAAACAACCAATTTGTATCGGTCGTCACGCGTTTGGAGACCAGTACCGCGCGACCGATTTTCTTACAAAAGGAAAAGGGAAACTTACCATAACATTTACACCTGAAGACGGTAGCGAACCGATTTCACACGAAGTTTTCGATTTTGAAGGAAACGGACTGGCAATGGCCATGTACAATACCGATGAATCGATTATTGGGTTTGCACACTCATGTATGAATCAGGCGCTTGACAAAGGATGGCCATTGTACATGTCAACAAAAAATACGATCTTAAAAGCCTACGACGGTCGTTTTAAAGACCTTTTCCAGATGGTTTACGAGAATGAGTACCGCGAAAAATTCGAAGCTAAAGGAATTTGGTACGAGCACCGTTTGATCGACGATATGGTAGCTGCCGCCCTGAAGTGGGAAGGTGGTTTTGTATGGGCTTGTAAAAACTACGACGGCGACGTACAAAGCGACACCGTAGCACAAGGTTTTGGCTCCTTGGGTTTAATGACCTCAACATTGGTAACTCCTGATGGAAAGACCATGGAAGCCGAAGCAGCTCATGGAACGGTAACACGCCACTTCCGTCAGCACCAGCAGGGAAAACCAACATCAACGAATCCAATTGCATCGATTTTTGCCTGGACACGAGGTTTGGCATTCCGTGGAAAACTGGACGAAAACCAGGAATTGATCGACTTTTCTCATGCATTGGAACAAGTTTGTATTGAAACCGTAGAATCGGGCAAGATGACCAAAGACCTGGCATTGATCATTCACGGTAAAGAATTGCAGGAAGTGCACTATTTAACTACTGAGCAGTTTTTGGAAGCGTTGGACGAAAATTTACAAGCCAAGTTGAATTAAGAATATTGCTCGCTGATTGCGCTGATTTACGCAGATTTTAATACTGCCGACATCCGCAAAACCTCGAGAATAAGATTTAACTAAAGCAGAATGGATAAAATTGAAAATCAAATTTCTTATGACGTAAGAGGAGCGATTTTCAAAGTTTACAATTCACTGGGACCGGGACTATTTGAATCGGTTTACGAAATAGCTTTAAGTTACGAAATTGAAAAATTAGGATACGCTGTAAAACGACAAGTGGCACTGCCATTTGTATACGAAGAAATAAAGTTTGAACAGGGATTCAGAATTGACATTTTGGTAGAAGATAAAGTAATTATCGAGTTAAAATCAGTTGAGGCTTTGTCAGATGTATACTACAAACAAGTGCTGACTTATCTGAAACTCTCCGATAAGAAACTTGGAATACTGGTCAATTTCAATTCGGATAACATTTCAAACAATATTAAAAGGATAGTAAACAATTTATAGAGAAGCTGATTAAAAGATTGCTCGCTGATTGCGCAGATCACGCAAATATTTTTTCTGCGGCAATCCGCGAAATCTGCGAGAAATAATACTGATATGACAGAAAAAACCAAAATAGTTAACGGGAAGCTGGTAGTGCCGGATTATCCGACCATTCCTTTTATCGAGGGCGATGGAATCGGAAAGGATATTAGCCTGCCTTCGCAACGTGTAATCGATGCTGCTGTGGCTAAAGCCTACGGCGACACCAAAAAGATTACATGGAAAGAAGTGCTGGCCGGCGAAAAAGCCTACCACGAAACCGGAAGTTACCTGCCCGACGAAACCATTGAAGCTTTTAAAGAATACCTCATCGGCATAAAAGGCCCGTTGCAAACTCCAGTTGGTGGCGGAATACGTTCGCTGAACGTGGCCTTGCGCCAAACGCTCGACTTGTACGTTTGTGTGCGCCCGGTGCGATGGTTTAAAGGCGTGCCCTCGCCTATCCGTTACCCGTCGATGGTAGACATGCACATTTTCCGCGAAAACACCGAAGACATTTATGCTGGTATCGAATACATGATGGGCGAAGAAGAAACGAAGAAGTTTCGCGATTTTCTGATCAACGAAATGGGTGTCGACCAGGTTCGTTTTCCCGAGTCGTCGTCGTTTGGTGTAAAACCCATCTCGAAAGACGGATCGGAGCGTTTAACACGTGCCGCTATTGAGTATGCCATCAATCGCAACCTACCATCGGTTACCATCGTTCATAAAGGAAACATTATGAAATTTACCGAGGGTGCTTTTAAAAACTGGAGCTACGATTTGGCAGAAAATGAATTTGGCGAGCAGACGTTTACCTGGCGGAAGTACGAAGCCCTGAAAAAGGACAAAGGCGAACTGGATGCCAAGAAAGCACTCGACGAAGCAAGAAAAGCCGGAAAAGTGATTGTAAAAGATTGTATCACCGATGCCTTTTTACAAGAGTCGTTGTTGCACCCTTGGGATCATTCGGTAATTGCGACCATGAACCTGAACGGCGATTACGTGTCGGATCAGCTGGCAGCAATGGTGGGCGGAATCGGAATTTCGCCGGGAGCGAATATTAACTACCAAAGTGGTTATGCCATTTTTGAGGCTACCCACGGAACAGCACCGAATATTGCCGGAACAGGTAAAGCCAATCCGGGGTCATTGATCCTTTCGGCGGTTATGATGTTGGAATATATGGGATGGAATGAAGCAGCAGAACACGTTTACGACGCCATGGAGCACGTATTTGCAAAACGTAAAGTAACAAGCGATCTGCATGCGCAAATGGAAGGAGCGACACTGCTAACGACTTCTGAATTTGCCGATGCCATAATTCGAAATATGCATTAATTAAATCAATAACAATAACAGATGGAATACATTAAGTACAGATTTTACCAGAAAGCGAATAAATGCGCTAAGGAGTTCCAGAGACTCAAAAAAGATCATGCCGATGTGGTACTGGGTGAAGTAAAACTCGGGCAAGTATTAACAGGAATGAAAGGTATACCTCTTTTGGTTACCGACACATCAAAACTCGACCCCGAAGAAGGTATCCGTTTCAAAGGATACACCATTCCTGAGTTACAGCAAAAGCTGCCAAAAATAAATCCGGATGGCGAACCAATTCCTGAAGGACTGCTTTACCTGATGCTGATCGGTGAGATTCCAACACAGGAAGATGCCTTGAACCTGTCGAGAGACCTGGCAACACGTGCTCACGTGCCGCAACATACTTTCGATGTGATTGATTCGATGCCAAAAACATCAAAACCAATGACACAGTTCAGTGCTGCGATTCTATCGATGGCTACCGAGTCAACGTTCCAGAAAGCATACCGCGCCGGTGTAAATAAAAAATATTTCTGGGATGCCACTTACGAAGACGTAATGAACCTGATTGCACGTTTACCGCGTGTGGCAGCCTACATTTACCGTCGTCAGTTCTTTAACAGCGACCACATTGAGCCAAACCCACGTTTAGACTGGGCCGGAAACCTGGCACACATGATGGGTTACGACTCGGAAGATATTCGTCGTTTGTTCCGCCTGTATATGATCATCCACGCCGACCACGAAGGTGGAAACGTATCGGCACACACAGCGCACCTGGTAGGTTCTGCTTTAAGTAATCCATATTACTGCTATTCGGCAGCTATGAACGGACTGGCCGGACCATTACACGGATTAGCTAACCAGGACGTTATTTTCTGGATTTTTGAAATGATAGAAGAACTGGATACCGACACACCTACCGACGAGCAGGTGGCTGAATATTGTAAAAAGACTTTAGAGAACGGTCGTGTAATTCCGGGTTACGGACACGCTGTATTACGTAAAACCGACCCACGTTTTACCGCACAACAGGAATTTGCCAACAAGTATATCAAAGACGATAAAATGATTAACCTGGCTAACCAGTTGTACCGCGTAGTTCCTCCAATTCTGGGTTCTGTTGGAAAGATCAAAAATCCATGGCCAAACGTTGATGCTTACAGCGGATCGTTGCTGTACCACTACGGAATTAAGGAATACACTTTCTATACCGTTATGTTTGGTGTATCGCGTGCATTAGGAGTACTGGCATCGTTGGTGAACGACCGTATTTACGGTATGCCGATCGAGCGCCCAACTTCGCACCCGTTAAGCTGGTTTAAAGAACAAGCTGAAGGAAAAGGATCAGATTGCTAAGATTTGCAACGAGATATAAAGAAAGCCGGTTTTGCCGGCTTTTTTTGTATCAAGTTATAGAGAAATGGCTAGAGATCTAGTTTAAGCTGATTCTCATCCTCTTCATTCTTTCTATTTACTTTCTGGATTTCAATGTTTCGAGTTTTAAAAGTTATTTTATATTCCTCTTTGGAATTTATGGAAATCCGTTCGATTCTTTTTTTTGTTGACGAGTCAATTAATGCGGGTACATACGGAACTGATAGAGTACTATCTTTACTTGAAAAAGAACTTTCTTTATGGCTAGGTATAAAACTTTCTTTGTCTTCTTCATTTGATACGTTTTCGAGAGCAATGACATTATCTTTCATATCCTGATTTTTAACTTCAATTAAAGATTCTTCTTTTGTTTCGATAAGAAATACACTTTCATCAAAACCTCCTCTTTTTTCTTTCTTTTTATCAGCTATTCTCGAAATCTCATCTATAGTTATATCAAAAATATTGGCAGCCCCCCTCAATAATTCATATATATCTGCTAGCTCTTCGATAATATGGTCGGTATCATTTTCCCAAAAACATTCATACGCCTCTTCAATTAGCTTTTGCTTAATTAATTCTAATGTTTGAAATGAGTTAATTTTAATTGCTTTTACATGCTCCCCTTTAGATTTTATTAATATAGGGATTTTGTCTCTTACTAACTTATAGAAGTCTTGTTTAGGATATTCCGGAGCAAAGATATCTCGAGGTTTTACAATTGCGCCACATTTTTTTAATATATAATAAGGATGAGATAATATACTACCTTCTAATTCAATTGGCACATTATTACTTTTTGAAAAAGCTCCTATTTCTTCTAAAATATCTCTATCTCTTAGTAAGCTAGGCCTAAGCTTTAGCTGTATTGTAATTTTCCCCTTTGATTGATTATCCAATAGTCTATTTTTGATGTTTTCAAAATCATCTTGTGTAGAAATAATAATTTTTTTCTCTGCAAAAATGATTTCTGAAAACTTTTCACTAGACTCTGGAATTTCTTCAGTAGTATAAAACCATGGTAGAATCTCCGAATATCCTGTCTCTGGAAATACACCAACAAAATACATTACCGTTACAGGCATATCTAGATAAGAAGCCAATTTTTCATTATAATAAGATATTTTTTCAATCTCGTTAATAGTTAATGAATCCCGCCAATCATACTTATCATTAGATTTTTTTGAAATCCAACCTCCTGTTTCATCAATGTCTAGATATTCTGTTTTACATCGAATTTTCCTCCTAATCTTTTTATTACTAGAATTGTATTCAAAAGAATCATGTGGATGGTAATATAGGCCATCTACTATACCCCATGTCGAATCAATCCTTGTTCTAGGCAATTTGGGTTTTGAATATGCCAAAGCACAAGATTTCGAAATAATAAAGCGATGGAGTAAGAAACATATGTTATCTAAATCAACACCTTGTTTTTCAAGATTGGCTGTATTTTCATGAAGAAACTTCTTTACATCGTCGACTTTAAATAATGTTTCCGTTCTAGGAAGTAAAAACGTGTGTTTTAAGTTATTTATTAAATCAATTCTAATAACTATTGGAGAAGACAATAACCATTCTAAATCGTCAATAAGGTTTTGACAAAAATTTTTGTTTAATATTTTTTCTAAATTGTCTTTATTTTCAATAATGTAGACTTCACCAGTCGGTAAATCTATTTGGTTAAAAGTCTTTACACAATCGACTTTCTTCCAACTTTTTGTTGATTCATAAATAGTCTTTAATATGTTGAGTTTTCTATTTCCTCTTTTTGTTAGTTTTCCCTTAATTTTCCAAATTGAACCAGGTTCTTCATCATTATCTACCGTGTTTTCTATATCTTTTTGAACTACCCATATTCGCAAACCATCCCATACCCATTCATAATGAATTCGCTCATTCTGTTCTAAAGAGGCTATTCCCTTTAAGACATTAATTAATTCAAGCTTATTTCTACAACTATACTTTAAATCCTGATAATCAGTTCCTTTTACTGTAAAATGATTACTTTCCTTAACTGTAGTCTCGTTATTCAGGATTTCATAATACCATTTATTTTTAGATTTGGATAATCGTCTTTCATTTGAAAGATGACCTAATAACTTGGGGACAATATATATTTGGATGATTACAGAAAAGTGATTTTCAGAATTTTCTTTTAATAGGGGATAATTTTGTGTCCACAATTTTAATATTTCTTCTTTTATTTCATGTGGTTCTATATTACCCCGGCTACTCTCATAATAACCTCTTTGTTCAAAATCTTCGTTTGAGGCAGATGAGCGTAAAATAACATTTTTGTTAGCTAAATAATGATTTATTTGAAGAACGACATCATCAAGAATTTCAATTGCATCTTTTGATTTTTTTTTCCATAATTCGAATAACGCAGAATTTAGTATTACATATTTAGGCAATAATTCACGCTTTATTCCATAAAATCCAATTGATTTATTGCCAACTTCAGATTCATTTCTTTGCTCAGTTTCAAACGTTATGTATTTATTGTAGTCCATTAATTCCTTTTTGATGAACTACCACCAAATATAACCTGAGCAATTTCTGTCAATTTACCAATTGCATTATCTGAAAAATATCCCGCTAAAAATCCAATGCCAAATGATTTACATGGTGTATAACTATGCCCAACCTCAGAATTAAAAATATCAACATTCAGCAAAACAACTATTAATAGAGCAACCGTTGCAGATAAATATGGCGTTAGAGTTCTCCATAAATGTCTATCAATATTCCATGTACATTTTGCAACACCATGTACTAGCCATTTCATAGAGAAAATTGTCCCCCCCATTAGTCCACCAAAAATACTGTAACCATAGGGTTCCAGATTTTTGATATTACAGGGTGAAGAAAAAAAACAATTATTAAAGTAAAGCCCCCATAAAATAGTAAGAAGAAATGATGTCGCTAGAAGAATTATTAGATATCTCTTTTCTTTTTCTATCTCTACTAATGCCTCCTTTTCGTATCTACTTTTCCATTCTCCTTTCTTTCTACTGTCTGTCAAATCTGATAGGAAACTTTCGTTAGGTTTGGACGAAGAGCTGTTCATTTATTTCTATAGTTTGGTGTTTAAATCTGTTTATGGTTTTAACTACATTTTCCTCAAAAGGATATTTTTTCCAGTCAAACTTATGTGGCATACCTACTGATTCTGCTATGCCTTTTCTTATTAATTGGCTCTCTGCAAAAGGTGGTATTCCTACAAAATAATTACTGGAATCATTAATAAGATAATAATTGGTTTTATAGGTAGATAACTCTTTTAACGAAAATATTTTCTTCCAAAGCAGTTCTCTTTTGTAAAAAGAATCTATGATATGCTTTGCATTAATTTTAATGGGTACAAAATGGATATGAGCATAGTCGACACCACATCCAATTTTAGTATTAAGTTCACCTGCCCCATTTTCAAATACTACAACATCACTATTATATTCCTTCTTTATAATATTTATTATTTGAACACTAACCTCCTGTGCCTCAATCAAGAGT
This sequence comes from uncultured Draconibacterium sp., assembly GCF_963677575.1. Classification (NCBI taxonomy): domain Bacteria; kingdom Pseudomonadati; phylum Bacteroidota; class Bacteroidia; order Marinilabiliales; family Prolixibacteraceae; genus Draconibacterium; species uncultured Draconibacterium sp. Next base: position 1,679,707 of record NZ_OY782038.1, read on the forward strand.
TCTTGACTCATATATGCAAATGAGATAAAATGAGTCTTAGGAATCATCAAAAGCCATCCCTCAACAATAGAACCGATACTTGGAATTACTTTAAAATGTTCACTCTCAAATAATGGCTTATTGCATATATTATTAATATCTTGAAATTTTTTGTTACAAATAATCATTTCAATTTTTTATACGAATTTAAAAAAAGAAAGCTTCACTATGCAAAAATAATTTGATTTAACCAAAAGCATATTAAAAGCCACAAGTTTTATTAAATTTTGTTGTTAACAACATTGCTTGTTCATAAAAATCTAGTCATAAATATGGATGGGGAAAATAACATGAGGAGGTTGTTCTTGTTAACTCAGGGCACGATCTCAATGGTTTAACTATTTGGTGGCTTAAATGTACTTATCTTATGTTTAAAAAGCAAAACCAAACAAAATCCGGCGGATTAGGTGGCTTGCTCGTCCTCCGTTTTTAAAAGGAGATTGCTTCTCCCGATTCGTTTCACTAATCGGTATCGCAATGACACATTTATTATTAGTGTAAGGCAGCGGACAGTAATGAATCGTGCCGGGATGAATTAGCTCATTGTCCGCTGCCCTATTCTACTTCTTCACCTCGTCATTGCGAGCGAGGAACGAGAGAAGCAATCTTGCCAATCCCCCGTCAACAAAGGAATTCAGCCCCTGTCGGTGCAAATCCCCTTGGATAGAACGATAATTACCAAGGTAATAAGGATAATTCCCTTGGGGATGATAGATATTCCCTAAGTAATCAGAGCTATCCTTTAGGGAATCTCTATGATTCCCTTGGGTAGAAGAACAATTACCTGCGGTAAAACGATTATTCCCTTGGGGATAATAGATATTTCCTAAGTAATCAGAGTTATCCCTTAGGGAATATCTATGGTTTCCTTGGGTAAATGAGCAATTACCTGGGGTAGACCATCGGGAACGTCGGGGGCTTGAGATTTCACCTCTCCGGGATTAACTACTTACTTTCTACTAACCTGAGTTCTACTACTATTTCCCATTTAGAGTTGCATTAAAAACAATACCAAAGTTGTTGCTATTAAGCTTTTCGTCTATTTCAACATTTGGATTACTATGCACTTTTGTTTTATGATAGTAGGCTGCAAGACCTATTCCCCATCTACGGGCTATCCACCATTCTTTTCCTGCTTTTAACTGAAAACACAATCCTCCTTCACTTGATGCACTGTCATTATCACCCTCTTCAGAAACCGAGAATCCACCATATCCCAACGATGATGACAGAAAAATATTAATTGGAGTATAGTATGTCAAACCTCCTCCTATCATAATTTCAGATAATTCCGTATTCTCTGCTATTACACTGCTATTCCCAAAACTTTCGTCATAAACTTTTGGCTCTAAAAGCCCATGATTTAACCATGTAACATGAAGAATAAGGTTCTCGGTCAGCGTTCCTCCAATTTTAAGATCCATAACACCACCAATTCCTTTAACTTTAGTATTGCCATAATTGTCCGACATATCAACGTTGCCACTGTACACTCCTCCGGCCCATGATAAATAAAATCCTCTATGCCTCCTGCCCCGGTTAGTATTATCTGATTGAAAGTTTTGAGAATATACCTGTCCCCCCAATAGTACTATAAGTCCGGTCAGCACAAGTTTCTTAACACAAATTGCATGCATAAATGATATATTTTAACAGAAGTATTTTAAAAAATATAACTTGTAGCTATAAAAGCATTTTAAGTATGGTCTGTATATCGTTTATATTTAGAAGTGATCCGGGTAACTACCCACCCATCAATAGTGTAAAGCTTCCGCAGGGTAACAAGCGTAATGGTATCATTTTCATCCACATCGATTGATTCGAAGCTAATTAAAGCACTTGACTCATTGATGTATGGTTCTCCCAATATGATAGTGGAGTTATTATCTTCAAACTGACAGCTCCCCCCAATAAGTTTCATAGCATACATTATAAAATAAGTATCATGATAACGGGCTGTATCGCTTACTTCTTCACCTCGGTACGATACGTGCGCAACCGGCCATTTTTCATTAAATATGTGTTTACCGGGTTCTGCTATTCTATCTTTTGCGATAATTTTTATCTCTAAACCGGCTTTTTGTATTTCGGGGTTTTCATTGGGCAGATCGGTGGAATAAATTCCATCCATATTCAGGTCGACAGCATCGTCGGAATAAGAAGACAGCAGTTCATATTTTCCATTATACTGCAACTTTAACTGTTCGTAGTTATCATGCCAATCTGATTTGTTGCAACTACTGAGTGCCAGTAGAGAAATAATGATCCATGTAAATCTTTTCATTGTGCGGTGTTTTGAGTTTTATGTATTGGTTTTATGGCAACTTGCAAGTGGTTGTTGCGGTTCTGATTATTCGGATCTGCCAGTTAAGCAGAAGCCGGTTTCTAATTTTTTATATTAATTTACTTTTCAGTTTATTCAATTCTATTTCAGGTAATCCGGTCGATTTAATAATAACTGTTCCTTCTTCATCGATAAAAAAGCAGGTTGGAGTAGCTTGTGCCCCATACCGAATTTTAAATGGACTGTGATCGCCTAAGAAATCCGATATGAAAATAAAATCTAAGTCATATTCAGAACCTAATTGTCTCAATTCTTCTAAATTGGCACACGAATAAAAAACAACAACACTAAATTTTTGCTTATCTACTGTTGAACTATAGGTATTCAAAAAATCGCGACCTTCTTCCTGCACACAGCTTAATCCACCATATAACAATAAAACATTCTTTCCTTTTAAATTAGCCAATGTAAATTCGTTGCCATCAGAATCTGTTGCCTTAAAATTATAATACTTATCCCCTTCTTCAATCTGATTGCTTTTAATATGACTGAGAATACTTTTACCATACTCAGATTTTTGCATCTCTTCAGGTAAGCTGTTAAATACATAACGCAAAGTATCTTTTGGAATATTTAACCTTAGCATGTATAAACGTTTAAGCCCGCTTGGAACAGCAGCATATTTGATTGCCGCTTCCCGGTTTTTTTTATCTGTATTAGCTTCTAACTCATTTGCAACGGCTAACAGGCTATCTTTTTTATCCGGATGCAATTCAAATATTTTGGACAGATTATCCATTTTCAGCTCGTATTCATCCCAAATTTCTTTGTCGGCTTTAAGGTAATTTTCTTCAGTTATTTCCTGAGAAAATAAAGTGAGTGTTGAAAATAGAAGTAAGGTTAGAATGATTGCACTTTTATTTAGATAGTTCATTTTTAATTCTTTGAGTTTTAAAATGTGTTGTTTGTTTCAAGTATTTCAGGGCGCGAATTCAACGGTTTTAATTTTTAGTGGTTTAAATGTAAACATCTTATGTTTAAAATGCAAGACAAACCAAAATCTGGAGGATCAGATTGCTTCTCCCGATTCTTTTACTCATCGGAATCGCAATGACACGTTTATTATTAATATCAGGCAGTGGACAGTAGTGAATCGTACCGGAATGAGTTCGTTCATTGTCCGCTGCCTTACACCACCTCCCACCCCGATCCATCGGGGTGTACTCCTCCTTTTAGAAGGAGAAACGTTCGTGCAACAAATAATATCTCATGGACAAAACCAATCGACCACAAGCGCAATTTCCCCTCCTCGCATGAGGGGTGTATCCGTCTGCTGACGGATGGGGTGGTAAAAATTGCAACTGCGAGAGAGGAATGAAGCCTGCCGGCAGACAGGCAGGCAATCTCAACTCAATTGCGGTGCAAGCTACCAACTATATCCGAACAACTTCCCGGTTGCACCGCATTATTCGCTGCGCTCATTATCCCGCCTTAAAAGGCGGGGTTAACTAACACCAGACTTTAGCCCTTAACCACACTATTCTGATTAATCCGAAACAAAACAGCCCCTCACAACTCATTCACCGATAAATCTCCTCCATTCAACCAAAAAATAATTCGCGGCACAGCCTACATCCCTACCTTTGATTCAGTCAAAAACAAAAAACAATAGAAATAATGAAAGCTACACACACAACACACCTTAACAGAATTACCGGCTACGGCCGCGAAAATATTCCCAACCTGTTTTTCAAAATGATGAGTTTTGCCATGAAGATCAGCGATGTATTTGTCGGGCAATCGGAGCGAAACTTCAGTCGACTATCGATAAAAGAGGGGCAAATTGTGGTTGATTACGGCTGCGGGCCGGCACGCTATATAAAAGATGCCTCGGAGAAAGTTGGCCCCAAGGGAAAAGTCTTTGCAATTGATATTCACCCGCTGGCTATTAGCAATGTAAATCGTAAAATCGAAAAACACGGACTAACCAATGTGGAAGCTATTCAGGCCGATGGTTATTCAAGCGCCCTGCCCAACCGCATTGCCGATGTAGTTTACGCCCTCGATATGTTTCATATGATCGAACAACCCACAGAGCTGATCCGCGAACTGGCACGCATCGTCCTGTTTCACGGAATAATCGTTATTGAAGACGGGCATCAGCCACGCGAACTTACCATTGAAAAGATTAAAGATTCGGGGCTTTTGTGCATTTGCAGGGAAAACAAACACCACGTGATTTGCAAGCTGAAAGAGGCTAAATGTTTACCTCCTACGTAACAATACCATGTAACTTATATCACACAAACTGCTCAATAACATCATTTTACATCCCTCAACACTGAAACTTTCATGGATGAACTTTTGTTTAAATAACAAAACTCAAAATCTGATCTTATGAAGGTAGTCGTTCTCGGTGCCGGAATCTCCGGACATACCGCTGCAGCTTTTCTCAAGAAAAAATTAGGCAAAAAACACGACGTTATAGTTGTATCTCCAAGCCAGTATTACCAATGGATACCCTCCAATATCTGGGTAGGCGTTGGTCGCATGAACATCGAACAGGTGCGTTTCAAATTACAAAAGGTATACAAACGCTGGGGCATCGAATTCCATCAGGCCAAAGCAACAACCATTCATCCTGAAGGCGATTCCGCATCGAACACCGCTTTTGTCGACATTGAATACACCTCGGAAAACAAACGAGGCGAAACAGGAAAAGTGGAGTACGATTACCTGGTAAACGCCACCGGGCCAAAACTCAACTTTGGAGGAACGGAAGGACTCGGTCCGGGGAAGAATACGGTTTCGGTATGTTCGTACGATCATGCTGCCCACGCCTGGGAGGAGCTGGAGAAAAGCATCGAAAAAATGAAGAAAGGCGAAAAACAGCGTTTCCTCATCGGTACAGGTCATGCCATGGCAACCTGCCAGGGAGCAGCTTTTGAATATGCGCTTAATATTGCTTTCGAACTGAAACGTCGCAAATTGTTACACCTGGCCGAAATCACCTGGATATCGAACGAATACGAGGTGGGCGATTTTGGTATGGGAGGTGCTTTTGTAAAACGTGGTGGTTATGTTACGTCTACCAAAGTTTTCACCGAATCGGTATTTGCCGAGAACAATATTAACTGGATAAAACGCGCCGGTGTTTATAAAGTCGATCCGGGGAAAGCGTATTACGAAACCCTCGACGGCGAGGAAAAAAGCATTGAGTTCGACTTTGCCATGTTGATCCCCGGTTTCTCGGGCCAGCCTTTTAAAGCCTTCGACAAACAGGGCGATGACATTACCGCAAAAGTTTTTGCTCCCAACGGATTTATGAAAGTGGATGCCGATTATACGCCAAAACCTTTTGAGGAATGGAGCATTAACGACTGGCCGCAAACTTATCAGAGTCCGGCCTACGCAAATATGTATGCCACAGGTATTGCTTTTGCACCACCTCACTCCATTTCAAAACCGATGAAGAGCCCGGGCGGTCGTGCTATTTTCCCGGCCCCGCCGCGTACCGGAATGCCATCAGGTGTTATCGGAAAGATCGTTGCAGAGAATATTGCCGAAGGAATTAAAAAAGGAACGTTCGAGCACAAACACACGGCCAATATGGGACGTATGGGAGCTGCCTGTATTGTTTCGGCCGGTTACAGTTCAACCAAAGGTCTGGGTGCTACCATGACGGTATCGCCGGTGGTTCCCGACTGGGAGAAATACCCGGAATGGGGCCGCAACATCAATTCAACGGTTGGCGAGATCGGTACAGCCGGCCACTGGATAAAACTCTTCCTGCACTACATGTTTCTGCACAAAGCCAAAGGTTATCCATTCTGGTGGTTGTTGCCGGAATAATTGAGGGATTGAAGGACTAAAGGATTGATTTGAGATTGAAAAACTGACAAATTGTAGAAATAAGATTCTGACTAGCAACTCACAGCTCACTTGCCGCTTGCCGCTTGTAACTTGTAACTTGTAACTAAAAACTAAAAACTAAAAAAAATGGAAAAACAAAATAGAATAACCACAGCTTATAAAGACGAATTTTATCCGCCAATTCCAACCCGTTGGACCAGATTCTGGCGGACATTCTTTCCGGTTCAGCTCTATAACTTTTTCAGGCTGAATTTGAAGATCATGAATATAGTTGTAAAAGGACACTCATAAAAAAGAGCAAAATAAATCCCGACTTGAAATAAGTCGGGATTTTTCGTGAAGATCTACCTTCTCCCCCTTTTAGAACCTCCTCACGAATTCCTCTAAACCTTTTCTGATACGCGGTGCTTTTTCTCTCGAACAGAAAGGTTCTTCTAGCAAATCAGCATTGCCAAAATAACCAAGTGCCCCAATACTGCTATTACACCACCTTTTAAAACACTTTTATAATTTACGGTTAAGTAGTTTAAATATATTTTTTGGTAATTATCGTGTCATTTTTGTAAATTGAAAAACGAAAAGTGATAAAACAAGATATTCAGGTTTCTGAATCTTGCTAAAAAGCAGTAAAGAATTCCTACCCAATATTCTTTTGCTTCCAGAGCGATCCATTTGCTAACAACCAACTTTTAAGTTGACTAAGCGGTTTGATATGAAAATAATGGCAACGCATCTGGTAATAATTTTTCTTATTATTGCCCACACAAGTTTTTCTGAAAATATAAACCCAACGGGTAATAATTCGTATTTGGGGACCAATAAATCTCTAAATCCTTCCGAGGCACTTTTACCTGCAGAATGTCCTACCCTTTCCGTATCAGAAACAGATCCGGCTACCTGCGGAGGAAACGGTTCGCTCAACTTTACTTTTACCAATGTAACCGATGGGGACTACACAATAAGCTATGATGGTGGTTCTTTCGACAATGTTACTGTTTCCTCGGGAACTGCTTCGGTAACCGCTGCCGCTGGAACATATAATAACTTGCAGATTACCGTAGATGGCTGTACTTCTGCTACGGGACAAAATGCAACTCTTTCTGATCCAAATCCTCCCGGTACACCTGATTTCTCGGTTACCAACAATTGTGACGGAACATCCACATTAACCGCAACTTCATACGACCCCAGTGCCACTTTGCAATGGAGCACCGGTGAGTCTACTACTTCTATTTCAGTTGATGCTGCCGGCGATTACTGGCTCACACAAACGCTGAATAACTGCACCAGTGATGCAACTACAAAAACGGCAGCACCGAAAACTACTCCTACACTTTCCGTTACCAAAACTGACCCAAGCACTTGCGGGGGAAACGGTTCACTCAACTTTACTTTTACCGATGTAACCGATGGGGACTACACAATAAGCTATGATGGTGGTTCTTTCGACAATGTTACTGTTTCCTCGGGAACTGCTTCGGTAACCGCTGCCGCAGGAACATATAATAACTTGCAGATTACCGTAGATGGCTGTACTTCTGCTACGGGACAAAATGCAACTCTTTCTGATCCAAATCCTCCCGGTACACCTGATTTCTCGGTTACCAACAATTGTGACGGAACATCCACATTAACCGCAACTTCATACGACCCCAGTGCCACTTTGCAATGGAGCACCGGTGAGTCTACTACTTCTATTTCAGTTGATGCTGCCGGCGATTACTGGCTCACACAAACGCTGAATAACTGCACCAGTGATGCAACTACAAAAACGGCAGCACCGAAAACTACTCCTACACTTTCCGTTACCAAAACTGACCCAAGCACTTGCGGGGGAAACGGTTCGCTCAACTTTACTTTTACCGATGTAACCGATGGGGACTACACAATAAGCTATGATGGTGGTTCTTTCGACAATGTTACTGTTTCCTCGGGAACTGCTTCGGTAACCGCTGCCGCTGGAACATATAATAACTTGCAGATTACCGTAGATGGCTGTACTTCTGCTACGGGACAAAATGCAACTCTTTCTGATCCAAATCCTCCCGGTACACCTGATTTCTCGGTTACCAACAATTGTGACGGAACATCCACATTAACCGCAACTTCATACGACCCCAGTGCCACTTTGCAATGGAGCACCGGTGAGTCTACTACTTCTATTTCAGTTGATGCTGCCGGCGATTACTGGCTCACACAAACGCTGAATAACTGCACCAGTGATGCAACTACAAAAACGGCAGCACCGAAAACTACTCCTACACTTTCCGTTACCAAAACTGACCCAAGCACTTGCGGGGGAAACGGTTCACTCAACTTTACTTTTACCGATGTAACCGATGGGGACTACACAATAAGCTATGATGGTGGTTCTTTCGACAATGTTACTGTTTCCTCGGGAACTGCTTCGGTAACCGCTGCCGCAGGAACATATAATAACTTGCAGATTACCGTAGATGGCTGTACTTCTGCTACGGGACAAAATGCAACTCTTTCTGATCCAAATCCTCCCGGTACACCTGATTTCTCGGTTACCAACAATTGTGACGGAACATCCACATTAACCGCAACTTCATACGACCCCAGTGCCACTTTGCAATGGAGCACCGGTGAGTCTACTACTTCTATTTCAGTTGATGCTGCCGGCGATTACTGGCTCACACAAACGCTGAATAACTGCACCAGTGATGCAACTACAAAAACGGCAGCACCGAAAACTACTCCTACACTTTCCGTTACCAAAACTGACCCAAGCACTTGCGGGGGAAACGGTTCGCTCAACTTTACTTTTACCGATGTAACCGATGGGGACTACACAATAAGCTATGATGGTGGTTCTTTCGACAATGTTACTGTTTCCTCGGGAACTGCTTCGGTAACCGCTGCCGCTGGAACATATAATAACTTGCAGATTACCGTAGATGGCTGTACTTCTGCTACGGGACAAAATGCAACTCTTTCTGATCCAAATCCTCCCGGTACACCTGATTTCTCGGTTACCAACAATTGTGACGGAACATCCACATTAACCGCAACTTCATACGACCCCAGTGCCACTTTGCAATGGAGCACCGGTGAGTCTACTACTTCTATTTCAGTTGATGCTGCCGGCGATTACTGGCTCACACAAACGCTGAATAACTGCACCAGTGATGCAACTACAAAAACGGCAGCACCGAAAACTACTCCTACACTTTCCGTTACCAAAACTGACCCAAGCACTTGCGGGGGAAACGGTTCACTCAACTTTACTTTTACCGATGTAACCGATGGGGACTACACAATAAGCTATGATGGTGGTTCTTTCGACAATGTTACTGTTTCCTCGGGAACTGCTTCGGTAACCGCTGCCGCAGGAACATATAATAACTTGCAGATTACCGTAGATGGCTGTACTTCTGCTACGGGACAAAATGCAACTCTTTCTGATCCAAATCCTCCCGGTACACCTGATTTCTCGGTTACCAACAATTGTGACGGAACATCCACATTAACCGCAACTTCATACGACCCCAGTGCCACTTTGCAATGGAGCACCGGTGAGTCTACTACTTCTATTTCAGTTGATGCTGCCGGCGATTACTGGCTCACACAAACGCTGAATAACTGCACCAGTGATGCAACTACAAAAACGGCAGCACCGAAAACTACTCCTACACTTTCCGTTACCAAAACTGACCCAAGCACTTGCGGGGGAAACGGTTCGCTCAACTTTACTTTTACCGATGTAACCGATGGGGACTACACAATAAGCTATGATGGTGGTTCTTTCGACAATGTTACTGTTTCCTCGGGAACTGCTTCGGTAACCGCTGCCGCTGGAACATATAATAACTTGCAGATTACCGTAGATGGCTGTACTTCTGCTACGGGACAAAATGCAACTCTTTCTGATCCAAATCCTCCCGGTACACCTGATTTCTCGGTTACCAACAATTGTGACGGAACATCCACATTAACCGCAACTTCATACGACCCCAGTGCCACTTTGCAATGGAGCACCGGTGAGTCTACTACTTCTATTTCAGTTGATGCTGCCGGCGATTACTGGCTCACACAAACGCTGAATAACTGCACCAGTGATGCAACTACAAAAACGGCAGCACCGAAAACTACTCCTACACTTTCCGTTACCAAAACTGACCCAAGCACTTGCGGGGGAAACGGTTCGCTCAACTTTACTTTTACCGATGTAACCGATGGGGACTACACAATAAGCTATGATGGTGGTTCTTTCGACAATGTTACTGTTTCCTCGGGAACTGCTTCGGTAACCGCTGCCGCTGGAACATATAATAACTTGCAGATTACCGTAGATGGCTGTACTTCTGCTACGGGACAAAATGCAACTCTTTCTGATCCAAATCCTCCCGGTACACCTGATTTCTCGGTTACCAACAATTGTGACGGAACATCCACATTAACCGCAACTTCATACGACCCCAGTGCCACTTTGCAATGGAGCACCGGTGAGTCTACTACTTCTATTTCAGTTGATGCTGCCGGCGATTACTGGCTCACACAAACGCTGAATAACTGCACCAGTGATGCAACTACAAAAACGGCAGCACCGAAAACTACTCCTACACTTTCCGTTACCAAAACTGACCCAAGCACTTGCGGGGGAAACGGTTCACTCAACTTTACTTTTACCGATGTAACCGATGGGGACTACACAATAAGCTATGATGGTGGTTCTTTCGACAATGTTACTGTTTCCTCGGGAACTGCTTCGGTAACCGCTGCCGCAGGAACATATAATAACTTGCAGATTACCGTAGATGGCTGTACTTCTGCTACGGGACAAAATGCAACTCTTTCTGATCCAAATCCTCCCGGTACACCTGATTTCTCGGTTACCAACAATTGTGACGGAACATCCACATTAACCGCAACTTCATACGACCCCAGTGCCACTTTGCAATGGAGCACCGGTGAGTCTACTACTTCTATTTCAGTTGATGCTGCCGGCGATTACTGGCTCACACAAACGCTGAATAACTGCACCAGTGATGCAACTACAAAAACGGCAGCACCGAAAACTACTCCTACACTTTCCGTTACCAAAACTGACCCAAGCACTTGCGGGGGAAACGGTTCGCTCAACTTTACTTTTACCGATGTAACCGATGGGGACTACACAATAAGCTATGATGGTGGTTCTTTCGACAATGTTACTGTTTCCTCGGGAACTGCTTCGGTAACCGCTGCCGCTGGAACATATAATAACTTGCAGATTACCGTAGATGGCTGTACTTCTGCTACGGGACAAAATGCAAGCCTTACCGATCCTACTCCACCAACGGCTCCAACGGTTGCGATACAGAACAACTGCGGGGAGAGTGTTATTACTGCTTCAAACTATACCGGCACACTGCTTTGGAGTACCGGAGAAACAACTGAAAGCATTGTCGTAACCGAACCGGGGACTTATACTGTAACCCAGATGCTGAATGGATGCATTAGTGACGCGGCTTCAACTATCGCTGCCCCAAAAACAGTACCTACGTTAGCAGTAACCGAAACCGACCCGGTAGTCTGCGGCGAAACAGGTTCGCTCGATTTTACTTTTACAAGTGTACCTGATGGAACGTATACAATAACTTACGATGCAGGAGTCTTCTCCGGGGTATTAGTTTCGGGAAATACAGCTACTGTTTCCGCAGCAGCCGGAGCATATAACAATCTTACAATAACGATAAACGATTGTGCTTCTGCCAGTGATGTAAATGCAAGCCTTGCTGACCCGAATCCGCCTCCGGCACCCGCTGTTTCAGTTCAGGATAATTGCGGTGAATCGGTACTTACAGCATCAAACTATACCGGCACATTATTATGGAGCACCGGAGAAACAACAGAAAGTATTACGGTTACCACTTCCGGAACTTATTCAATTACACAAACGGTAAACGGTTGTATGAGCGATGCTGCATCGGAAATTGCACAACCAAAGTCGATTCCGATACTTAGTGTCGTTGAAAATTATCCTTCTGAATGCGGAGGCAACGGATCGCTGAATTTTACTTTTACCGATGTGCCAGATGGTACCTACACAATAACCTATGATGGTGGTTCTTTCGACAATGTTACTGTTTCCTCGGGAACTGCTTCGGTAACCGCTACAGCAGGAACATATAACAACTTACTGATTACGGTAGATGGCTGTACCTCTGATCCGGGAATTAATGCAAGCCTTACCGATCCTACTCCTCCAACGGCTCCAACGGTTGCGGTACAGAACAACTGCGGGGAGAGTGTTATTACTGCTTCAAACTATACCGGCACACTGCTTTGGAGTACCGGAGAAACAACTGAAAGCATTGTCATTACCGAACCGGGGACTTATACTGTAACCCAGATGCTGAATGGATGCATTAGTGACGCGGCTTCGACTATCGCTGCCCCAAAAACAATACCTACGTTAGCAGTAACCGAAACCGACCCGGTAGTCTGCGGCGAAACAGGTTCGCTCGATTTTACTTTTACAGGAGTACCTGATGGAACGTATTCAATAACTTACGACGCGGGAGTCTTCTCTGAGGTATTAGTTTCGGCGAATACAGCAACTGTTTCCACTGCAGCCGGAGCATATAACAATCTTACAATAACAATAAACGATTGTACTTCTGCCAGTGATGTAAATGCAAGTCTTGCTGACCCGAACCCGCCTCCGGCACCCGCTGTTTCAGTTCAGGATAATTGCGGTGAATCGGTACTTACAGCATCAAACTACACCGGTACATTATTATGGAGCACTGGAGAAACAACAGAAAGTATTACGGTTACCACTGCCGGAACTTATTCAATTACACAAACGGTAAACGGTTGTATGAGCGAGGTGGCTTCAGGAATTGCACAACCAAAGTCGATTCCGATACTTAGTGTCGTTGAAAATTATCCTTCTGAATGCGGAGGCAACGGATCGCTGAATTTTACTTTTACCGATGTACCAGATGGTACCTACACAATAAGCTATGATGGTGGTTCTTTCGACAATGTTACTGTTTCCTCGGGAACTGCTTCGGTAACCGCTACAGCAGGAACATATAACAACTTACTGATTACGGTAGATGGCTGTACCTCTGATCCGGGGATTAATGCTAGTCTTAACGATCCTACCCCTCCACCAGCTCCAACGGTTGCGGTACAGGACAACTGCGGGGAGAGTGTTATTACTGCTTCAAACTATACCGGTACACTGCTTTGGAGTACCGGAGAAACAACTGAAAGCATTATCGTTACCGAACCGGGGACCTATACTGTAACCCAGATGCTGAATGGATGCATTAGTGACGCGGCTTCAACTACCGCTGCCCCAAAAACAGTACCTACGTTAGCAGTAACCGAAACCGACCCGGTTGTCTGCGGCGAAACAGGTTCGCTCGATTTTACTTTTACAGGAGTACCTGATGGAACGTATTCAATAACTTACGACGCGGGAGTCTTCTCTGAGGTATTAGTTTCGGCGAATACAGCAACTGTTTCCACTGCAGCCGGAGCATATAACAATCTTACAATAACAATAAACGATTGTACTTCTGCCAGTGATGTAAATGCAAGCCTTGCTGACCCGAACCCGCCTCCGGCACCCGCTGTCTCAGTTCAGGATAATTGCGGTGAATCGGTACTTACAGCATCAAACTACATCGGTACATTATTATGGAGCACCGGAGAAACAACAGAAAGTATTACGGTTACCACTGCCGGAACCTATTCTGTTACCCAAACTGTGAACGGATGTATGAGCGATGCTGCATCGGAAATTGCCACACCTCAAACCGGAACCCTGTTACCCGAAATTGAGGTAATAAATAATTGTGGTGAATCAACAATAACGATGAAAAACATGGAAGAGAATGCATGGTTTATCTGGCAATACAACAACCAAACTGATAGCACTCAAAATTCAAGTATTAAAGTTACTGCAGAAGGTGAATATACATTTTGGCAAAAAAACAACAATTGTAAAAGTCTGGAATCAACTGTTACCGTATCGCCTCATGCTATTCCTTCTCTGCCGGCTGCAAATAATCAAACAAGTATCGTAACTGATCCTGATTCAATTACACCTCTAATAGCAGAGGCAAGTTCTGATTCCTACTCGGTTATTGTCTGGTTTGATAATGAAAGCGGCGGAGAAGAAGTTATATCGCCGGTTTTGGATACAATTGGTACCATTACATATTATGCCGGAGCACTCAATACATCTACCGGCTGTATAAGCTCAGGCCGAACTCCTGTTACGCTCACAATCCAAATGGCAGATACGATTTCCATTGATACAACTATTTTTGGGAAGCCACATAATAACGTTGCTGTGTTGATTTTTGCCACCGACTCATTACAATATCAATGGTCTCTGAATGGTGAAGAGTTATTAAATGCAACAAATCAATTTTATTACATTTTTGAATCCGACAGACAAAATGGTAATATTTTTACGATAGAGGTTACATTCCCGGATGGCCACTCTTCAAAATTTAATTATCAATACAATAAGAATCAAAGTTTGGCAGCAATCGATCCTGGCAATAAATCCGGTCGCACTGAAACTGAGACCTTCTTCAGCATTTACCCCAATCCGGCAAGTTCCGGTTTTACAATAGCAATTGATACAAAACAAATACAAAACATACAAAATCTGACGGCTAAAGTATTTTCGATTAGCGGTGTTTGTACTATAGAAATACCCATAACTCAAATTCCGCAAAGTATTGATACCGAAGATTTGAGACCAGGCGTCTACTCTGTAATTCTATACAATAATGAACAACGATTACAGGCAAAAAAACTTTTAATCACCCAAAACTAAAGAGCGAACAATATGAACAGATCGATATACATAATTTGCCTCGTTCTCTTTGTCTCAATAGTTAATTTTCCAACAAAAGTTATAGCGTTGGATAAAGAGACTAGAAATAAAACAGACCAAAAGGAAGAAACCTCCACGAAACAACCAGCTATCAGAAATACAATCGATCCGGTATGGGGATTTTTTACCGAGCTTTCACCTGGTTTAATACAAATTAAAACCAAAGGTGCAACATCCGATATTTGGGAATCAGATGCTAACCTGGCCTATACTTTTAGCGCCGGCTATTTTAGGGAAATTGCCCCAATGCTAAAAATAAAAGCAGGCCTTGGGCTTTCAAGTTACAAAACCACGCTAACCGGTAGCGGAAAAATAGTTTCTCAACCGATAGTTGACATCGACAACGATACCTATATTGAAAGTCTCAACATACTAAATGGAGAACATACCATCAATCCTATCTATTTGAATTTACCTGTAAGCGTTGAATACGGAACAGTTAATATTTCTCAATTAGGCTATTACGTCGACATTGGTTTTGAATATTCGTATCTGCTAAATGAAAATAACACAACATCAGGAACATACACCACTTCAGGATACTACCCTCAGTGGGGTGTAAAACTTGAGAATATACCGGAATTAGGCTTTTACCCTGATAGAGCCCTGGATACGGAATTAATCTTAAAGAAGAGCATCTATTCAATCCGCGCCGGAGCCGGAATAAGCATCCCAATTTCCGGTGTTCTGATTTTCAAACTGGGAATTGCCGGATATAAGGGATTAAATAGTATCGGTAATGGTAAGAATATAAATAATGATAATACAATTTCGCAACAAACAAGTAAGTTTCGTACCAACTATGCATATAATCCATTGTCCTCATCAGAAGGGAACAAGCCTTTGCGTTTTGGTATTGAATTTGGATTATATATCTGTAAACAAGTAAAATAAGAGTATGTCAAGTTTTCAAATACATCGTAACAGTATGACCTCCTGCGTGCCTCATTTACTCGGAATCTGCTTTTTAGTATTTTCGTTATTCACAAAGGCCCAAGATAGCAGGAACACTCAAATGCCTGGTTCAACCTCATCTGTATTCAGGCAATTAAGTACCATCAATCCTACACCTGAGGTTAAAGCGCTGTACCAATATCTTCAGTCTATAGCCGGTGAAAAGATACTCACAGGTCAGATGTATAACTCCAATGTTGACAACGAAAATGAATACCTATATATTTTAACAGGAAAAAGGCCGGCAATTTGCGGGATTGATCTTGAGTTGGAAAGAGCAAATGAAATCCGGATTAAAAATACAATCGGGCGATATACAGACGGAGGGATCCCTCTGGTAACCTGGAACTGGCAAATACCTCCTTTCCAGGACAATAACGCTGCTGTTACACAGGAAATAGATGTTGCACGGTGTTTTCAGGATGGTACTGCTGAACATGAAGCCTTCTATGAAGAATTGGATAGAATTGCAGATCACCTGGAAAAATTTAAAAATGCCAGGGTGCCGGTACTTTGGAATCCTTTTTCGGATACAAACAGTAATAGATTTTGGTGGAGCAAACAGAGCCAGGATCAATTAAATAAAATCTGGCAAACCATGTTCTACTATTTTACTAATGATCGCCAACTAAACAACCTGATCTGGATTCAGAGCTTTGAAGAAAATATAGATCTAAACCGTTTTGCAGGAAATAAATATGTAGATATGATTAGAATAAGTTCCGATAATTACAACATAGCACTCGATGATGATTTATTTACAAATTACCCTGAAAAAACAAATGAATCTGCAACACCTATAATTTTTGCCAGTTCCACTAAAATACCACCGATTGAAAAAATGAATATGAATGGAACATTGTGGTGTTGGTGGGTCCCGGAATCAGAAACATCACTTGAAAATACAGACAAAACAAATTTTTACCCCATTTTTAACGATAAAAGAATTATTACAAGAAATGCGGTCCCTAAGCTGCTAAATAACTTTGGAGAAAAAGGATCAAAACGACTATATAGTAGCGGGGCAATATTACCGTTTCTTAATTTAAAAGAATTTAATCTGGGAACAAAATCCAGAAAGATTGTCGATCACGACCGGTTGGAAGTTTTCGTGGAGAGTAAAGGTAAAAATGATGAATATTATTTTGCATTCATGCAGATGACCGGTGATTTCGACGTGAGTGTGCAGGCAATAAACCTTTCGACTGAACAGGTACAAGCAATGGCAGGAATTATGGTTAGAACAAATTTGAGTAAAAAATCACATTACATGTTTTTTCATGTGAAAACCGGGAAATTTGCAAACAATACTAATTCTGAGAGATTGGGGTTATTGTTTCGTAATAACAAGAGAAAACAACCACAATCGATCTCAACAAATCCCGCAAAAAATGAAGGCATTCTCCTTAATAATTCCTTAAATACCTGGATCAGATTGCAACGACGCGGTAACATATTTAAATCCTACTTTAGCCACGATAATTCGAATTGGCATCTCTGTTCAGTGCACGAGCAAAAAATGCCAAAATATACATTGGTCGGCTTAGCGGTCTCTTCCAAAACCCCCCATGAATCTGCTCAGATAGAATTTAAGGATATGGAATTCACCTGGGAATAAAAAAATACCCCGAATGGGGCCGCAATATCCATTCACTCGTTGGCGAAATTGGTACGGCAGGTCACTGGATAAAACTATTCCTGCACTACATGTTTCTACACAAAGCAAAAGGTTATCCGTTCTGGTGGTTATTGCCGGAATAATTGAGTGATTGAAGGATTGATTTGAGATTGAAAAACTGACAAATTGTTAAACTGTTTTATTGTAGAAATAACGTTCCGACTAGCAACTCGTAACTAAAAAATATAAATCATGGAAAAACAAAATAGATTAACCACAGCTAATAAAAACTAATTTTATACGCCAATTCCAACACGTTAGACCAGGTTCTGGTAAATATTCTTTCCGGTTCAACTCTATAACTTCTTCAGGCTGAATTTGAAGATTATGAAAATCGTTGTAAAAGGGCACTCGTAATTTTCGGATACGCTCCCATCTAGTGTGAAGAGTGTTAATTAAACGAATTAAAATTTTTGATGATATTTTTCTTTATGCAAGGCAAGTTTTACAGGCATAGCCGTAGCTACGGCGAAAAAACTTAACGTGGCAGAAAGGAAAATAGGGCAAAAATTAGTTCGGGAAATTAGCAATCTTCACACTAGAGTTCTGAAGGTTATTCGCGATAAAAATATTTATTAACAGAAAGGCCTGTTCTTCTTCGCTGGCAGCAATTGTTTTTCCTATCTTTATGGCTAATCAATTAAACCGTAATTTCAATTATTTATCATGAGAAAAAGTATTTTTTACAGTTTCGCAGTGATGGCAGCTTTGTTGATTGCTAATCCTGCGTTTTCGAAAAAGGAAAACAAACTGTCGTCGCAAGAGAAAAAAGATGGTTGGGTTCTTCTGTTTAACGGCAAAAATTTCGACGGCTGGCGCCAATGCAATGGAACTGCAATGCCTGCCAACTGGGTGATTGAAGATAACGCCATAAAAGTTTTTACCGGAGAAGGTAAAGAACCGGGCCAGGGAGCCAATGGCGATATTATTTTCCAGGAAGAGAAGTACAAGGATTTTGAATTCTCGATTGACTGGAAAGCTAGTAAAATGGCCAACTCCGGAATTTTCTATTACGTAAGAGAAGTGCCCGGAAAACCGATTTATTATGCAGCACCCGAGATTCAGGTGCTCGACAATAAAGATGCTACCGACAATAAAATAGACAGCCACCTGGCCGGTTCGTTGTACGACATGATTGCCGCCGATCCTTCAACTGTTAATCCTGCAGGCGAATGGAATACCTGTTTAATAAAAGTAAAAGAAGGGAAAGTTACTGTATCAATGAACGGAACCGAAGTAGTTTCGTACAGCCACTGGAGCGATGAATGGGACCAATTGGTGGAAAACAGCAAATTCAAAAACTTTGAAGGTTTCCAGGAAGGAATTTCAAAAGAAGGTTTTATCGGTTTGCAGGACCATGGTTATACTGTATGGTTCCGAAACATTAAAATCAGGAAATTATAAGAGTGAATCTGATGATCATAAAGATCGTTGTAAAATACTCTCGTAAATAAGAGCAAAAGAAATCCCGGCTTAAAATAAGCCGGGATTTTTCGTGAAGAACTACCTTCTCCCTCTCTCTTAAAATCTCCTCACGAATTCATCTAATGACTTTCTTATTCGTGGTGCTTTTTCTCTCGACCTGTAAGGTTCGTCGAGCGAATCAGCGTGGCCTAAATAGCCAAGTGCACCAACACAAACTGGTGTTACATTGTCACTCAGCTGCAAAACTTCTTTAAGCTTGTCACCGTCGAAACCGGCCATCATATGACCGTAAATATCTTTGCTGGCGGCCTGAAGCAACAACTGCGCATTCGCCATACCAACATCGTGCATCGCCCATGGATTTGGATTACCATTATTGGCAAACGTATCTATTTTAATGGCTACAAATAAAAGCGCCGCCTGTTTTGTCCAGGGCTGGTTTCCCGGTGCCAGACAATCCCAAATGGCATCGAAGCCGGGAGTGCCACGCATCGCGTAAACGTATTGCCAGGGCTGCTCATTCATGGCACTTGGCGCCCATGATGCGGCGGTAAAAATTTCATTCACTTCTTCTTCTGAAACGGGCTCCGGTGAAAACGCCCGTGGACTCCATCTTTTCTCTAACAAAGGATGGATCTCATACTTGGTCATAACTTCCATAATACTATATCTCTGGTTTTATTTTTATTTGATTTGCATGGGCAGATCCATCAATAGAATCCGGGCATCCGATGTGGCGGTAATATCAATCGATTCAACATCCCATATTCCAATGGCATCGCGTTTCGACAATTCATTTCCTGCAATGTTTACCTCCCCATCAACCACCATAACATAAATGCCGTTTCCCGGGTTTTTAACGGTGTACGAGTCTGTTTTTCCTGCATCGTAATTACCCAGCATAAACCATGCATCCTGATGAATCCACACGCCCTGATCGTCGGGATTGGGCGAAAGCACCTGGTATAACTTATTCTTTTCTTCTACATCGCGAATCGATATCTGATCGTAACGCGGTTTTACATTCTTTTTGTTGGGGAACAACCAAATCTGGAAAAGTTTTAATGTTTTATCCGGATGATGATTAAACTCGCTATGGTAAACACCTGTTCCTGCACTCATCACCTGCACATCTCCTTCACGAATAACAGCCTGGTTGCCCATGTTATCTTTGTGTTCCAAATCGCCTTCCAGCGGAATGGTAATAATTTCCATGTTGTCGTGCGGGTGCATTCCAAAACCTTTTCCTCCGGCAATAGAATCATCGTTTACCACACGTAGCACTCCGAAATTCATTCGCTCGCGATCGAAATAATTCGCAAAACTAAAACTGTGTCTTGTTTCTAACCAACCGTGGTTGGCATATCCTCTTGAATCTGCTTTGTAAATAATTGTTTTCATAACTCTCTCCTTTTTTTAGATTCAAATTGACAGGGAATAAATATCAGGAACGTGATTCTGTTGTTCTGTTTAAATCGTTTTCTTATGGCCCCCTATAATCCCCCAAAGAGGATAATTCCTCCCTCTTGGGGAGGTTAGGAGGGGTCACTAAATTGTATTCTTTGAACTAACTTCCTAAAAAAAAGCCGGTGTCCGTCCATGCTTTCAGAGCATTTTCAGACACCGGCAAAGGTTCTCCTATCATTAATCCTAATCTGCTCTCCCCACTCTGAACCTTAATCGTTTTTTGTTTTCGTATGGCGTATTTTCTTAGTTGCTTGAAGTCTCTCCCTCAGCAGCAGTAGCTTTCAATTCAAATTTGATGTCGAATTCATCGTTAATCATCTTGTCGCCAAGATTACTAAAGAAGCTTCCCGAATTATATTTAATGTCCCATTTTGTACGGTCGATAGATGCAGTACCTGATGCAGTCAGTGCATCTCCATCGATTTTTACTTCTGCAGGAAACGATACTTCGTTTGTAATTCCTTTGATGGTAAGGTCTCCAACAACTTTATCATTTTCGAATGATTTAATTTTAAAGTTGGCTACCGGGTGTTTTTCTGCTGAAAAGAAATCATCTGATTTAAGGTGACCTACTAATTTGTCTTTCCACTCACCTTCAAGGTCAGTTACTTCAATCGAAGTTACATCCAAATTCAGATTAGCACCTGTTACTTCTTTACCTTCTACAAATACTTCTCCGCCGGCCAGATTAAGGTAACCGGTATGTTCACCTGCAACTTTTTTACCTGTCCAATATACTTTGCTGGCTTTTGTGTCAACGCTGTAAGTTGCCTTTTCGCCATTTCCGTTCGATGCAAAACTTGCTGTTGTTATTGTTATTGCAAGTACTAATAATGTAGCTAATTTTTTCATTTTCAATTTTGTTTAATGTTTACTAATAATTTTCTGATGCAAACATACAGGGGATTTGAAACGAAAAAAATAAACTAGTTTAAGAAAAACACCTTTTAGTCTCTTTTTCTTGCTTTTTTAGCGATAATCTTGCTTAAAAACACGGGAGTCACTCCAAGATAAGATGAAATGTGGTATTGCGGAAGGCGTTGAACAAGGTCGGGATCATTCTTTAAAAGTTCCTCGTAATTCTCTTCAGCAGTTTTTGAAAGGATCGCTACGAAACGTTTTTGCAAAAAGATATATGAGCGCCGGATGTTGGCACCTAGTTCGGTGTACTTGCCCATTATTTTTGAAAAAGTATCTTCTGAAATGGAAAACACCGTAGTTTTCTCCACTGCCTCTAAATAATACGCTGTGGTTGCCGGAGTTCCCAAATCGCCCAGCCATTGCCACTCTTTACCAAAAAGCAGGTTAAATTCTTTCCCTCCCTGGTCGATGATATACATGCGAAGCAATCCTTTTTCGATGTAATAATGACGCGTATTTTCTTCGCCGGCATTAAAAATCCGTTGTTTCTTATTATACGTTTCTTTTCTGAACACCGAAAAAATTTCCTCCTTCTCGGCATCAGTTAGCTCGCGCTTACTAATTTTTTCAAAATAAGAATATAGTACAGAAAACTCCTCCATGTGGCAATCGCTACTGCCACAAATTTAGCAATCAAAACCGATGTGCCATGCCTGTAACTACTTTTTTGATGCCTCTGTAAAGATAGCTTTAAGCAAACTTGCGTCGTCTTTGCTGTCGCTGCTCAGTTGCCAGAACATAATTCCGCCTAAACCATTCTCTTTGGCGTATTGAGTTTTAAGTTTTACAGAAACGGTATCGTCGTAAGTAACAAAAATGCTGTCGGCAGGATTATACAAAAACGGAGCTTTGGCCACTGGGTCCCAATGTTTTTCATAGCCATCGGCTTCAGTAAAATCAGTTAACAGAACGGAATAAGAAGTTCCCCCGCTAATCGGCCCCGTATTGGGTTGATACAAACCATTGTTACCGGGAGGAACACCTTTCCAGCCACGACCGTAAAATGCAGCGCCAATAACGATCTGTTTTGGATCTACACCTTTTTCCACACAAAAGCGGATGATTTCTTCAGCCGACTGTGGTTCCCACAAATCTTCACCTTCGGGTAATTCTGCATTTTGTTTTGTCATTTCCACACCAAGTGGTGTTTCTGCAATATCTGCCAACGAACGGTGCCCCAGTGCAGTGTGATGTGTAGCAAATTTTGTTGCTCCTCCGGCCTGGTCGTAGGTCATTACGTTCATATAGTCAACGTATTTCATTACCTTCAGCAATTCTACATTTTTATAGTAGCGTTTCCACCCAGCCGAAGCAAAAGTTAGTGTTTGCGGACGATCGAGTTGATCCAACGCCTCACGCAAACCTTTCATCAACAAGGTAAAGTTTTCTTTGTCCTCGAGTCGTGCCTTTGTTCCGCCTGCAGGAATCGCCGGGTATTCCCAGTCGATATCCACGCCATCCAACTGATACTTCTCAATAAAATCGATTGTGCTGGCGATAAACTTCGTCCGGCTTTCTTCAGTAAACACCGCATCCGAAAAACCGTCGGCAGTCCACCCACCACAAGCAACCATTACTTTTAACTGCGGGTACTTCTCCTTTTGTGCCACCAGTTGTTTCATAATTTCATCGGCATTCTCATTCCGAAACTGCATCTTACCATCAATAACTTTACTAAAGCTAAAAATGATATGTGTTAACTGCTCCAGCGGCAACTGATCGGGCATGTAGCCCTCGCGCGGAACGTAGTAGGCCATAACGTTTACGGATGTTGTGGTTTCGTCTTTCGCCTCTTTTTGTTCAGCACAGGAGACACAAATTATACAGGCAATTAAAAATGTAATTAACTTGTTCATGATAATTTACGCTTTCGATATATTAGGATAAAGATATGTTT
Organism: uncultured Draconibacterium sp.; assembly: GCF_963677575.1. Lineage (NCBI taxonomy): Bacteria > Pseudomonadati > Bacteroidota > Bacteroidia > Marinilabiliales > Prolixibacteraceae > Draconibacterium > uncultured Draconibacterium sp. The sequence continues at coordinate 1,703,117 of NZ_OY782038.1, forward strand.
ATATTTGCACTTTGTAAAATATTTAAAAACTACAACACCAAAATGAATAATCTAAAAAAGATAGCCCTCCAATTGTTCGCGTTTTTCTTTTGCGCCTACACCATTTCAGCGCAAACGCCGGCCGATTGGGTAAATCCTTTTATCGGAACAACGAACTACGGAACAACCAATCCGGGAGCTGTGGTTCCACGCGGAATGGTTTCGGTAGTGCCGTTTAATGTAAGTGGCAATTCGCCATTAAATGCACGCGATAAAGATGATGGCTGGTGGTCGACTCCCTATTCATGGGACAACAAATATTTTACAGGCTACTCGCACGTTAACCTAAGCGGTGTTGGTTGCCCCGAGTTGGGCGTAATTCTGTTGATGCCAACAACGGGCAAAGTTAACGGCGATCATCGAGAATACGGATCGGAAATGAGTGACCAGGTGGCTCTCCCAGGATATTATTCCACCTACCTGAATAAATACGATATTAAAACAGAAGTGTCGGCAACGGAACGGACAGGAATCAGCCGCTTTACTTTTCCGGCCGGGCAATCGAATATATTAATAGACCTTGGAAACGGATTGACCAATGAAAGCGGCGCATCCATAAAAATTGTAAATAACCAGGAAATAGAAGGCTGGCGAATGACCGGTACTTTTTGTTACAACGACGGCACCGAACGCCCCGTATATTTTGTGGCGCGTTTTAGCAAACCTGCCGAGAAATTTGGTGTATGGAAGAAAATGCCAAAAATGGGTCCCGAAGCAGCGTGGTCGGCTACCAGCGACAAAATAAAATACTACAAAAACTTCCAGGCAGAAATGGCTGGCGACAGCATTGGAAGCTGGTTTACGTTTAATACCGAAGCCAACGAAGAGATTCTGGTTGAAGTGGGTATTTCATACGTAAGCATCGATAATGCCCGATTGAATTTAAATTTCGAATCAAAAGACTTTGACTTTGAAGCCACCCGCAAACAAGCCGAAGAAAAGTGGGACGAAGCCTTGTCTACCATTACCGTAAAAGGCGGAACTGATAATCAGAAAACGGTTTTCTACACCGGTTTGTACCACATTCAGATTCACCCGAATATTTTAAGCGATGTAAACGGGCAGTATCCGGCCATGGAATCGTTCAAGATAAAAACACATCCGAACGGCGAGCGCTACACCACATTTTCGCTGTGGGACACCTACCGCAACCTGCATCCGTTTATGAGTTTGGTATTTCCGCAGCAACAGTTAAATGTGGTTCAATCGATGATAGAAATGTACGACGAAAGCGGCTGGCTGCCGCGCTGGGAACTAAACAGCACCGAAACCCATGTTATGGAAGGCGACCCGGCAATTCCGGTCCTTGTTGATACCTGGTTTCGTGGCATCCTCGATTTTGATATTGAAAAGGCGTACGAAGCCATGTACAAATCGGCAACTACTCCCGGCGCTAAGAACAAAATCCGCCCGGATATAGACCATTATATCTTGTATGGTTATGTGCCGCTAATGGAACAATATGATAATTCGGTGTCGCATGCACTAGAATATTACATTGCCGACTGGAACCTGGCACAACTGGCAAAAGAACTGGGTAAAGAAGACGATTACGAACGTTTTTTAAAACAATCGTTAGGCTATAAAAACTATTACGATAAGGAGTTTGGAATTATCCGTCCGAAGTTAGAGAATGGTGAATTTATGCCTGATTTTAATCCACGCCAGGGAGAAAACTTTGAGCCAAGTCCGGGTTTCCACGAAGGAAATGCTTACCAGTATACTTTTTGTACCCACCACGATATGGATGGAATGATCGCGTTGAATGGTGGCAAGAAGGAATTTGTAAAAAAATTACAAGCCATTTTCGACAACGGTCATTTTGATATGGCCAATGAACCCGATATTCATTACCCATGGCTTTTTAACTATGTGAAAGGCGAAGAGTGGCGCACCCAAAAAGAACTCAACCGTTTAATGACAACTTACTTTAAAAATGCCCCCGACGGCTTACCGGGCAACGACGACACCGGAACCATGTCGACCTGGATCGTTTATTCGATGATGGGAATCTACCCTGTTTTGCCTGGCGATATGAATTATGCCATCGCCACGCCCGTTTTCGATGAAGTAAAAATCCAACTGGATCAGAATTTCTACCCGGGAGAAGCGCTTGTGATAAAAAAATCCGGCTCGGGCGATAAAATAAAAAGTATTTCGCTAAACGGTAAGAAACAAAAATCGTTCTTTATCAACCACGCAGATTTGGTGAAAGGCGGCGTTTTGGAAATTAAGCAGTAACATATACCTGTCATTTCGAAGGAGGCACGACTGAAAATCGGTAACAGATTTCTCCTCTCCCGAAGCTTCGGGATCGTCGAAATGACAGAAAAACAGAAACAATGAAACAACTATCGATACTATTTCTGGCAATAGCTTTGTTTGCCTGCACAAAAAAGGAAACAGCCAACGCTGAAAAGCTTACACAATACGTGAATACTTTTGTGGGCACCGACGGGCCGGGAAATACTTACCCCGGAGCTGTTGTTCCGTTTGGCATGGTGCAACTCAGTCCCGATAACGGCATTGGCGGCTGGGATCGCATTGCAGGTTATTTTTGGCCCGACTCCACCATTGCAGGCTTTAGTCATACGCATTTAAGTGGTACCGGTGCCGGAGATATGTACGACCTGTTATTGTTCCCCACTAACTCGCATTTTACCAATGATCTGTGGCCCGACCAAAAGGCTTACCGCCCCTACTCTAAATTCAGTCACAATAACGAAGAAGCCTCGCCCGGTTATTACAAAGTGTTGTTGGAAAGCTCGGGTATTGAAGCTGAATTGACCACTACCGAGCGTGTTGGAATGCATCGCTACACATTTCCGGAGGACGCAGAAAGTAAAATAATCCTCGATTTGGGATACGCCCTTAACTGGGATGCTCCAACTGAAACAACAATAAAAGTTGAAAACGACCACACGATTTCAGGAGTGCGAAAATCAACCGGCTGGGCCAATGTTCAGCATGTATTTTTTGTTGCTGAATTCTCGACACCATTTGAGAATATTGAACTAACTCCTGAAAGTGATTTAGAAAATCAAGCGGAAGCTGGCGGAAAGAATGCACGTTTCGAGACCACTTTCAGCACCACCGCCGGTGAACAGATTTTAGTTAAAGTTGCACTTTCATCCTCATCCGTTGAGGGAGCACGCAAAAATATGCAGGCTGAACTCAACCATTGGAATTTTGACAAAGTACGCGCCGATGCCGACAAAAAATGGGAAAAGCAACTTTCATCAATTACAGTTGCCGGAAGCGATTACCAAAAGGAAGTGTTTTACAGCAATTTCTATCACCTGTTTTTAACACCAGGTTTGTTGAGCGATGTTGACGGTGCCTATAAAGGTGCCGACCAAAAGCCACAAATAACGAAGGGTTTTAAGCGTTACGACACTTTTTCCCTGTGGGATACTTATCGTGCAGCGCATCCGCTTTATACAATTGTTTGCCCCGGTGAAGCGCAGAATATGATCCAATCGATGCTGGCGCATTATAACGAAACCGGATTGTTACCCGTTTGGTCGATGGCCGGAAACGAAACGAATATGATGATCGGTTACCACGCCGTTCCGGTGATTGTTGATGCGTATTTTAAAGGTCTTCCAATGGATACTGAGAAAGCTTATGAAGCTTGCCGCGCATCGGGAATGAATGACTCGGAAGAAATGGAATTGTACCGAAAATACGGATACGTTCCGTTTAACAAGGAAGGCGAAAACTGGTCGGTTTCTAAAACACTGGAGTACGCTTACGATGACTGGTGCATTGCGCAGTTTGCCAAAGCTTTGGGCAAAGAGAAGGATTACATACTATTTTCAAAACGAGCCGACAACTGGAAAAACCTGTACGACGATAAAACCAATTTCTTCCGTGCAAAAGATACGGACAGGAAATTCTTAAAACCTTTCGTTTCAAAGGAATACACCAATGTATACTGCGAAAGCAATGCCTGGCATTACCTTTTTGCAGCTCAGCACGATATTGAAGGTTTTCGCGATCTGATGGGACAAAAACGCTTTACCGAACTACTCGACAGCATGTTTACCTACTACCCAGCCGCCGATGATGAATTGCCAATTTTCAGCACCGGAATGATAGGACAATATGCACACGGCAACGAACCCAGTCATCATGTTCCGTTCCTGTACAACTTTACCAACCAAGCTGAAAAAGGACAAAAATACATCCGCGAAATTATCGACACACAATACTCAAACAAACCGGATGGCTATTGCGGCAACGAAGACTGCGGACAAATGTCGGCATGGTACGTTTTTGCCACCATGGGATTTTACCCTGTTAATCCGGCCAACGGCGTCTATTACCTGGGCAGTCCGTCGCTTGATGAGGCTGTAATTAATCTTCCAAACGGAAAAACATTTACCATTAAAGCCGATAACAACAGTGTAGAAAATGTGTATGTACAATCCGTTACATTAAACGGGAAAACACTTTCAGAAAACTACATTACGCATCAACAAATTATGGATGGTGGCGAACTTGTATTTTCAATGAGCAGTTCACCAAAATAACCAAAACTTCAGTCGCTATATTTTAAGCAGTTGCCGTTCAAAGTAACCAAAATCAGAAAATACATTTCAAAAAGTAGGATTTTAAGAAGTACAAGCCTACTATTTTAATTTTTATCCAACAAAATCGGGATTAAACAAATTTTATATGCACGGTATTGTGTACCACAAGAATTCTATATAGCTTTATAATTTCAAAAGCAACCCGTTACCCATAAAACTGCCTGGCAGTGGGTAAAGAAACAGAGACCATGAATTATTCGCTAATCACAAAAATAAGATCGCTTCATCGTTACCTGTTTATTCCTATTCTGCTAACGCTGTTCTCCATCGTTTTCTTTTTGGTATACCGCAATATAAAACTCACTACAATTAGCGAATTTAATAACGAGCAGCTTATTCTGGCGCAAACCGCCTCGATGGGAATCAGTTCGTTTTTTAAGGATTCTGAAGCCGATTTAATATTCCTGTCGAGCCTTGAGGATGTTATTAACGTAACAGACGACAGCAGAGAAATACTGCAAAATTATTATGATGCCCACGGCAAAGTTTTAGCTGCTATCACCCGGATCGATTCCACGGGAAAAATACTGGCGACCTACCCGGTAAATCCATCTGTAATCGGTAACGACATATCGTACCAAGACCACGTAAAACAGGTAATAAAAACGCACCAACCCGTTGTCAGCGATGTATTTATGTCGGTGCAGGGCTACCTGAGCATTGCCTATCATGTTCCGGTGTTTAAGGGATCTAATTTTGATGGTAGCCTGGCCATTCTAATCCCAATGAATGAACTGGGGAAAGTGTACCTGGACAACATAAAAACCCGGGGCACCGGACAAACATGGCTGCTTAGCGAAAACGGAACGGAGATTTACTGCTCAATTGAAGAACACACCGGAAGAACGTTTATCGATAACAACCAGCACCAGGAAGCTGCCAAGCAACTAATGTCAAATATAAGCCACGACAGCAGTGGTATTATTAAAAGCTATCACAGTGCAGACACCAGCTACGGAGAAGCCGTAATTGAAGAACAGTACGTTACTTTTTACCGCACGCCGCTGGGCAATACTTACTGGACCATTCTTATTTCGTCGCGCGAAGCAGATATTTTTAATGCGCTTACCCGTTTCCGCAACCACTCTTTTATTGCCTTTTTTCTTCTACTCATTGCCCTGGGATTCTATTTTTATTCGCTGGCAAAAGTCAGAAATGTGTTGAAAGTAGAAACCAAACGACGGGAGGCTGAAAAGACATTGCAAAAAAGTGAAGAGAAATTCAGAAAGTTATTCGAAGATCATTCTGCCGTAAAATTATTGATCGACCCGGAAACATCCCGCATTATTGATGCCAATAAATCGGCAACCCGGTTTTACGGATGGACCAGGGAGGAACTCCGGAGTATGACAATTAACGAGATCAACACCCTCACAAAAGAAGATCTCAAAAAAGAAATTTCCAATCTGGTAAAAAAAGGAAGTATCCGTTTTGAGTTCAGGCACCGTTTGAAAAATGGGGAAATTCGCGATGTGGAGGTTTTCAGCAGTAAAGTTGGAATCGGCAACAACATGGTTTTTCACGCTGTTATTCACGACATTACTCAACGAAAAAAAGCCGCACGTGCATTAATTGTTGCCAAAGAACAGGCCGAAGAAAGTAACCGTCTGAAGACCGCATTCTTGCAAAATATGAGCCACGAGATACGCACACCGATGAATGCCATTATGGGATTCTCGTCGTTACTGCCGCACTCGTACAACAACAAAGAACAGCTGATTCAATACGCCGATATTATTACGCAAAGCTCGAACAATCTGCTGAGTATTATCGACGATATTCTTGAAATTGCCAAAATAGAATCGGGGCAACTACCGCTATTCAAAGAAGCATTTAGTTTAAACGAACTGTTTACCGAGCTAAAAACCTTTTTTAAAGAATACCAACGTCAGCTGAACAAACCGCACCTGCAGTTCGATTTAAACACCTGTTCTTGCCAGCTCGACACCATTATTACCGACAAAGGGAAGCTGCGGCAAATAATGATTAACCTGATCAGTAATGCTTATAAATTTACCGACGAAGGAATAATTGAAGGTGGCTGCTCTGTAGTTGACGAAGAGAAAATTGAGTTTTATGTGCGCGACACCGGTATTGGAATTCCGGCCCACAAACAAGAGTCTATTTTCGAACGATTTACACAGTTGCACACCGATAAAAAGAAACAATACGGTGGCACCGGTTTAGGACTGTCGATTGTAAAAGGTTTGCTAGGTCTGCTGGGAGGAACAATAAGAATGGAGTCGGTACAGGAAAACCGGGAAAAAGGCCAAAGCGGCGGTACAACTTTTTATTTTAGCGTTCCGTACCAAAAAGCCGAGCCAAAAGCCGTTGAGACAAGCACCACCGTTAACGGAAAAGAATATCATTTTAACGAAGAAACCATTTTACTGGTGGAAGATAACCTCGCCAACACGCGCCTGATAGAAAAAATGCTTGCCAATACCGGGCTCAAAATACTGCACACCGAATATGGAAAAGAGGCGATTGATGTGTCCTGCTCGAAATTACCAGCACTAATACTTATGGATATCGGGTTGCCCGACATTAGCGGTTACGAAGCTACCCGGAAAATTAAATCGGCGGCTCCCGGAATTAAGATAATTGCACAAACAGCTTATGTTTCCGACGATGATAAAGTAAAAGCTTTTGAAGCCGGCTGCGACGATTTTGTGGGCAAACCACTTACCCGCGAACAGTTGCTTGCAGTTATTAATAAACATTTGAATTCGACCAGTAAATTACTTACCGAATAATTGTTCTTCACCGGTTTTATCCGTCAACTGTAATTTCCTGAATGAAATTATCAACCTGTATTTTCATTTTTAGCTCGTACCGTTTTGCCAGGTGGTCGGTAGGATACCAGTTTCTATCAGTGCCGGAAATAACAACCAACCCTTTATCGTCGCCCAACACCACAAAATCTTCGCGTTTTGGGCCCTTCTCAAAGTAAAACAGGCCGTGTTCATTAATCAGCTGTTTGGCAAATACCAAAGGTTTTTCAGCAACAATGCCAACCTCACTAACCGATAAAATGGAGCTACTATCAAACAATTTATCCGACAAATTATCCAAATCGTGGCGAGCAATAAATTCAAGGATATTCTTATTGTTATCGAAGAAATAAATGGATTCGGCATTCCAATTCGTAAAATCTGTGATGTACTCGCCTTCGCTGTTTTTTATCAGATCGAGCTTTTCTGACAGCCAGTTTAAAGCCTCCTTGATTTTATTGGAAGGAATATTAAACGCAAAATGATAAACGCCCGCTTCACCCGCTTTTTCGGTAAAACGCAAAAGTGAATGCCCGATTGAATAAGAAACCGAATTCAGTGACGAATCGTTAAGTTTTAACTCCAATACATCGGTGTAAAAGCGTTCTGTTTGTTTGAGGTTATTTGTTGGTAGTTCCAGTGCCAGAATTTTCATTGGTGTTTATTGTTGTTACACCTTTTATAACAAGTACAGGCAAAAAAGTTTTAAACAAATTCAGCAGGTGACTTGGAGTCACCTGCTGAGTAGCACACATCTGGCTGCCGGCCCACAATGTTTCGAGAACACGGTATCGGGTTAGTCCAAACTATTCATTATTCTTTCGAAACCATTATAAGGTCGCAACTCCATTAAGTCGAATTTTATCTTACCTGATTTCACTAACGGAAAAGAATCGAGTATCTTTTTAGCACTTGGTTTATCTTTTGCCTCTAGAATCAAAACAGCATTTTTATTCTCAGTAAAGTAAATTTCTCTCAAAATATCCGAGAGATAGAGTTCAAAAACATGATGCGCCTCGTTTTTTAGCAAGTCATCTGCATTGCTCCAATTGGCACCTTCAACTTCTTTTTCTATTGCTAATAGTTTCATTTTTTACTCGGTAATATTTTACAAATCATTCTTTTAAATATTCAGGATACTTATTCAACGGGGTGATTCTTTTTTGTTTTAAAATTAGTATTCTGTTTAACAAAGCCAATGCTGAAGTTGTAAATTTAGCCGGCCTTGGCCTTTAAACAAATTCAGCAGGTGACTTTGAGTCACCTGCTGAATAGTGCAAAAAAAGGAGAAACCTTCCGGCTTCCCCTTAATATCAAATTCTATATTATAACTAAAGTATTGGTAAAGTCTACATTAAGAACGAAATAAGCACACCTGCCGCAACAGCCGATCCAATTACACCCGAAATGTTACTGGCCATACAATACTGAAGAATGTGGTTCTTTTTGTCGTATTTCAATGCCAGCTCATTAGCCACACGCGACGCCATTGGTACGGCACTCAGTCCGGTAGCACCAATAAGCGGGTTAATCTTTTTCTTGCTGAACATGTTTACCAGTTTCACCGCAAAAATACCACCGGCAATTGATATAGCGAAGGCCACAAAACCTCCTACCACAATACCCAGTGTTTTTGCCGAAAGAAAAACTTCAGCGGTCATAGTTGCTCCAACAGTAAGCCCCAGGAAAATAGTTGCGGTATTCATGATCGGTCCTTGTGCGGCATCAGCCAAACGGCTTGTCGATGAGCCAACCTCTTTAATCAGGTTGCCAAACAACAACATTCCCAACAGAGGCACCGACGACGGAACCAGAACAGCAGCCAGTGTTCCCAAAGCAATCGGGAAAATAATTTTGGCAGCTTTCATATTCTTGATCTCGTATTTTGCCGGATATTGTTTTTCCATCTGTTTCATGTTGATGGTAAACTCTTTTTTCGTGATAAACAACTTTGAAACCAACGGAATAATTACAGGCACCAGTGCCATGTACGAATAAGCAGCAATAGCGATAGGACCAAGCAAGTGCGGAGCCAGTTTAATGGTAGTGTAAATAGCGGTTGGGCCATCGGCACCACCAATAATACCCAGCGAAGCAGCTTCTTTAGGCGTAAAACCAACAGCGATAGCTCCAATCAAGATCGAAAAAATACCGATCTGTGCAGCGGCACCAAACAATGCCAGTTTCAGGTTACGCAACATCGGACCAAAGTCGGTCAACACACCAACTCCCATAAAAATTACAGGAGGGAGCAAGCCCGTTTTGATCAACGAATAATACAGGTAATTCATAATCCCGTAATCGTGCGCAATTTCAAATAGGTTCATATAACGGTGTCCTTCCAGCTCAATCAGTTCGGGGTTTACAACTCCCATTTGTCCTCCCGGAAAGTTGGCCAGCAACACACCAAATGCAATGGGAATAAGCAACAGTGGCTCGTATCCCTTCTTTATCCCAAGATAAAGCAGCACAAACGAGATCGCCCACATTATTAATGTTTGCCAGGTGATCTCGCCAAGCGCAGTCATGTTAAACAGTTCTGATAAAATATCCATAATAGTTTTATGACAGTTGTATCAAAACATCGTCTTCATCTACGCTGTCGCCATTGGCTTTCAAAATAGCGGCAACAGTACCATCGCTCTCAGCAACAATAGCGTTGTAGGTTTTCATCGATTCGATGTAGCAAACCAGGTCGCCCTCTTTTACTTTATCGCCTACTTTTAGCGCTGTTTCAGATGTATCTTTTGTTAACATGAATTTTCCTTCAAGCGGTGCAATCACTTCAGAAGCAACACTGCCGTTTACTGCCGGTGCAGCTTCTTCTTTAGCAGGAGCAGCGGCTGCAGGAGCCGGTGCAGCTTCAGCACCATCGTAGCTAACGCCCACTTTAAATTTCTCGCCGTTTACATCAACGATCATTGATTTTGGCTCGAAAACACCTGCAGGAACTTCAATTACCTCAGGTTTTGGCTCGGCAGCAGCTTTTTTCTCAGCAAGGTCGGCTTCGAAATCAGCTTTTGCTTTACCCGATTTGTATGCACGGTATTGTTCAGGATGCATAGCCAACTCGAACAACTCTTCGTCGTCCTGACCATAATCCCAACCATTGTCGTCCATTTCTTTTTTGAACACATCCAGGTTATCAGGATACTGCTCCTGTGGAACGCCTGTAAAGAATTCTTTTCCTTTTTCTTTGGCTAGTTCAACAATCTCAGGAGCCAATTCTCCAGGAAGTTTTCCTGATTTACCGATGATCATATCCCAAATATTATCGGCAATCATACTCCAGCGCTCACGGCCTTTAATTACCTGCAACACGTTCATCAAGGCTAGGTTTTTCACGTACTGGCTAAATGGAGTTACCAGCGGTGGGTAACCTAACTTCGGCCAGATATATTCAACTTCCTCAAACAGTTTGATCAGCAGATCGTCCTGAGTTAAGGTTGGTTTATTGCGTTTTATAAGCCACTTGTTCAGGCTTTCGAGGTTGTTACCCAGATCGGCCATTAAACTACCCATCATTCCGCCGGGAAGACCAGAACCGATCAACAACGAATTCATGTGACGGTTTTTCGGGTTGATGTAGTAACCAAGGAAATCGTCGATAAACTCCTGAGTCAGCGAACGTACTTCCATGTAGGCTTTCATGTTAACTTCTTTAACGGCATATCCTGCATCTTTTAACATTCCTTGTACGGCCAATACATCGGCATGACCGGTACCCCACGATAGTGGTTCCATAGCAACGTCAACATAATCAACTCCGGCATGTGCAGCTTCAAGAATACTTGCCATTGAGAAACCAGGACCTGAGTGACCGTGGTACTGAACAGTAGTTTTTGGATGTGCAGTTTTAATATTTTTAATGATCTTTCCGATGAAAGCAGGACGACCAATACCGGCCATATCTTTTACACAGATCTCGTCGGCCCCCATCTCAATTAAAGTGTTGGCCAACTCGGTGTAGTATTCTACCGTGTGTACTTTAGAAACCGTTAAACTCAAAGCTGCCTGAGAAATCATTCCGCCTTCTTTGGCAAACTTAATCGAGTTTTCAAGGTTACGCGGGTCGTTCAATCCACAGAAAGAACGGGCAATATCAGTCCCTTGTAATTTCTTTACTTTAAACATCAGCTTACGCACGTCGGCAGGAACCGGGCTCATACGAATACCGTTTAAAGCACGCTCTAACATGTGCGTCTGAATTCCGGCATCGTTAAAAGGCTGTGTCCATCGTCGGTTGGCAATGTTTGGGTTTTCTCCAAACAAAAGGTTAATCTGTTCAAATCCGCCACCATTCGTCTCGACCCTGTCGAAACATCCCATATCGATTATTGCTGGTGCAACTTTTTCCAGTTGTTCTACTTTGGGAACGTATTTCCCTGAAGATTGCCACATATCTCTATACAGCAAGCTAAATTTAATCTCCTTCTTCATTTCTGTTTATTTTTGGTCTATTGGATAAATTAGATACCTTTTACTTCGTCGCCGTTTTTTTCCATCGTATGCTCTATTCTGTTTGGTTCGTTGAATCGTCTCCACGGAAAAGGTTTCTGAAGTTGATATCCATTAACTATTCTTACATTTTCTCAACCGATGTTACTCTGCCTTTTCCTTTGGTAGTAATTTCTACAGCAGAAACAATAGCGGCCAGTTTCGATGGATTAATTTCATTTTGCGATAGAACTGCAGACCCCGTTTGATCTACAGCAGTAACTGCAAAACGATTGGTTAAACGAATAATAATATTCCCCAAAACCACTACCATGATGAGGATAAAAAAGACGGTGCTCATCCCCGTTAGCATCAATTTTAAAGCTTCGTTCATCTTTCTATTTTTTGTTTAAAATGATTTTATAAAGGGTGCAAATATATATTTCATTATCACATAGCGATATGCTTAGCTTACGATTTGATACTTTTTTGTAACTTTTAACATCATTTTGAAAGCTGCAATAAAGAAAGATTTCTTTTTACATATGCAAATATTTAAATATGAATAAGTTATAGGCCATCAAAAAAAATATTTTCAGAGTACCTGCTTTACAACATAAATATCAAGCAGTTAACATTAAGGTTAGATTTGAAGTAATTTTTGTGTAAAAAACACACATTGAAGAACATAATGACTTTAAGACCGGTATATCCTTATTTCGACAAAAAAGTAACTATTTATAAATATGACTTCTGTTACAAGCCCATGATGTCAATAAACAGTTATACCGAATTTATTTAGTATTTAAAATTAATGTACCTTTGTACCGGATTTTAGGTTTAAGAATTTTGATTTTACCTCCTACTCCCCCGCCTTAGGATAGTTGACTTTTCTTTAAATCTCATTTCTTAACATGAAAAACTTTTTTAATAGCTACTGATATTTATTAAATTCGAGGTCAGTAAGCTAAAATCACTATTAAAATTATATATGGGAAGATCGAAAGAAACATTTGGTAAAAAGGAAGTACGAAAAAAACAAGCGAAGAAGAGAAAAGAAAAAGAAGCAAGAAAACAAGCTCGTAAAGAGAATGGTGGAAACTCAGGATTGGACGATATGATCGCCTATGTTGATGAATTTGGTAACATCACAGATACGCCGCCGGATGAAACACAAAAAGAAGAAGTAAACATTGAAGATATTGATGTAAGTGTTCCTAAAGGTGGTTACGGAGAAGCAGAGCCTAAAGAAAAACAAGGAGTAGTGACTTTCTTTAACGAACAAAAAGGATATGGTTTTATTCGCAACTTGTCGAACAACCAAAATATCTTTGTTCACATTAACGAAGTTGAAGGCACAATAAAAGAAGGAAACCGGGTGACCTACGAAGAAGGACAAGGACCAAAAGGACCAGCTGCTATGAATGTGAAAATCTCGGGTTAATCTGTTCAACAAAACAAACGGTAACTTCTGCCAAAAACAGTTTACAAGATGGGAAAAGATTTAAAGTTAGCGGTACTAATCGATGGCGATAATATTCCATCTGCATACGTTAAAGAAATGATGGAGGAAATTGCCAAATATGGCAATCCTACCATTAAACGTATTTATGGCGACTGGACCAGACCCGGATTAACAAAGTGGAAAACTCTTTTGCTCGACAATGCCATAACACCTATACAACAATACGGTTACACCACCGGTAAAAACGCTACCGACTCAGCCATGATCATCGATGCCATGGATATTCTTTACAGCGAAAAGGTAAACGGATTTTGTTTGGTATCAAGCGACAGCGACTTTACCCGACTGGCCACGCGCCTGCGCGAAGCCGGGATGCACGTAATTGGCATTGGAGAGAAAAAGACTCCCGATCCGTTTATTGTTTCGTGCGACCGCTTTATTTACATTGAGATTTTAAAAAGCCGTTCGAAAGAAAATGAAAGCACCACATCGAGCAAGTCGGATAAAAAAGGCGGTGTAGACAAGATAACACCAAAAGTTATTCGCCTGATTTCGAAAACAATATCGGACCTGGCCGACGACGATGGCTGGGCTTTCCTGGGCGACGTAGGTAGTTTACTCCAAAAAAAACAGCCTAATTTCGACTCGCGAAACTACGGTTTTGAAAAACTGACACCACTGATCGACTCTACCGGAATGTTTGAGATTGATCAGCGCGTAGGCCAGGGAAAATACAAATTGATGTACGTTCGGAATAAGAAACGGTAGTTCCAGTTTGAAGCAGATTGATTTTTAGATGGATACTGATTTATCAAACACTCCTTTTTCACCTTCGCTTCAATTTCAAATTCATCATTCCCAACTCTAATATTCCAAATTCTATTATTCAAAAAGCGCCACAATTTCCTCCTGCGTAACCTGCTCAAACGGATTATTGGAATTAATAAATTTATCGGCCAGCGAGCTCTTCCGGTCTTTGAGTTTTTGAATTTTCTCTTCGATCGAATTTTCGGTAATAAAACGATATACAAAAACATGTTTATCCTGCCCTATGCGGTGTGCGCGGTTAATGGCCTGGTTTTCGGCTGCGGGGTTCCACCACGGGTCGATAATAAAAACATAATCGGCCTCCGTAAGATTGAGCCCTACTCCTCCGGCTTTTAACGATATCAGGAATATCCGGTTATCCTCATCTTCCTGAAATGCTTTTATCACTTTTTCGCGTTTTGTAGTTTGCCCGGTAAGTTTGCTGTACTTCCACTTTTCTTCTTCAATTTTGCTCTCTAATAGCTCAAGGTGGGTTACAAATGAAGAAAACACCAACACTTTATGTTTCTCTGCTACAAGGTTACTTAACATGCGAAAGATCTCATCGAATTTACCCGATCGTTCTGAAGCCTCATCATCAACCAGCGAAGGATGATTGGCCAACTGACGCAATTTGGTAAGTCCCTGCAAAACCACAAACTGCGATTTTTTAAGCCCCTCTTTTTCAATGGTCGACAAAATGGTATTTCGGATAACCGACTTTTCCTGCTCGTACATCTTTTGCTGTTCGCCAACCATTGGGCAAACGCGTACTTCTTCCATTAACGGCGGAAGATCTTTGGCCACCTCCACCTTTTTACGGCGTAAAACAAACGGACGGATCATCAATTGTAGCTTGTCCATTTGCTCTTCGTTGGCATGCTTTTCAATGGGCGTAATAAATGTACGACGGAAAAATGTCAGGTTTCCCAACATACCGGGATTTAAGAAATTCATTTGTGACCACAAATCCGACAGCGAATTTTCAATCGGCGTTCCTGTTATTACCAGTTTATAGCGGGCTTTAATATCCATTACAGCTTTATAGGTTTTAGAACTGGAATTCTTTATCGACTGACTTTCATCCAAAATCAGGTAAAAAAATTCGGTCCCCCGCAACTTGTCGATATCGTTACGTACCGTTCCGTAGGTGGTAATAATAATGTCGTAATACGACGCCACTTTACCGAGTTCCTCAGCCTTTTTGCGCTGTGTTCCCACATGCTGATAAACTTTCAGTGCCGGGGTAAATTTCCGTATCTCGTTACTCCAGTTGTGCACCAAGGATGTTGGCACTACAATTAAACTGGCCGGTTGAACTACCGTATCCGATTTCAATTCATCGGCAAACAAATCGCGCTGCCCGTTTGCATCAACAGGATCATGAATCTTGATTTCCTGTTTCAAACGTTTTAGTTTTAACAGTAGTGTGAGTGTTTGCAGGGTTTTTCCAAGCCCCATATCGTCTGCCAGGCAACCGCCTAATCCATTTCGATATAAACCATACATCCAGTTAAAACCTTCTTCCTGGTAATTCCGTAATTTGGCTTTTAAATTAGCAGGTAGCACCGGGCTTTCCTTTTCGGCGTTCACCAGCTTCTCGTATTTTTGTTTAACCTCCTTATCAACTTCCTGAATGGAATTTTGCAGCAAAGTAAAATGGTGCTTTTCGAACTTGATGTGCTCGCCCTGTTGTTTGCCAAAAGGCAAAAGCCCTTTGTAACGGGCAAACCATTCTTCGGGCAACACAGCAACTTCACCGTTTGGCAGCTCAAACTCGCGGATGTCATTTAATATGTATTTTTTCAGCTGAAGAAATGGAATGCTGAATTCGCCAAACTTTACCACCGCATAAACATCAAACCAGTCACCTTTTGTTTGCGTTTTCAATTCCAGTTTTTGGCTGCCGGTATAAAATTTCTTTTCCAGCTGTTCCTGCTTTATTTCGATACCTTTTTCTTCCAGCTGTGACCGTTTCTCGTTGAGCCAGTTCACAAAAAAGTAAAGCGCATTTTGGGGCTCAAATAACGAAACGCCACTTAACGAGTACGATCCGTTATCATCCGTTAAGCCCGTCTTTTTTATGACTTTCAAGATTTTCTTTTCCCATGCAAAATCGCGCGTAGTTTTATAATATACAAAAGTGCCGTTTTGCTTTTTTACGCTTACTGCCATTTCACGCGTAGAATCGGGCAAAAATTTTTCATCGCCATATTCGAAATTTAGCACCAAACACGGGCGATACTGCAAATTATTTTCGAGCGACAATACAGCCTTTTTACCGGCAGACGCATGAACGACTTCAAAACCTTTAGCTTTTACATCATAATCGCGCACGGTATTCAGCACAAAACCAGAATAGTATTTGTCTTCGATGGTGTTGGGCACGGTAACGAAATCTTTCTCGAAAAAGGGCATTAACTTTTTGGCATTCAGTTTTTCAAAGGCTACCAGCTGATTTCGATAAATCAACAAACACGGATCGTTGGTTACCACCTCAACCGACCGCGCCGATAACAGCATTTCCTTTTCTTCCAAAAATATGCGCAACTTGTAACGAGTTTGCGTTTCGGTACGCTCAAATTCAAATTCGGGGCGGGCAAAAAACGGCGGAACTTTTAACTCATCCTCGTCGTACAGGTTCGAATATTTGGCCTCTTTACGAAACAAACGCACCGGACTGAGCATTAAAATGGAGCTCACCTGCATCATACATTTTTCGATAAAAGGTGTTACCTGCTTTTCAAAATAACCGGGGCGCAACGATGCAAAAAAATCGGACACACTGGTCGCGCGCGAGAATTTTTTTGTAAGCACCTCATCGCTGTATTTTTCAATCAACTGAACCAGCTCTTTTTCGTAGGGTTTAAACGAATATTCCGGATCATTCAGATCGTGCGGCTTTACTAATCGTACCACCGAATAGAAACGCTCCTTCTTTTCAATTAAAAAAGGCTGAAAAACCAGCCCCAGATAACGGTGCTCAGTTAAGGCTATTATGAATTCAAATCGGTCCATTTAATACTCAAAAAAAGATACGCACTTAAGTTTTCAGTTTTGTCCGGCGTATCTGTTGTAATTAACGAACCTCAAATATATAAAAGCTGCGTGGGAACCTGACTTTATTCAGCAATAATGTTCAAAGAAAAATAACATCTTTACGGTCATAATACATACAGCATGAAAAATCTGACCGTTAAGAAAATCGATACGACTACTCCGCTATCAATACAGGAAGCAACACAGCTTTTAGAAAAAAACACTGACACTGAAGCCATTGACATTCTGAATTGGGAAAAAGCTTTTTCATATAAGCCCGACATTAAATTCCGCATTGCACACACCGGCAACGAAATCTGGCTAAAGTTTTATGTTCACGAGAAAAATATTCTGGCACAGGAAACCGAAATAAATGGCGACGTGTATAAAGACAGCACCGTTGAGTTTTTTATTTCGTTGGACGGTAAGAATTATTACAATTTTGAGTTTAATTGTATTGGCACACCACACGTAGGTTATGGACCGGGGCGAGGAAACCGCACCCCTGTTTTGCCTGAAGTTGTTAATCAAATTGATATTGAATCGAGCCTTGGCAACGAGCCATTTGCTGAAAAGTCAGGAGATTTTTCGTGGGAAATGATGATTTGCATTCCAACGCAATGCTTGGCTTTTGATAAAGTTCAAAGTTTAAACGGCCTGGAAGCAACAGCGAATTTCTACAAGTGTGGCGACGAAACATCTGATCCGCATTTTGTTACATGGAATGCCATTGATACAGAGAATCCTGACTATCATCGTCCTGAGTTTTTCGCACCGGTTAAGTTTGAGAACTGATAAGCAGCCCATACATTTTCTATAAAATACACTACCGATTCACTCAAGCACTGCCGGTTAAATGCTTTTTCCCGGCCAATAAATTGTATTGCCCAGACTCAAGTTTCTCTAAATAACACTTTTTAGTTGTTATTTTTCTGCTCATTTCATAACTTGTATACCTAATTAAATTTACAAACTCTGAAGTTGTGACCCGGAAATTGCAAACACAAACCAATGACGCATGAAACAATATTCAAGATACTCCTTAAAAACGATGATCATTCTCAGCTGGGAATTAAAGCCACTTTAACATCACCAAAAACAAAGCACAATATTCACTAAATCCATAATTATGACAACCTATTACGACATTCATTGCCACATTTTTAACAAAGACGTGATCATACGCAAACTGGTAAATGTGGTACAATCGTTACTCGCCATTAAAGACCTGGTGGACAAAGGTGTTACATCAGCCGAACTGAAATTTAAAATTGATGGAATTAACCGCACTCTGGAAGAAGTCACGCAGCCATCGAGCGAAGATGTATTTGAGGCGCTCGACGAAGTTTACCAGGGAAATGTGGTTACTACCCCTCTGATGTTTGACCTGACTTATGCCGACGATAACGACGATGATGAGAACCAGAATAAACGATACCGCAAACGTATAAAACGGATTTTCTGGTTGCTATCGGTAGCATTGCCTTTTATTAAAAGGCGGGTAAACCGTAAACTTAAAAGCGATGAACTGGCAGAAGCTTTCGACAAAATCAGAGATAATGTAAAGGAATTTGAAGACAGTTTCGATAGGAAATCGGACGAAGAAGTGGAGATTTTCGATAATGCCAATTACGCCCAGCAAATTGCAGATTTGGAATATCTGGCAGGCAAATACGAAACCATAAAGCCCTTTTTCAGTGTCGATCCACGCCGCGAATACAAAGGCAACGTTAACCTGGTTGATAAACTAAAAGAAAAAATTGTGGCCGACGATGGCCGCTTTGCAGGTGTTAAATTATATGCACCAGCCGGTTTCTCACCAACCGATCCCGTCTTAATGGGTACCCACAACTCTCCCGGCATTTATGCTTTGTGCCAGGAACATAATATTCCGATAACTGTGCACAATTCAAACGGTGGATTTGCCTGTTTATCGTCAGTGTTAAAAGTGCGCGGCGATGTACTTTTAAATGGGAACACCATAAAACCTAAAAAGCCGCTTGTTTTCGATTACCGCTTTTTTAGTCGCAAAGTTCACAAAGCCATTGCCGAGCGGGCGAAAAAACTTAACCACCCGCAATTGTGGCAATTGGTAATAAAAAAGTATCCTGAGCTAACCATCAACTTCGCGCATTTCGGTGGAAGCGGCCAGATTATGGATTACATAAATTATAATTTCCCGGAAGAACAGAAACGAGTGGATGAAGAGGAATTTGAAGATGCGATCATGTCGCTGTCGAACAAGGACAAGGAGATTATCCGGGAAGCCTACACCTTGAAACGTAAAAAACGAATCCTGCGCGACGACTTAACCATCGCCGAACGCGCCCAAGTGTGGAATGCACTATACCGCACCGGTTTTATCGACAACTGGGCAAAAGCCATTTTCGATATCGTTAAAAATCCAAAATACCCGAATGCTTACACCGACCTCTCCTGTTTTTCGGAAGGGACAGTTATTGAATCGCCGGAAAGCCAAGAGATGGTATTCAGCATACGCGAAACGCTAAGCACGTTTAAAATCAGCTTTTTCGACAAACTTTCTGACTACGAGAAATCGAAAATTCTTTATGGCTCGGATTATTATCTCACCCAGTTTTTCGGGCCGAGTATGGAACAATATTTCACCGATTTTAAAGAAGCATTTGGCGATGATTTCGACACCATTGCCAGCGTTAATCCGAAACGGTTCTTAAACATAAAACCTTAAAACTAAACCACTATGCACTGAAAGTACATAGGTTTAAGATTGAATGAAATTCAAAATGAACAAAGCATAGGATATGAGTAGAAAGTAATGAGTAGTGAGAGAAGAAAATAGACACGAATAAGATTCTCAAATCTCTGTACTCAAATCAAAATCCTATAAAATAAAAGTTTATAGATACTAAAGTAGCTGCAATCAAATTGCAGGGTTTTAACCATTAACTAGAAAATAAAGATGGAAGACTTATTAAAAATAGCTTTTGCCGAGCTGGGAACCGAAGAGATTGTTGGTTCGGAACACAACCCTGAAGTTTTAAAATACGCCGAAGAGGCGGGCATTGCAGGCATCACCACCGACGAAATTCCGTGGTGCAGCAATTTTGTTAACTGGGTGGCTATGAAAGCCGGCCTGGAATACTCGAAAAAGTCTAACGCGCGCTCGTGGCTGAATGTTGGGGTAAAAACCATCAATCCCGAGCCGGGCGATGTGGTGGTTTTCTGGCGCGAAAGTCCCGAGTCGTGGAAAGGGCATGTGGGCTTTTTCCTGGGTGTTTCTACCGACAAAAAACGTGTTTACTGTTTGGGGGGCAACCAGGGCAACCGCGTATCGGTTTCGGCATACCGCATAAATACCGTTTTGTCTTATCAACGGTTGGCAGCACGGCAGCAACTCGTTATTCCCGATCCACTATTACAAAAAGGCAGTAAAGGCGCGGCTGTAGTTGCATTGCAGGATGCGCTAAAACTCTTAAATATTAATGTAGGAACTTCCGACGGTGATTTTGGCCCCAAAACAGAAAACGGTGTAAAAGAACTGCAAACACGCAAACCCGAACTGGAAATAAACGGCATTTACAACAACAAAACCCGCGATCTTCTTGAATCATTGTTTCAGGCATGAACTACCGGCCTGGCTTAATACTAATAATTTATTCATCATTAAATCTAAAAAACTATGGCAACAAAAGTAGCAGACCTTACAACAGACGAATTTTTTGCGCTTTGGGACGAATTTAAAGCCGAGCCAAAAGATCGCAAAAAAATGACTGAAGCAGAAGTTAAAGATCTTGCTGTTCGGTTGAATGAAAGGATCAATGTCCCTTTTATAGATGAAACCGGCGAAGAAAAAATCCTGGTAAAAGTGATCTTTAAAATCGATACCTTTTTATACGATCATTTGCCCAACGAATTTTACGACCTTATCAGAAGTAGCGACCGTGGAATATCGGATAAAGAAGCCAAGCGTTTGGTGAGGCGTTTAACACGGCTGGCCAATAAAAAAATCGACATCCCTTATCTTCCCGAGGCTGTTGAACACTTTGCTATTAAGTTTGTAATCGGCATGGTGGTTAAAGCTGCCCGTAAAAAACTTAATTTCGATGAGGTGCGTAAAAATTCGAAAACAATGGCAGTCCCCGATTCTGACGAAGACATTGAGGCAATGGTTGAAGATTAATGCGAATCTATACTGAGAGCGCTTAGCACATATTGAAAAATAGAACGAATTGCCCCGATGCAGTTGAAAACTTTGTATCTTGGTAACTGTTAGAAGAAAAACCACAGCTATGAGTACAATTCGATTACACCGGGGCGATATTACCCAACTAAATGTTGATGCCATTGTTAACGCAGCCAACAAATCATTGCTGGGAGGCGGCGGTGTCGATGGAGCCATTCACCGGGCTGCCGGCCCCGAACTTTTGAATGAGTGCCGGCAACTTAATGGTTGCGAAACCGGCAATGCAAAAATTACCAAAGGATACAGGCTTCCGGCAAAATATGTGATTCACACGGTTGGACCGGTTTACAACGGAGGCAAATACAACGAAGCCGAAAAACTGGCATCGTGTTACCGACGAAGTTTGGAAATGGCGCTGAAAAATGGTGTAAAATCCATTGCTTTTCCTAATATCAGCACTGGAATTTATGGCTACCCCAAACAGGAAGCGGCAAAAATTGCCACGCAAACTGTGAAAGATTTTCTGGCAAACGATCACGGAATTGAAGAGGTCATATTCTGTGTATTTGATGAAGAGAATTACTCAATATACAATAGTCTGCTCACTTAATCGATGTTTTTCTACCTGAGACAAGCGCTCCTCCCTGACAAAAAGCATATTTTTACATACAAAAACACACTATTCCCATACATTTTGTGCATTCTCCCGCGGGAGAACCGGACAAATGTATGGAAAAACTACCTTTAATCGCGGGAGAACTACCTACAGACTTGGGAGGGCGGCCCAAAACCGTGGGAGAAAGCTTTTTTTGTGGGAGAAGTACGCCCAGACCTGGGAGAAGTGACTTTTTTCGTGTGAGGACTCACGAACTATCTTGGAAAACTCAATTTTAGAATGGGAAGATACTAATTCTCCGATGTCTTTAATAAATGCTTCATATTTCGGTGGTAGGTATTGGCTAAACGCGTATGAAAATAAGGATACAAAAAGTGATCGCGCAAAATAGACTCGCTTCTAAAATACGTGCGATGTGTAATTTTTGTATATCCCTTTCGCGTTTGAGTAAAAGTTAATTGCTGCTTGCCATGCGTAATATTATCCTCCACATAACTAAATTCAATTACCTTCTTTTGGTTATCAATCGTTGTAATCTCAAAAGCAGTGGCCAGCTTTTTAATCTTTAAAACATTCAGGTTTAAATAAATTATCTGTCCGGGATCAATTCCATCCACATAGCCGTTTGGATAAACCAACTCATTATTCGTTTTCGAAAACAACATGGCAAATGAAAATCGCGAAGCATTCCAGGCGATAGACGGATTGGTATGCACGTAAAATGACCATACTTTTGGCAGGCTATCTTTTATAAAATATTCGCGCTCGTGTAATCGAAAACCTGCTGTACTGGCAGTAGGTTCCAACGAGGGTTTTACATCCTCAAAAGTTTCGGTATTGTTTTTTATTTGCCCCTGTACATAATGCTCAACCTGCTCGCATCCCACTTTGTCGAACTCAACATCGGCCAGGTACATTTGCCCAAAACATACAGAATGGTAAATTAGAAAAAACAAAAGCGTCAATTTTTTCATGAAATCGGTTAAATATTCATGCTTCTAAAAGTATCAGTTTTTTTTACCTTTTTCAACAGTGTGCCCTAAAAAATGCAAATAAGTAAACCCTAGCAGCTATTTTCCGTATATCATCCTAGTTATTAATTCCTTACCTTCACATATGGGCGCAATAAAAAACAAAAAGAACAGAAAAATCAGAATAATTTTATATTCGATTCTTGCTTTTGCTCTGCTTTTTTTAACCATTTGGTTTGGGCTTCGTTTATTCGGAGTTATCTGAAATAGGGTAAAAACAGCACTAAGAATCTCCGTTTCTATAAAAAATTATACCTTTATTTTTATAGCATCAATAAAATCTGATTAAAATGAAAACGAGATTTTTCCCTGTATTTATTGCTTTGTTTTTTGGCTTTATATCACTTTTTGCTCAAAACATCACTGGCCAAAACGACAAAGAAATTTGTGAGTATATTCTCTCGGAGTTACAAAAACACAATGAAAAACCAACAGCAGAACTTGTTGTTGAAGCAGGAAAGTTACTAATGAACACGCCCTACGTTGCCCACACTTTAGAAACCGAGCCCGAACAATTAATTGTTAATCTGCGCGAACTGGACTGTACCACCTTTGCCGAAAATTGTCTGGCACTGGCACGAACCGCCAAAACAAAAAAACCATCGTTTAAATATTTTAAAAACGAGCTGCAACTTATCCGATATCGGGGAGGTGAGATTAGCGGCTACCCTTCGCGTTTACATTATTTCAGCGACTGGATTGTGGATAACGACAAAAAACAAACGGTTGAATCGGTTTCGCAATCGATCAGTAATATAGAGTTTGATAAAACGATCAACTTTATGAGCCAGCACCCCGACAGTTACAAACCACTAATAAACAATGCTGTATTTATTGAAGCCCTTAACAAGCAGGAACAGGAATTAACAAATTGCATGCTTTACTACATCCCAACCGAAAAACTTGAATCACTAAAACAACAAATTAAAGATGGCGATATCTTTGGCATTACAACGAATGTTGACGGCCTGGACATCACACATGTAGGTATTGCGGTTTTTAAAGGCGAAGAACTTCATTTTATGCATGCGTCATCAAAAGCCGGGAAAGTAATCCTATCGGAAGAAACGCTTTACCAATATCTGAGCAACCGAAAATCGGTTACCGGAATAATGATTGCCCACCCGTTATAACACATTGCAAATAAGGTTTTACTACATTAATATTGTTCAGAAAGCAAACCGTTGTTGTGTTTTTTTTGTTAAATGGATTAAATATATTATATAATTTATCCGTAACTTATGTTCTTTAAGTGTCAAAGACACATGATTATTAAATTCAAAATTATGAGAAAAAGAATGGTAAAATTTATAGCAATTTTGGCTATAGTAATTGGTGGTGTAGTTTCATCAAATGCACAGGAACTTGGTGTTCGCTTTGGTGATATTTCCGGCGGGAATGTTGCTATTGATGGTATTTTTAGCACGGGACAGTTCAGCCGCATTCACGCTGATGTTTCATTCGGAGATGGAGTTGGAGTTGACCTGTTATGGGATTTCCTTTACCAACCACTTGCCGGAGAAGCATTTAACTGGTACGTTGGAGTAGGTCCATATATGTGGATTGACGATCCGTTTTGGCTGGGAGCAATTGGAGAAATTGGCATGGAATATCATTTCAACAGCATTCCTATTTCGTTGGGAGCCGATTGGCGTCCGGCATTAAGTATCATTGAAGACACAGATTTTCATAGCAAGGGTTTCGGGTTTAATATCCGGTATGTATTCGGACAATAACATCACTTTAAAATATTAGAAAAGCGTCGCGAGGCGCTTTTTTTATGCCTTATCGATTCCGTTTTCAACTCCCCCCTCTTGGTCTTTCATTTTGAAATACCGCCGTAGCAAAACCTTTTTCAAATCGCGGGCTATCACCTGGTGTGCAATAATTTCGATATTCGAATAATGAGGAAGATCTTTTTCCGCCTGTACGATTTCGCGGTTCGTAATATCCACCTGGTAAAGTACCGATAATAAGAGGTCGTAATTGGTCTCCACTAACCCTGTAATCTGGTCGATAAGCTGTTGATGCAACTCCTGGTAGGCATTATCAATGTCGCCCGAGAACGTAATCTCAACACCAAACATTCCAAAATCTTTCATGATCTGCTCGGCAGTTTGCTGAACAATTTCAGCCTTATCCATCAAATTTTCCAGGTTGGTATTATTTACTACAGGTAGTTTCATTTTTGTTCTTTTTATAAAGATAGACGAACTTTATTTCTCGCCAAATCATTTATTCCATTTCCTTAAAAATCTGTTATATTTACAATTACTATAATCAACTAAATCTAATACAATGAAAAAAAGTTTCTTATTATTCACTCTCATTCTTTTGGGATTATTTACCATGGCACAAAACAATTTTAGCAAATCGGCAATTGGTGTTGGTGTTGTTGTTGAAGACCTTGAAAAATCGATCGATTTTTATACCAATGTAATTGGAATGGTGAAAACCGGTGCATTCTCAGTTTCGAAAGAAAAATGCACCGAACTGGGATTAACCGACAGTTACCAACTTGATGTTACTATTCTAAAACTGGAGGACAGCGAAGAAGCCAGCGAATGGAAACTGATGAGTTTAAGAACAAAAGCCAAACACCCCAAACAGAAATTTATGAGCGACGACACCGGAATGCAGTACATTACTTTAATGGTGAAACACCTTCAACCTGTTTTAGATCGTATAGAAAAACATGGAGTGAAAGTGTTGAGTGGCAAACCATCACAAAACGGAGAAAATAGTTTTTTTCTGCTCGTTCAGGATCCCGATGGAACTTTTATCGAGTTGATCGGTCCCAAATAATCTCTTAGCAATTCTAAATATCACAAAAACGACTTCAATAACAATCTCGCCAACAAAACGTTATTGTTATAATTTATTTGGAATGAACATATTCTGTTCAATCAAGGATTTTTTTGAGTAATTTCGAACAGAATTAAGTTTTATTCGAAAAGCAACTGTTATGAGAAAAGAAGTTGAAGCCGGATACCGAACATTATCACTTGGAGAGGAGATATTTAATAGTATCACACATGGAATTGGGACTTTGCTAAGCATTGCCGCGCTTGTTCTTTTAGTAGTATTTGCTGCTATAAAAGGTAACGCGTGGCACGTGGTGAGTTTTAGTATTTTCGGAAGCAGTTTGGTTCTGCTTTATTTATCATCGACGCTTTACCACAGTTTCACCCGCGAAAAATTGAAGAACCTGTTTGTTCGCTTCGATCATGCCGCCATATTTTTACTAATTGCCGGCACTTATACGCCTTTTGTGCTCACCACCATTCGTGGAGCTTTGGGCTGGACTCTTTTTGGAATAATCTGGGGATTGGCGATTGCCGGAATGGTGATCCGCTCGATTTATTTAACCCGTTTTCGGAAATTGATGGTTGGCATTTACCTGACTATGGGCTGGATGTTTTTATTGGCCATCGGACCAATTATTAGAAATCTGCCAACATCGAGTATTGCCTTTTTATTTATTGGCGGTGCCTGTTACTCAATCGGGGTAATTTTTTATTCCTGGCGAGGTTTAAAATACGGTCACGGCATTTGGCACCTATTTGTTTTGGCGGGCAGTATCATGCATTTCTTCTCGGTACTTTACAGTTTAAATTAAAAATTAACAAATTACAGATATCAAAAATAAAAAAGCAGGATGATTTCTCATCCTGCTTTTTTATTTATCGCGTAGTTTCTTTTCTTTTTATGAATGCTTTTCAGAAAGGTAACGCTCTGCATCAATTGCAGCCATACATCCCGATCCGGCAGCAGTAACCGCCTGACGGTATTGCGAGTCCTGAACATCTCCGCAGGCAAAAACACCAGGAGTTTTTGTTTTTGAAGTTCCCGGCTTGGTTAAAATATATCCTACATCGTCGGTGTCAACATATTCGGCAAAAATATCAGAGTTTGGTTTGTGACCTATGGCTAAAAAGAATCCGTCAATTTTAATATTAACTTCCTCTTCTCCTTCCTCGCCAAGGTTTTTAACAAGTATTGCTCCTTCAACAACTCCGTTATCACCAATCAATCCTTTAGTTTGGTGTTTCCAAAGTATTTCTACATTTGGTATTTTTTTCACACGCTCGGCCATCACTCTTGATGCACGAAGTACATCACGACGAACAATCAGGTATACCTTGTTACACAATCCGGCAAGATACATAGCCTCTTCAGCAGCAGTATCGCCACCACCAACAACGGCTACATCTTTTCCTTTGTAGAAAAATCCGTCGCAGGTTGCACAGGCAGAAACTCCACCTCCGGCATATTTTGTTTCGTCTTCAAGTCCCAGATATTTTGCTGTTGCTCCGGTTGCAATAATCACAGTTTCAGCTTCGATCAATTTTGAGTCATCGATCCAAACCTTATGAACACCGCCTGAGAAATCAACTTTAGTAGCCATTCCCCAACGTACATCGGTACCAAAACGCTGTGCCTGTTTCTTCAGGTCTTCCATCATTACAGGACCGGTAACTCCTTCCGGGTAACCCGGATAGTTTTCAACCTCGGTAGTTGTTGTTAACTGTCCTCCGGGCTGAAGTCCTTCGTACATTACCGGACTCAGATTAGCGCGTGCAGCATATATTGCAGCGGTATAACCTGCAGGCCCCGATCCTACAATTAAACATTTTACTTTTTCTACGTCTGTTGGTTCAACGTTTTTATTCTCGTTGCTATCGTTAATATCAAGTGGTTTAAACATCATTTAAATTTTTAGTTGCACAAAAATACAAAACATACTTTATCGATTGACATAAATTCAATCGATAATAATGAAGCAATATAACCGAATTCTATATTCCTCTCAAAATAGTAGATTAAAGAAAGAAAAAAGTTTTGTAATGATAATTTCTAAGCTTATTTTTGCAATCCAGTTTCGGGATGTGGCGCAGTCCGGTTAGCGTACTGGTCTGGGGGACCAGGGGTCGCAGGTTCAAATCCTGTCATCCCGACAGATTCAAAATCTAAAAAACACCAAAAGCCTGTAAATCAAATGATTTACAGGCTTTCTTTTTTATAAGGTCAAAATGCACCTAAAAAAAAACATTGTAAATGGATGGAACCAATCCGGGGACCTCTAAATTTTTAGACCAACGAAATGCTAAACACGGGTTTTGGTTTTACCAAAACATAAACTTGCTATCCTTCCCCAAAAGGGTCTTTTTATGGAAATAAAGTTAGGCATCAGGACAGAGAAAGAAAACAGCAAACAAGCTCAATATCAATCAAATAAAATAAATCCAAGCGTCAAACAAAACGTGTGTAATGAGGGATATTAAACTGACCTGAGCCTTAGACACAGTGTAAAACCAGAAACATGTTTAATCAGCTGCTAAAAGACAATATTCGGAATCATTTGACACGCCAGGTTGGAGTTCCCGGCAATGCAAGTAAGCCTGTTAATTTTTTGTGATGGGCTAAGATGGTAGATAAAACTCCACCGACTAATTATTCCCCGCAATTTATTTATATTAAGCTGCCGGGGACTACAATTCATTAACCACACTTCTTCCTGTATTACTTCATGTATCAGTATCTTTACCATTAGCTCTATCAGATCTGATAAAGGTAGTTTTTCAAACCTGGTGCGGGGCTAACACTTTTCTTTCTTTTTATCATTTATACACGAGCAGGCAGCTTCCAGTTTTTGCAATAAAAACTGCAGAATTTCATCCATGATAAGCAGCTTTTCTTCTGTTAACCAGAAGATGCCATGCTAAAAACGATTGTGATTATCCAATTCTCTGAAAAAGTCCTCTCCACTATATTCTTCAAACAGAAATTCTACTTTTTATAGCTTTAGCTCTGCGTATACGCATAGTTTCCAAAGGATAAATGCCGGTAAATAGTTGGGCAAATAACTCACTTTTGAGTATACCAGAGTTCTGAATATTCTCAGTAATGATTTACCTAATAATTCATTTATTCCTTCTAAATTGTCTTTGTCTGAGTTTCCTCTTAAAACAAAATATTGCTCAGCTATCCGAACCGAAGAATGATAATGGTGGTCGAGGTCGGGAAATTCAGGGCTATAAGGTTTTTCCCAGTGTACGGAAGGATGTTTTTGATGAGATTGCAGCCTTAGGACATGTATACTTCGGCATCACCTCTAATAAATTTTTCAATTCTTCGAGAACCGGGTGAAACAGCTTTTTGTGCGATTCGACTTCGCTAATTAAAGCTTCAATCCAATTTTCAAGTATTGACTGGTCGAATGGCAACCATGTGCCAACTCGGAACGGTACTATATTTTCTTGCATTTCTTTTAATTTTGGGATTACTACAAACTTTTCAGCATTTCAATTAAACGCGGACACGGGTACATATCCCACTTATCTGTTCTAACCGAGTTGTGGGTAAAAATTCCATTTTCGCCTTTAAAAGCACGTTCAGTGATATCGAAAATATCAGGATTATATGTTTTATCTATATTGAATTTATTGGCCAGGTATTCAACAAGCTCTTTCAATGATGCAATTTGCGCATCGGTATATTTATGAAAATATTTATACCCTTTAAAAGGTGATTCTAATTCAGTTACCTCATCGGCAGAAACAGTGCGGTTCAGGTAGTTTATATACGTTCCATCAGATTGTTTGGTAAGTTGACCCCAATTACAGACTTCAATGGCAATTGAAGTTTTGTCGAGCCTGGTATAACTTAAGCCAAAAGAGGTAAACGCTTCTGCCTTTATTCCAAGATGATATCCCCAATATTTTTCATTGAAACATTGGATAATATCACCGTCCTTTTCGTATGGGCTGTTTATTTTACCGGTTAATACATATGGTGTTGCAACCCGTGAACTGTCACTTTTCCAACCGTTGGCAGTATTTAAAGCGCTTGCTCCTCCTGCTGTATGGTGTAGAAATATTTGCGCTTTGGGCAATGCTTCCTGAAAATACTGATCACTTGCAAAATTCAGTTGCTTTATTCTATTAATATCGAGAGACATAATTGGTAAGTTTTTATAAATGATTATGAAATTTGTCGTTTAAGAACAGATTCATAGGCTTCCACAATCTGTTTCATTCCTTCAGAGGACTCCTGTGGAGCAATAACAATTTCGAGCGAACCAGTGGTTCTTTTACCTTTCTTGGAAAAAATACCATCCGATCGTCGAGGAAAGTTAAGTTGCAATTCATCGTCAACTATTTCAAGGTCGAAATCGGCAGACAGGGTTGCTTTTTCAATGTGCGACATCGACAATGGAACCATCGTAATCAATGGAACTTGTATCTCAGTGGTTTCAACTTCACCATCGGCATTCAGTATTGGGTATTCTAACATAACAGTCTTAGGCGACAAGGACTTACCCGTAGTTTCACCTGTTGTATCATCACTGTTTGTCGGAGCTTCTTCGAAATATTTATCAAGCAAACCGACATTTTTGTCCATTAGCGTATTACTTGCTTCGATAATAGCATTGTGGACGGCCTCAACAAACAATTTAAAACTGATCATTTTATTTTCGATTTATGATTATTTCTTATAATTCGCAGCATTTTGTTTAAGTTCGTCAAACTTTTTCAATGCCTCTTCAACAAGTGGTTTACTTTCTTGCGACAGGCCTATTGATGCCTGACAGTTAGGACAAGTAAATTGAACACCAGCAATTAACTGCTTTGTATCAAATGGTATTTGGGTGTTGCATACCGGACAGGGTATTTGTTGTTGATTCATAACATATTGGATTTAAATTATTGCTCAGATGATTTTGTAGTTTTAGGAAACGGCTGTATAGACTTGGTGTATAAATCGAGTAAAGTAGTTACACCAACAGGTAATGGCAGAGGGCCTGCATTAATATTTACTGTCAGCCTGCTTGTCGATTGGCTTTTATATTGTCCTTGTATATTCCCTTTTGAATCTTCTTTCTTGTTACTGATTTTACCGTTTAGTTGAGCACGTTTATCAATAACACCACCGGCATTAGTGTACTCGTATGATGTCATTGAAGTAATTTCCATATCGAAATCGACATTTACCTTATCGATTGCAAGCGAATTAAGAGGAACAAGGCAAATCAAAGGCATCGAAAAAGTCATTTCAGCTTTCTTGATATACCCTGGTTCATCAGGTTTTTTTAAATTATCGATAATGCCTTTCACCATCACCATTTCAACAATTACTGGTTCAAGCACTTCAGTTTCTTTGTTTTTCTTAAAACAATAATCAAGCAGAAATCGAGTTTGGCCGGTTACCATAACCACGTTCGCTTTTGATGCTGCAACCAGAGGCGCACTTATGATCGATTCAATGTTTAATTCGGAACCGAAATTGGGCTTTAAAGATTTATTTGAAGCTTCAGCCATGACATTTTCGTATTAATTAAAAGAGAGGCCTCCAATTCAGAGGCCGGCTCTTTTATGTTTTAACTAAGAGTAATAGGTTGAATACATTGTGTGAATGCTTCAATAATGGTATTTACACCTTTTGGCACAGGAAGCTGTCCTGCATGAACATTCACGGTGTATTTTGCCGAGTTACTTTTTTGGTAGTGGGTGTTGTGCGTCGATGAATCTTTCGAATCGTAGCTGGCACTACCTTTTACGGTAACAGAGAATGGTCCCCAACCGGCTTTTGCTTCAAAACTTGATTCACCTTTAAACTCTTTTTCTGAAGTTTGTGATTCCTCTTCTGAGAAACTTGACTTCACTTCCATTTCAAAGTTAATATCAACAGTTTCAACAGCCAATGAATTAATCGGGATGATTGTAAGCATTGGCAAATTGAATTGGGTTGTAATATTTGAAATAATTGGAGCGGTTGCAGGTGTAGCAGGTACAGGAGGTGTTGCGGTTGGATCACCCGGAGTAGCTTTATTACCGGGAGTTAAAACCGGACGGGTTAGAGACATCACAATCATGATAGGGGCATACTCATCGTGTTCCGGTATTTCGGGTGTGCCGATTACTTCCTGAACCGGAGGAGTGGCTGTTGGATCACCTGGAGTACCTTGCACAGCGGCTTGCTGAGCCACGTGTGTTTTGATAAAGCAGGTATCCAGTAAAAACTTTGTTTGTGTAACGGCCATTGCTGCATTGGCATTTGCTGCTGCATTTAATGGTCCACCAATCAAAGCTTCCATCGGAAGGCCCGAAAACTGTTGGGCCATTGATAATAAATTTGATTCCATAATTTAATTTTTAATTGTTAAATGATTCATTAATAAAAGCTAGTATTGAGATTGCAATCCATTACTATTATTGTTTTCATTCTTTTGAGGAATTTTTAGCGTCTGTCCAACAACTATTAAATTGTTTCTGATTGAATTTGTTTTTCTAATAGTATCCATCGAAATTTTATACTGACGTGATATCGAATAAAGCGTTTGCTCCTTCTGTACAATATGATGTACATATTTAACTAGTGGTTTGGAAATTGATTCAGGTTCTTTTATTTCTTCAATAGTAGTTGAATCTTTTAGTATCTTTTTTGCTTGCTGATGGCTTGTATCAATGCTAGTATGCGCAGGATAATTTCCTAACTGAGAGGAATTAAACAGGAATTCTGGTTTGATAAAACAGATGTAATAAATATTAACCGACAATAAAATCAGATTAACAATTAAGAAAAATGCATTAAATCCGTTCAGCCCTTTCTTTTTGATGATGGGTTTTGGCTTAAATTTTATTTTAATTCGTTCATCCATTTCTATCCGGCATTCATTTTATCATTCTAGAACTCAGTCTCCATATCGTATGTAACAGGTCCATTACTATAATTAGTGCTAGCTAACCAACGGGCAGAATATCCTATATCCTTAGCCGGCATATTGGTTTGAGGTTTTTGAGATTGTTCTTCATCCAATGAATCCTTTTCAAACGAAGGTTTGTAATCGGGATGATTAATATAACCATCGGCATATTTTGTGAAGAGAAGCATCTGCAATTCTTTCCAGTCTTTTAGAACATCATTAATGTTATCCTTACTATGCTCTGTAATGGTTTCTATTACCTCAGCAACTTCTCCTGAAACTTCATCCCAATCCTCAATCCTGTTTTGCGATTGTTTTTCCAACATTTGCTGAAGCGGAAGGATATCGACTTTTGTCATGCGTTCCCAATTCAACCTGGCATACGCACCAACTAGGTTGAAAATCCACCATGCTTTTTCGGCATCATACTTTTGGGGATCGATTTGAGTATAAGACTCTGGGATAAAAGTGGCTTTTGATGGGATTGGTACAAAACAAGTGGTATATGATACATCGGCACCAAACCAGCAGATACCTTTGGTTGCCTCGGGAGCCATAGGCCGAACCTGGTTCACGTAAGTATACCCCTGATAGAAAACCGAAATTGAACGTTCCCAGGCACCAAAATATTTACGATTTGCACCCGACATATTATTTTGCAAAGGGTCGTATTTACCAACAAATCGATGAGGATCGCCATAAGGACCGGCCGCTGTTCCTTTGGTTAAATCAAATTCTGTGCCTTCGTAGTGGTCGCGGTATAAACCGAACACCTGTTCTAATGTTAGTTTGTTTTTTGGTTTAATGCTGAAAGGATATTCAGTTGTGTATCCATCTTCAACCCAAGGGCTCAGACCCCAATCCGGGTTCACGCGATCCTGAATACGCCAAACCCTTCGTAATGAATAATAAGGATGTGCATATTCGCCCGGACTAATTGCTTTGAGCCAATCAACCTCGGTTGCGTCATCTTCAATTACTCCAATTTTCTCTAATCCGGGAAAAAGAAATTTCGAGTAATAGATATCGATATTCTTTTCTTCATCAACATAGTGATTCCCCTTACTCTTAACCACAGTTCGAATTCTGAACTCATTGGCCGCAACAAACATTTCACCATCAGGCACTTTTTGTGCCACCCATACTGAATGGTTTTCGTCATCGTCGATGGCACACATTTCAAATACAAATGCTTCATCCTGATCAGCAACCAAAAGAGTTTCTCCGGTTGAGTAGTAGCCATATTCTTCAATTAACTCGCCCATCAATTTCACTGCATTAATGGCTTTTTTGCATCGTTCGAGTGCAATACGCGATAATTCGGAACTGTAAAATATGCGTGATTGAACCAGATGGTCATCAGCATATTTCTGCGAAATTGCATCGGGTTGATAATTGGCAGCACAGGTACATTCGCCAATCATCAGGTTATGTTCATTCATAATTCCGTAGTTACCATCGAAGTAGGCATACGTATGTTTAACTTGTGGTATTGCCCCCAACGCTTCGGTTGGTTGATAATCTTTTGTATAATATGGCGAATCTTTATCGGTGCTGGCGATTCGCGGATACGTGCAATTATCGCCATACACAGGTCGCATTTCCCCTTTAGTAAAATCTTGTGCAGGAATTCTCACGATTCGCTGATCCGACAATTCATTATCATCGGAATGGCTTACCATCATCGAACCATCGGCGGTGGCACCTTTGGTAATTATCATTGTAGTACACATATTTGTATTTTTTTGGTGTTTATATTCTTATTTATAAAAACAAGTAGATCAACCATTCCATACTTCGCCGTTAATAAACACATAACCGGGATTTCCAACGTGAGTATGAATGAAGACATATTTAGGGTCGATGCCGGTTCCTTTGCTTAGTTCAGCACCTACGATTTCCATTATTACCGCAACCTTTTCTTTAGAGAAAACTGTGTTCACATATAAATCAACAAATACAGGGATTTCTACTAACCCGGGATCATATTCAACATATGCTTCCAGTTTGTGAACTACACAGTCCTGCGTTTGCCATATGCATGTAGCCATGTTTTCGGGCATTAATTCTTTTCCTTCAAATTCATATGTGTAAAGAGCATTTTCTACACTTTTCATTATTTCAGCTTTATTCAGGCTATTTGGTAATGTCGATATTTTAATAAATGGCATAGTTTACATTTGTTAGTTATTCGTTTCGTTAAGTTGTCCAATTCGTTGTCCCATAAGTACTGAAAGCGATTGGAATACTCCTGTCTGAAACAGTAAGATATTAAGCGAACCACCATAGGCAAAATGTCCCAATTGGTCGCCTTTTGAAATTTTAACTGCTTCGCTTCCCGGGGGAACTAATGTAGATTCTTCGGAGACCAGCGTATTAAAACTTAAAGCACTAATCGTGTTTAATCCAACAGGAATCATTGCAACATATCCAAACATGGTTGTTTTTATAATGTAATAGGCCCGATGAAAATCTTCAAAAATGCTGAAATCAGTAGTGCTTTCGCCAATGTTTCCATTATTGAACCAATGTTCTCCATCCATTACACCATTATAAATTCCAGGAACTTCATCCGATTCAACAATGTACCCGTTTACCGGAGAATGGTAACGATGGTAACTTCCCGGCATTAGCACACATGATACAGCAGTTCCTCCTTCGAAATATTTAGCAAACTTAGAGCTGTTAAGCAACTCGTTAACATTGATCTGCCTTGTTTTCACATAGAGTTGGGTGGTAAGGGTCAAATTGGTTTGTATAAAATTGATCTCGGAATCGGCAGGGGCAGTTAGCACATTGTCGTCTTCCTTATCGGTTATTGGGCGAGGATCTTTACTTAAATCCAACTGTCGAATAAAAAATTCGTTGAACGATTTAAAACCTCCTTCGGGAACAATAAACTGATCAATTTTTGTGCTTGGATCGTCAAGCCAAACCTTCAGGTATTTGGTCGATTCAGGTGAATCCATGAACTCTCCACGGGCTCTAATAAATTTAACGGTCCAGTTGAATATCTCAGTAGTATATTCTTCCCCTAACGTTTTACTTTTGAAATTATTCAGGAAAAAAAAGGCTTTAGAGTTATTCCGATAGAAATAGGTAAACGGTTCAATATAGCCCAATCCACTTTCCGACTCATTCTCAATGTGAACATTATCGGGTAACGGAAGAAAGGTAAACCATTTTTCAAAGTATTCAATAAAATACTCTATATCCTGACCTTCCCAAGGGTTTGAAGTTCCATCTTCGAGTAAAGGTTGTACATTAGCAATGGCATCGTTATAAACTGACTCAACAACCGGGTTGCTTACAATCAAACGAAGCTCCTGAGTGAGCTCCTTCATTTGTGGTGTTAAAGGTATTTTCTTCATTGTTTAGAATTTTCGATAGAGATTCCTGCCTGCCTGTTCAGCAAACAGGAAACTTTTTTAATAATTTTCTTGTGTGCAAGTGTATTTCGCATTCTTGTTTATTGCATTATTATTTGATTACAACTGACAGAACCTGTGATCAAACGAACACCTGACTATACAATTCCAGATTTTGTTTATAAAATTCAGGATTAGTATGCCGTGCCTGATTAAGTATTTCCTTCGCTTCATCGGGCTGATTGTTGTCCATATAAATCAATGCCAAATCGTAATAAGGATCCATAAAAGTTGAATCGGTTTTTGAAATGGCTTGTTTAAGGTAGTTAATGCCTTTGGTTTTGTCGCCTTTCTTGTAAAGCGTAATGCCTAAACCTTTCATTGAATAAACATCTTCAGGATTCACTTCAAGTGCCTTGCGGTTTGAATGCTCAGCCTGCTGAATGTTTTGCATAAAGAAACTTACAAATCCATGGTGTTTCAGCGCTTCAAGATTCGATGGCTCAAGTTCAAGAATTCTGTCAAGAACAATGCCTGCAATTTGGTATTCCTGTTCTTCAATATAGCGGAATGCATCTGCCATAAGTTCGTCAACATTATCCCGCTGAGCAACAATGCTCCTTGTCCGTTTCATCCCCACATTATACGAGCAATATTTGTTCTCTGCCCAAATGTCTTTCTCCATGGTTAAACGGGTGTTAGGACAACCCCCTAAACATTCGTCGCCAAACTTACACTGGTTGCATTCACCTTTAAGTTTTGCTTTTGTAGCTGTACGATTCCATTGGAAATTTTCGGGATTTTCCCATATTTCTCTCAACGAAGTTTCACGGATATTGCCTTCGATATACTCCCGATCACGGATAGAAGTACATCCCATAATTTCACCATTGTGCAAAATTCCGAAACCACGTTTGCCTGCATTGCACCCTTTCCATAATGGCAATGTTCCAGTGCTATGAGCAATTTGACGTGTTTCAAGCTCCTTTATGTTATAATAACCAATACAATCAGCAGGATAAAGTGTAATTTCACCTCCTTTAGCGGTTTCGTAACAAAAATCGATAATGTCGTTAATTTGTTCCGGTCGGAGAATGAAGTCTTTTTCCTTAGCAAAATTTCCCATGGGAAGGCCAATCTGAACCTGCCAGTAAGGTACTTTAGTATCAATAAGTACCTGCCTGAGTTCCCGCAGTTCGTGCATGTTCGCATTAGAAATGGTAGTTACTACCCCGCAAATAACACCGTTTTCAACAAATCGTTTCAACGCATTTATGGTGCGGTCGTATGAGCCGCGTTTGCGAATGAAGTCGTGAGTATCTTTTAAACCGTCAAGACTAATGGCTACCGTACCAATTTTAGATTCTTTCAATTTCGAAATAATTTCGTCGGTAACCAGCCATCCGTTTGATATAATATTTGGAATGACACCATTGTCTGATAGTCGTTTGGCAATCAGATGCCAGTCTTTACGGGTAAATGGTTCGCCACCCGAAAGAGTGATCCAGGTGAGACCAAGGTCGGCGATCTGATCGGCCAGATCAAGGGCTTCTTCAGTAGATAATTCATCGGGGAGTGGGTTTTCACACGAAGAGCCACAATGTTTACAACGCATGTTACATCCCATGGTTATTTCCCACACTGCTGTTATTGGTTGATATTTCATCGTTCGTATTTTTAGGAAGCGGATGTTCTGATTTGCAATAACATCCGCTTCCGGTTAAATGATTTTTAGTTTTTCACAGGAAATCCGTACTTAAGCGTACAGTCTTCTGCCTTATTGGCAACACCGAATGGTGTACCATACTTTACAATACAATTTTGAGCGTCTTCTTTTACGGTAACTGTATTCCCTGATGTATCGGTCATCGGGAATCCATATTTGTAAACAGGTGGATATCCATATTTCATTACTGGGTATCCATACTTCAGGTTACATTCGGCTTCGTCAAGAGCAACACCAAACGGATTGCCGTATTTTACAATGCAATTGGTTGCACTTTCGATAACACTGTTAGACAAATCCGGTGGTGGGAAACCATAGAGTTCGGTTGGAGGGAAGCCGTATAGTAGAACGGCTTTTTCAGCATCGGCAAATCCGTATGGAGGGATAGGCCTGGCATGAACCATAGCTCCGGTTCCTTTAACAAATTTACTTCCGCCGATTTCCTTTTTAAGGTCATCATTTTCATCCTCGGCATGAACATAAACAGTATATGTTACGGTATCGGCAATTTCACAATCAGGATGTGTTAGCCGCAAAAGGTCAAATTCAATTTTGCCTTCCTTTAGTGGTTTTACAGCAACAAAAGTAAAAATCTGTTTTTCTTTACAACCGGGAGAAACATGTTTACTTAAGGGCAATTGGTCTATAGCTGCCAGTTCAACTCCTGATGGGAGACTTTTAAGACACCATCCAAATCCGGTTGAACCAACCTGAGATTCAAGGGTGATGTCAAAACTGGTTCCTACAGTACATATGATTACATTTTCCATAATTAATTGTGTATAAAAACGCCTACTCTTTTTAGGATTTTCGGGGTATTCCTCCGGCACAAGTCGGCCGGCGACTCCACACTTTGGCGATGAGGCGTGCAGACTACCTCAGGAACTTCAACTTACTTTAAGCTGAAATTTCAGGTTGATCATTTTGTTTTTTTGTTAGTTACCTCCTATTTAGCTGATTTTTGTATTTTTTATACGAAATTGAAAGTATTGTTCGCAGATAAGTTTTTTGACAATTGAGTTTCACCCGGCTATTTCTCCTATACACATTCCACTGTTATAATGAATGCCAGGAGCTGTGTTGATGGTTACATCGCTTTGTGCTTCAAAAAGGAGTATGATATCGGAACCTCCAAACAGGAAGTAGCCAAATTCATCGCCTTTGTTCAGGTACGCCCCTTCAACAGCCGTCATATTCACCGACGAAACCTGTGCCATACCAATGGGGATTACAGCAACTAAACCTACAGGAGAATCAAGAATAAGAATTCCACGGGTTTGGGAGAATTCGTAACCATCTTCTGATTCATCGGGAGCATCAAAAGTGCCGTCCTTCTTAATAACCACATTCAGATAAACTTTTTCCTGAACGGCCCGGCTTTCGAGCACGGTACCGCGAACCGGAGCATGAAAACGATGATAATCATTCGGTCCTAAAAAGGCATGGTAGAATAATCCGCCTGCAAAACGGCCTTCGTACTTGCTGCCATCCAGTAGTTTTTCGATCTGGTAAGTATGAGTTCCTTTAATTTTTACAATGGAATTGTTGTCGATGTAAAACTTCGATTTAAAAGTTGAATCGGCTGGCGAAACAATAATATCGTCGTTAAACATGCCAGCTACCGGACGTAACCCGGGATTCATCTCGCGGGCAAAAAACTGATTAAACGTAAGCCATCCGCTCGGAACGTTTGGTTTGTATTCTTTTCCATCGGCAGGAGTATATGCTTTGGCAGGCATAAGGTACTGAAACATCATAAAGCTGGGGTCATCGATAAATGATTGTAGCGTTTTTTCATCAATCGATTCAGGAGTATTTAAAAAGTAGCCCCAGTCGTTGGCGAAATGAACCATCCAATCGACGAAATCATTTCCGCCATCTTTACGTTTTTCGTCGGGCATATTTTGAAGTTTACGTCCCGTTGGCTGATCGAGCAACCAGTAAAATTTTACTAACTGAAAAAATACTTCGTTGTTAAAAATCTCGGACGCATGGCCTTTCTTGGGATTTGCCTTGTTGTACTCCTGTGGTGGCCAGTTTACCAGCCACTTGATATAGTTGTAGTATTCATCCAGCGTAGTGGCAGGATGTTCACAGTAGCGTTTGTATTCTTCTTTTTTGAGATTTTGTCGTGCATTTTCGTTGGCATCAGAAAGCGATTTCTCCAATAGTGTTTTCCAACCCTCGTCCTCATGTTTTCTGAGGATTTCTTTCAGATAATCAACAATTTCTTCTGGAGTGTGACAGTTTTCCAAGTTGTGATGATGATGTTTTTGATTCATTTTTCTAAGGTTTTGATTGATTCAAATAGTTATAAACTATAGAGACTTTTCATAAAAGGCTGTGCAAACAGACTTATCGGGCAGAGCTTTTCTACTATGTAAAATACAGAAATTGTAACAGAAAATATTTTACATAGATTTGTGTGAAAGTTAATAGCTAATGTTTTTATTTATAATTGGATAGGGTCAGGGCAAACTCACACCTTTAGTTGCAAAATCTTGATTAAAAAGGTAGTATTGTCTGCTCTTTTTCTGGAAGCATCTTCACCGAAAGCAACATCCAAAACCCAATGACGCTTGTGTTCAATCCCCCAATGCAAACGGATTGTTTTCTGCAGTTCCTTTGCATTTGATAATAGACTAAAGATGTAATACCTCGTGGCATGTTCGGTTGGCTTGTCGGAGTTCTTAGATTCCCTTGTATATCCAATTTTAACGATGCTTTTCAAGCCAGCCCATTCTTCTTTGTTTTCGATGAATTCAAAAGCATTTACAACACTGTACTCCTGGGCTCTTATTCATTAATAATCAACCTCTTACGACACACCTACCTATATATTCTTCTCAAACCTGAACTCGTTTTGGATGTCTTGATATAATTGTTTCTGTTTTTCCTTGACAGCTAAAAAGTAATTGGCTTCTTGTTCAATTATTTTAGCTGCTATATCTTGCTGACACCCCATTGTATCAATGGTTATCCAGAGTTGAAACAAAAGCCCTATTTGGAATATTATTTTGGTCTCACGGATATTTTGTGAGCACGGTAGGTTTAGACAAAGACCAAATGAGGCGGTATGCGAAATATTAAGAGGGTGAAGGATGCAAAAGGGAAAAGCGTTAACGTTTTCCCTCTTTTAGAGGATTTTGTATTTGTAACCACCGTTTTTAATGGCGGTAATTCGCTCAGTCTTATTCACTCGGGATCTCTTTTCCCAGATATTCGGTAGTAGTGTAAATGGCATTGATAAAAATGTTCTTATTATTTCCGATCACAAACTCGCTTAATCCCACATGCGAGGTGTTACTGGCATTCCAGTCGTAGGTATACCCCAATTGCGACCAGGGATACTTGTCGTACAATTCGCATGGATAATAACGGCTAATCCGGTTGGCATTTATCCATTCAATGTGAGATGAATCGGTATCTGCAGGAAAGCACAATTCACAACGGCTATCGCCAACCTCCGGGTCGGGGCACGGGCGGAATAGGTCGCCGGGTCTCACCCACATTTCAACAAAGTAACTATAGACCGAATTGGGAGGCAGGCCAAGCAATTGTTTCAACCGTAGATCGACATCTTCGACCTTTTCGCTTTTCATGCGCCGCAGCAATTCCGGTGCCGTGGTTACCCATATCGGGTAATCGCCTGTGTTGTAACTGGCCGAATCAAGATAGGGCTCGTAATAAGAGACATTCTGTTTCCATGTAACTACCAGCAAATAGGCTTCATCCTGTATGTTTCTCCAGACAAGGTTGTTGTTATCTGACGTAATTGTCACCAGACTGGTACAAATTTTATTGGGAGTCGGCGTCATGGCATTCTCGATAGCCAGCTGGTACAATCCCTGCTGATCGGAGGTTTGCCAACGATCCGTTTTAACCGACCGACAAGCTGCCAGATTCAACAGAAAAAGGAGAAAAACAATAAGTTTACGATTTTTCATTTTTGATAGGATTGGTTTTCAAAAAGAACTTAACTCTGCAATAAGATACTAAGTAGATTATCCTACGAAGGAAAAACAAGAATATAATAGCCAATAAGCATACATGCAATGGCAATGATTTCTATAGCCCATGTAATATAATACTTTTTCCAGAATAGAACTGCTGCAATGGCTATTAGAACTGCTGCTGATATTGTGATATAGGCCATAGAGTAATCGACCCAAAAACCGATAAGTATGATTGCAAATCCTAACAAGGCACCAAACATATGAAATTTCAGAACCGTTTTATTTTTAATATTACTCATAAAACCAACGCCGGCTAAAAGCCAGGCTCCTAGATTCGAGAGGATGAAACTTTCGGGTTTGAGAGTAAGATTAATGACAGAAATGGTACCACAGCTATATAATAGAAATGCGACAAAGAGCCAAACTGGCACATTGTAAAAAGTCATTGATATTGATTTTGGGAGCTGTTCTGTTTGTTTAAGACACCTTTTCGTACTGATGATAAGGTAAACAACAAAGAAAACTGTTGCTGATAATAATAGTGGTAATAATAATTTCATTGGTTTATATTTAAAGTTTTTGTCGTTTCATGAAACTGGCATGAAGTGTAATTATTCCCTTTGTGTAAAAATTTAATTTACATGTTCGTTTCATTGGGATTATGAAGATTATTGTTTCTTAAGGAAATATGATGCCGATAGCCATCCATGTTGC
Organism: uncultured Draconibacterium sp.; assembly: GCF_963677575.1. NCBI lineage: Bacteria > Pseudomonadati > Bacteroidota > Bacteroidia > Marinilabiliales > Prolixibacteraceae > Draconibacterium > uncultured Draconibacterium sp. The sequence continues at coordinate 1,745,555 of NZ_OY782038.1, forward strand.
CTGAAACATTATTGCCACACGATCAAACTTTTGCGGCAGCAGTGCTACTCTCTCCTTGTTACAGGCGAAATACTGTTAACCTCTTGTTGTAAACAACGGGAAGAGGTTTTAACCTTATCCAAAGTCTATAACTTTGGATAAGGTGTGAGATGTGATTTATATTCCTAAAGTTGTACAAATGTGTTCCAAATCAGAAGAATTAAGGGAAGGGTATTCCCAAATGAACAATCCGCCAATGCTATGGCTGGTTACCTGATTCAGAAAGTAATCGAGGTTTTCCTGTGTTAGTCCTGCCGGAGTGAGCGCCAGAATTACCTTTGAAGCATCAACCCCCAGTGAGATGGTTTTTTCAATAGCCTGCCCTACATTGTCTTTAATGTCGGCCATCGACCACATAGCACCGGCATAACACATTAGAATAAACCGGTCGACGTTGCCTGCTGCGGCCAGCTTCTTGATATTGCTGTCTTCTGTGCCTTCGTGGTTAAACGACCAGCCCGCCAGAAAGGTGTAACTGGTTTCTTTTCCCTGACTTTTTAGCTGCTGCATTAGCAGGGCAATATTGTCGATATTCATTTCTGATTCGTTATCAACATCAACCCCTGCCCAGTTTTGTGAATTTGTTACATCGATAATCGCTTTGATTTCAGGTTCGCTTGCAGGCGTTCCTTTTGGAAAACCTCCAGCACCTCCATAAGTCCACAATACTTTACAGCCTCCTTGTTGCGGTACGACTGTTTTTGCCGGGCTCCATCCCGGCTGAGCCTTTGTACCTGATGTTAATGCCGGGAAATTGGTGATCATCCCATACATGGCATAGGAAAATGACTTCGGTGGTGCTGCATCTAAATGCTGGGTCCATCCACCAATAATAAATTTGTCTTTCATTTTTTTGTTTTTTTATGGTTAGTACTTAAAAGAAAAAAGATTTTGACAATAGATCCAGATCTACTATTGTACACATAAGGTAATGTTGTTAAAATTGGTTTCAGGTTAATGTACCTAGAATACTATACTTTACTCGTAAACAGGCGCGTAAATTTACATACGGAGGGAGTGAGATCAATCCGAATTCGTTGAGATTCTTCCTCCTTTGTCGTCAGAATGACACCTGCTCAGTTGTTGTCATCATTTTATTGTACCCAATTATTTTGGGTGAAGCCTCGGAATGACAGGCCGTTATGTTAGATGTCAATTCTGATTGGATTTCACTGGCTTCAGTGGTTCACTTAAAATTTAGTTCTTTTAGCTGCTGGACATAGTAATTATAAAACGCATCTACGTTAATGGTGGTTGCAATTTGGATCGACGATTCCAATGTTGATGCTTCTGGAATAAATTCAACAGTCATGGTGCCTTGTTTTACCGGATCAGGAGATGTATCAACTTTAACAAACGCTTTTTTAAAAGAATAGAGATCAGGATCACCCAGAAATGCGGTGGCTGCTGTGTCCCAGAAACTGAATCCATACTGGAAGGCTACCAATGCGTACATTTGTGCGGCCAAATCTAAAGCTGGAAACTTGTTGCTATCCGGCAAAAAATGCTTTCGGATAATTTCGCCTGATAAGATAACGTTGTTGGTTACGTTAAGCGGAAACATTTTAAGTTGAATACCGGAGCTTAAAACGGCTTGGGTTGCTTCCGGATCCCAGTAAACGTTCCATTCTGCATCGGGATTGGCTCCCGGAGCTATTCCGGTGTCAATATTCCCAGCCGGGGTTTCTTCTGTAATATAGACTCCACCCATCCAAACAATCTCGGATATTTTAGCTGTAAAGCCGGGATCGTTCTTGATGGCAATGGCAATATCGGTTACCGGGGAAAGGCACAGCAAAGTTACAGGCACATTGTTGTTTTCGCGATAAACCTTGTCAACCATAGCCTCCAGCGGAAAATTCATTTGAGGTTCCGGAACCACAACATTCTCTTGGTATTGATTGACAATTGGGAAAAGATCGACCATTAAAGAATATTGGCGATACGTCCATGGAAACGGGTTCCAGCCCCGCACTCCAGATACAGCAACCGGAACATCTTTGATACTAATCAGGTCGAGAAGTTTACTACACACTTTTGCCGTTACATACCCCTGGCAATCGGCATTAAGAACCATGATTCCTTTTATGGCAATATTGGGCATGGAGGCCGCAAATAAAATCGACATCAATTCGTCTGTGGCACCATCGTGAATAATAATTGTGTTTCTGATTTGTTTCATTTTTCTATATTTTTAGATTATGATAATTTTTACGGTTATCCTGATCATTCTTAATAACTGATAACAATTAGGCTAAAAAGCGTTTTAACGGCTCTTAAGTTTTGTTATGAGTTTGTTCTACAATCGAGTATCTCGATATCTGGTATTTTCATTATATATTGGGCGATTTCGATTTTCCAGAAATCTGGAGATAGTTAGGAGATGCGACCTTGTTTACATGCATGTTTGGAATAGATAACTGTAAACCGTTTGTGAAAAGTCCCTCGAAGTCCTCTAAAGCTTCTTTAACAGCTTTTTTGATATACTTACAGGTAGTTCCACCGCTACAACTATCAATCTTTTTACTAAAATTTAATTTTAGCTTGCCTTCGGATTGCGTAAATGAAACATACAGCTTGATATGGTAAGTATGCCAAGTACCAATTATAATTTCAGTATACCTAAGATCAAACTCTATTTTCAATTGGCTATCACTTTCGAACAAACATTTGATCCCTCCCTTATCTATCTTGACGCTTGCACCGCAGTCATATTTAGTTTTTACAGAATCACTGTTATTGGTTAACAAAATAGGGAAAGTGCCGTTTTCAAGTTCTAAAAAGGCGTCCTCTACGAACAAGTCAGAATTATTCAAAACCTGATATAGATTTTGTTTCAGATAATCCATAATTAACCAATTGGACAGCACTATAGATGAATTATTGTCTGACGAATTATAGATTACATTTGTTGAAAGCATGTAGGTTCCTACATGTCCTTGGAGGCCAACAAGAATTGTAAAGAAACTTAGGCTTGGATCCTCACTATTTTCAACAAAAGCAAATCTAATAGTGCTCTCATCTAATGAAAGGTGAAGGCCAAAATTGAATGGGATAATAATCGGTTTGACGTTTTGAAAAGCCTTGTTCACTAATTCAAGAACAATTTTTTCAAGTTTCTTCGTAGGAATTTCTTTCCCTATAGCGGTAACTTTCAATTCTGAAAGATCAACATTACTAAGTATGTCGCCACTAACATCGATACTAAATGTATTGGATGTGTCGCCAGAATTTTCAATTGACCCTTTTATGGCATCCAAATTCACTGTAAGCCTACAATCACCATCAACTTTTACGATCTGATTAATTGTTCCATCCATGTGAATTTTCAGTTGCAACACTTCTTGCTTGCCGATGGTTCCCCCCGTAATTTCAGGAAAACCAAGGTTTACTCCTTTAATTTCGTGAGGCAGCTTATTACCGTTGTATAGAGCCATTAGCTTTTTGTTTACAGCATCTTTTTGATAGGCATTTACAATATCCCATCCAGAAGTAACCGAAACCTTATTGTCAATCACTACGTCGATGCGCCTTAAGTCTTTGTCTCCAGGGGAGTCTCTATATCCTTTCGCCTCCATCATAATGTCGTTTTGCAAAGGTGTTACTACAAGATTCTTAGATTTTTGTGGATCTTTGATAGACTTTATTTTGAGTTCTCCCAGTACGTCACTTGCGCAAACTAGATTTATGTCCAATTCGCCCTCATGACCTGTTTTGGCTGTTACCTTATATGTTTTCTCTTCTCCTACTGGTATTACTTTTCCATCAATAGTATCTCCATCTTTTTTGACCCAATAGTCTCTCGTTACATCAGTAATAATTTTCTGATTTGTACGATTCTTGATTGTTACATTCGCTGAACTTGACATAGTATTTCTTTTTTATTTATTTTCATGTTGTGGGATCTTTTTCATTGCCTACATGCCACTATATTCATAGTGGCTTTTTATCTTCATTATCCCGTTTAATTACACCTCCAGCTCCTCAGTCCCATTTTGGATGAATGAGCCACAGTTCATTTTATAAGTGCACCTGCACCAGGCAGGATGATCGTTTCCCCGAAATTCCCTAAAGGAGACTTCTATTTCCGTTATTGAAATATGCATATAGCAAGTATCTTTCATATTAATTCACAAACAATGAATCCTTCACAAAGCACTCGCTCATATTGGCCAGATGCCAATTATGGGCTGCCATTATTGAGTCGAATATAGATTGGTTCCAATTGGATGTTATTGCCGGATTGTTCCAGTTATCGGTAACCTTTTTTGTTGTTTTATAAGCGGTATATTCGGCCTCCCAATCGCCAGAGTCGTGGTTGATTAATACACACAAACTTTTGTGCGGATTAGTTGAAGTGATTGAGAACATGTCGAAATCGTCAACGGTATTACCAAACGCAATGAGAGGTATTTGTCCTATACGATTATATATATTAATAGCCTTACCCGACGATACATTGGCTAAAAGTGAATACTTTGTATTATAGAATACAGGTCCTGCACCATCCACATGTGTTATGGTTTCATATTCCTGCAATGAACCAATAATCTGTGACAGTGGTAAATTCTGTAGAACTGGAATATTTTTTACAATACCACGAATAAAAGTTTGTGACGAACCAGAAACGATATACACTTCAAATTCATGATCGATTAAATACTGAATTACCTCCAACATTGGCTGGTAAAACAACTGGCAAAGCGTTCTAGTTTGCGGATTATTTTCAGGAATACAGTTGTTATTAATGATCTTTGAATAACTAGTTGACATGGATAAAATTGAATCTGTGGTAATCGATGTTGGTACATAACCACCAATTTTAGTGATCACTTCATCCTGTAACTGGTGTTCGTTTACATCACAGTTAATGGTAGAATCGAGCCCCCATAAACTAGTTACATACAATTGCATTGAAATGGGACGTTCACAAGCAATGGTACCATCCATGTCGAATACAGCAATTCTGTCTTTAGACTCTACATAATCAGCCCCCGGAGTAGTTGCTTTTTGAACGAAATCAATAAAGGTATCGATACAAAACGAAGCCTCGTCACAATTGCTTTGCCACGAATCGAGAGTTTCTACTATTTTAACAGTTTTATCTGCTTGTTGAATTTGGCAACTCGTAGCTAGAAAAACAGCCAAGATGAATAGAGTATTAGGTAAAGTTTCCATTTTAATTGGTTTTTAAATTATTTAAAAGGAAATAATGAATGTCCGTTAAGAGTCATTCAACACAGCAGCTCACCCAGAATAGATTCCAAAACAAAATATCTATTCTTATAGAGCGGATTAAATTCGATTGCTAACGGTTGATTTCAAATATTTTGAGCAAAAACATAATTAACTGATATATAAGATTATAACTTTTTATATTTTTACCGTTAGTCAAGATAATTAGTACGTCACCCTGAATTTATTTCAGGGTCTTCATGCCAAATTGCTGACTTTGAGTAATGGAAGATGCTGAAACGAGTTCAGCATGACGTTCTAATAATGATTATGACACAATACGAATATTCAAAAAAGGAAATTTATCATTCGTTTATATAGATTGAAATAATACAGGCCAAAGCAACTCCGGCATTTTGTGCACAGGTAACATTTTGTGCATAAACGGTAGGATCAACATCGCTAGAGAACTTCGTATATCGATCGGTTATACCACTGATAAAAATAAACGGCGGTTTTTCTTGATTCAGATAATCTTTGGCAGCCAAGTAGATTAAACAGTGCGTAGTTTCTAACGACATTCCATTTTGATTGCCCGGATAATGAGCGAAAAAATCCTCACCTGTTTCGTTATCTTTCTCTGTGTATTTTGTGTAATCGGTTACGTTAACATCACCAAGTGCAATAAAATTCTTGTTCACATAAAAATGCTGATTCACGGGAGAAGGATTATTGGGCGGACACAATAAAAGTGTTTCGTAAGCACTTAAGTCTTTGTTCTGCAATTTTTCAATAAAGTTATTTGAACCCGATGGTAGTATCTCACTCCAACATTCACATTTAAAATGACTGTCTGATGAACTATCGTAACCGTCGTGAAGAAACACATTGCTTCCAATCACTACCGACCCATTAATGTTGTCGGTAGTTAGAGGTGGATCTAAGGTAAGACTTGGCCCAGCAGAAGCAGTTCCTACCGCAATTACTTGCTCTATTTTGCAATCAATTTGCTTGTACTTGTAGGCGAAAATAATTGGAAGTAGCTTCATTTTTTCTTCCGAACTCGATTGTTTATCTGCATCGCTATTGCTCAGCAAGTCGGAAATGCACCAAACTTCTATAATTCTTTTATCAGTTTCGTATACTATTCGTGGCACTGAATCGTCTGCTTTTGCAGGTTTTACCGGACCAAACGATGGATATGTGATTAAATTTTGAGTATTGGGCACATCTAAATCGATACTGCATTGACCATTATCGTTGATGTATTTATTAGTTAATACCCAACAAACGGGATCGCATTCCCAATATTTGTTAACAACGGCTATAATTCTGTTTTTTTGTGTCATGATAATTCGTTCTATTTAACTTTTCCAATACGAGCTTTTAATGGTATATTGTATGTGTTCAGGCCGGGTGTTTGACCATGAAAATCGAATTCGATATCAACTCCAGGGCGAAAAATAAGACAGTGGGTTGATCCGCCAAAATGGAAAGTACCTATGCCTTCGCCTTTTGAAATATGTTGCCCTTCCTTCACCGTTATATCGCAACTTGAAACTTCGGCCATACCAATAGCAACAAAGCACATTAGTCCGATTTTAGGGTTATCGGATTCAATAAAGATTAATGCCCTTGCTGCAACTTCGGCAATATAACCCTGCGACTCATTTGGACCCGATGGATCGTAACCGGCTACAGGTGCTTCGGCGTAATAGGTTCCTTCAACGTTTTTAATAGCCACAACTTCCCCATCAACAGGGCTATTCCAGCGATGATAAGTTTTAGCACATAAAAAAGCCTGGTAAACCGTACTGTTGTCACCAAATTCAGCAGCCCGCGGATGGTGATCCATAATATCAATTAACGAATATGGCTGTCCTTTCATCCAAAACTTGTCTTTCATTTTTGCATCAGTTACACAATTATATGGAGCCGATTCGCATGCGTTTACGATAACATCAATATGCTGATCTTCGTTGCTAACTTCTCGAATACCTTCGTTAAATTCGCGTGTGAAGAAGTCATCCCAACTATGGTACCCAAAATGCTTTTTACCGGGCTTACATTGATAATTGTATATGAAATTTGCCTTTGCTTCGTATGGATTATCGCCTTCGCCACGGAACGGATCCATTTTAGCAATTGCTTCGAATGCTTCGGGCGATAACCAACCTAAAGGAGTTGCATAATCCGGTTGTGGCTGATCAACTGGACCATCGACCAGAACATATTGCGATTTCTTTTTTATGAGAAATTCTTTCCATTCATTTAAAATCACTTTTAGTTTTTGATTGACCACAGGATGCGTAAATGCGATATAGCCTCCTTGTGTTCCCATGGCCCAATCGAGTATTGCATTTATGGGAAAACCGATTAACCCAACGTTGTCTTCAATTACACTAAAACAAGGTGCTTCGTGTAAAATATGATTTAATAGCAACAACATGGTTTCGAAGTTTTTAACCGGTTCGTTGTAACCTTGCGGAATTTCGTCGTACATGCTTGTAAAACTCATGTATAAGACAGGATCGGCATAAATGGCATCTCGTAAATCTTCTACCGATTTATGCATTTTTAAATTCCGGCCTTTGGCCTCAATAATTTTTTTGTCAATCCAACTGCTCAAAAATGCAGTATCAGATGGCAACCATTTGCCAACACGGTATTTCATGTCTTTCATATTGTTAATTTTTATTTTTTGCTTTTGCAGCGGCCTCTTGTTGTGCAATTTCACTTGTGTCGGCAGTTGTTTTAAGTGCGGATAAATCGGATATTTTAGGAGCAGGGTCAAATCCCTTTTCTGTCATGTTACTTTGTTCCTGTTGTAACAAAGTGATCATTTGCGATACAAAGTCACGTTTTTTGGCTTCATTCATTTTAGCTATAGTTTAAAATTCAGATAGTTGATAAATTTAGTTTATTGAGACTTCTCCTTAAGTTAATTCGCAGGGAAGCTTTTTTTAGTGTCTAGGCCTATAGGATTTATGTAACGATCTCTTTGGCAGTATAAATAACAATCTTTGGCAATGGAGCCACTTCATTTACAATATCCTGAAGCGTAAAGCTTCGGCTCCATCCTCTAAAAGCAAGTAGCATACCCACAAGTATAAACCCTATTTGCTTTAATTTTAGTTTCATAATGGATTACTCTTTGAATTCATGACTAACATCTTTAACTGCAAATTCATACTCCATGGAAATATGACGTACTTTTCCTTTTGCAGCTTTTAATGTTTCCTGAACATCAACCTTACACACTTGTTGTCCCCGATAGGTTTTAAACGAATAGCTGAGGTTTTTCAAATCTATCACAGCAGTCCATGCTGTCATTTCATTAGAAGTTTCTATTTTATCGGCCGTTATAACAGTATCACGTACCGAACCAACAGGAATATCAAAATTATTCATTAAATGAAAAACCTGAGGCACAGTTAATGCTGCTGTTTCCTGCTCTATGGCTGATTGAGAATAAATTGCTGCACGAACAAAACGTGAGGGAGGTGTATCATCGCCAGGTAAACCATGTAAACCATTACCTTGACCTAGTGCTTTAAATTGCTTTCCGGCAAAATCTAATTGTTTCACATTGATAACAGATAGATTCATGTAATTACAAAGGTTAGTTACATGCCAGTCAAAAGATGGAGAGTTGGTAAATACACCAACAGGATTATCATAAATAACCAGTTTCTTATTTAACGGCTCAATAACAACACAAGCTCCTGTCTTATCATGAACAACAAAGTGAGTCGGTATACTTATATTGCCTAAAACTTTCAATGGATTTTCAACCAGAAATACCTTATCAAAATTGGCTTTCACTTCTTCGACCGATGCAAAATTAGCCAACAACCAGGTTCCATAGTCTTCGGCAGCCATTGATACATCATATTTTGAGGTATCTGGCTGGTTGTAAGTGGCATATCCTGGGAAATAAAACAATCCAACATATAAACCTTTTTCATTGATCGCATCAGCATGAATATCGAATCCAAAACCATTGGCTCCTACAATACCATACTTTGATGTATAGGTAATACCTTTTGATTTATCAGGCAGCGAACTTGTAATTTCTTTTCCTGCCGGAAAAACCAATATTTCAGATTGTGGATCAAGGCCAAACTCTAAAGTTCTGCCTACAACTACTCCACCGTCTTTGGATATTAAACGTATACCAGTACACGCATTAGTGTTTAATACACTGCTTGCACCCAGTGTAAGAATTAAAATCGCAATTGTTACTCTTGTTTTCATAATTATTTTTTTAAGTTATAAGTATTATTGAAAGACATCTAATTTCTAATTGTTGCTAACAATGGGGTTAAAAGATGTCACCCTGATCGGAGTCGAAGGGAATGGCTTTTAGGTTTTGTTATGGGGCTTCTTCAATACGGAGTTGGAATTCATCTGTAACGAGTATACACATGCTTTTGCTTATTGCTCGCATTACAAACGCACGATAGCTGCTTTCATATTATTTTGTACTCAAATCCACTTTGTATGCACTAATTTTTTATCCATGATATAAATATAATCCATTTCGTTGCCCATCCTGTTGAGCACTTACATGTCCTGTCCCATCAGCAGTAATTACACCAGGATCATACATATGTAAATCCAGATCCACTTGATTTGCCCAAGCATTACAATTAAGTTAATCATCTATGGTTAAGTTATTTCCGCCATCATTAGCAACACCATCTATTTGAGCTCTACCAGCCTGGGCTTGACTTATTGCTTTTATCTCACCGTTCTTGTTATGTTTCCAAGGTTATTCTCCAATACAAGATCCGATTGATGTCCAACCAGAACCGGCTGTTCAACCAATCTGGTATTACCCGCACCAGCATCCTCCCACGACAAATAATCCCCTTCTATTAAAGCATGTATCGCAGTATCCATACGCATATTATCATTACGATTCGGAAAGGTTATTGTTCCATTAGCTAAGTTCACTACCCTTTGAGTAACGTTCATTTCATTATCTGTAATCTGTGCTTGTATCACCCCTTGGACGATTTCCTTAGGACGATTATCGACAAACCCAAAACCTTGCTCCCTGCCACTTTCTCCTGAACAACAGAATCGACAACTGCCCTACTTTGATTCTCTTTCGACTTCTCTACTTGTTTATACATATCACAACCTTTTAGATTTTGACTTTAATCATTGTTATAGGCTTTCTATATTGCTCATAACAATTGGGCTAAAGCCCATTAAATGGGCTTTAGCCCTTGTTATAGATTTATTCTGCGATATTAATGAATGGATCCCACATAAAATAACCTATTACTTTTCCGGTACTGTCATCAACTAATTTAAAATAAAAATGATAACAAACTTGTGCTCCACAATTTATAATATTACTTTGCGTAACCCAAGTATGGTTATGATAATTTTGTATTGGCCCAGATTTAGGATCTGAACTAGATGGTAAATGAAGATTTGTACTCATGTTAAAGAACGTTAATGGAGAAGATAAATATCCAGTCGGGCTGAAATCTCCACCGTAAATAAATGCAGTATAACTGCAATTACCATCAAATGTTGTCATAGTCCAACGAATTATATCTCCGGCCATAGCTTTAATACTCAACTCAGACTGTCCTTGTTGAGCAATAGCTACACCACTTTTAGCTATCATTGATATATATGTATCAGAACTCCCCCATCCACCTAGTCTTGTGGGACTATCGACTGTGCCTGACTTTAAACTGCCGTCTTTTACTTTATTTGCTAAACTTATTCCATCGACTGCTATCAGAATATTAATTTGTGCCATAATTTTCTTTTTTTTTTACTGTTATAGGCTTTATTTATTGCCTTTAACATGCCACTAAAGTGATAGTGGACTTTATTTTTACTATCTTTATTATTTAGTGGATCTTTATCACCAAATAGGGCTGTTGTTGAACCACTCTTTTTGTTTTAATGATTTGTCAATTTCTTTATTTGTTAAACCAGAATCATCTTTCTATTATGGACTTGCTCTAATCATAAGGACCTCCTTTCTTTTCTTTGTTTTAAGGCTTTATGATGTTATAGGCTTTCTTTTCAAAGCTCTGAGTCTGTCAAAATGTTACCTATAACATGCCACTAGATTCATAGTGGCTTTCATTTTCATCATATTTTATCACATAGTGGCTTTCAACTAATTTGGTTGTTAAAGAGCCATTGTTCAAATGTTCATCTCACCCAAGAGGACACGATATTGTCGAAACCTTTAGTAGTAAGGGTATAAATCTTGGTTGTTTTAGAACTGCTGTGGCCAAGTAAAGTCTGAATATAGCGCAGATCAATGCCTCACTCCAGAAGGTATGTGGCAAACGAGTGCCTAAGGGTATGCAGGTGCGCATTTTTTTAATGCCAGATTTTTCGAATGCACGATAAAACATTTTTCGTTCACTTGTTATGAAATATTTTCCACCATTGCTCCTTCAAAGAGAAATTCTTTGGGACGATACTCTTTGCAATACTCACGGAGCATAACAAGCAACTTTTTAGACAGAAGATCAAAAAAGGTTTTCAAAATAGATGAATAGGTATTGATCATATTCTGACTATACCGTCGGATCTTCATTTGCTCTAAACATTTCACGAATACTTCAGCTCCTTTTTTTTTCTCTGAATCTTTCATAAAAAAAAGATTAGCTTTTTAGATTAACTATCCCGTTCAATCACGCCTCCGGCTCCTCAGTCCCTTTTTGAACGAGTAAGCCACAATTTATTTATTCGTCTAATGCCGCCTGCACGGGACAGGAGGAAGGTTATATATATGAAGTTTTGTGCCTGCTCAGGCAGTTCTGAACAAGCACAAAACTAATTCATCATTACATGCTACAGATAGCATCCCAGGTTGTCCAGTAATTGGCATCGGTTCCTTCTTCATTTGAGACAATGCCAATCATTGAAGAGCAATTTGAGTTACATCCGACATCGGATTTTGAATACGATGTAGGGGTAAGTTCTTTCGAGGCAAACTTAGGCCCCGAAGCAATAACCGTTACTTTAAAAACACCTGATAAATCAGGCGTTTTCAGTTGTTTCTCAGGATTATCGGAAGTAATCTTACCGATCCAGTTCCCGTCTTTTTGTTCTACAACAACTTCCCATTTTGTCACATTTTCAGGAGTGTTGTTCGAAGGTGATACATAAGCCCAAAATTGAGCCCCATCGCCAAGTTTAAGCGTTCCTGTAATATTTACTTTTCCTTTCATAATTAACTTTTAATTGGTGATTAATTGTGTTTACTTAAGCCTCCGGCTCCTCAATCCCATTTGGGTGAGTAAGCCGCAGTTTATTGTATTCATTTTAAAGTGCACCTGCACAAGGCAGGAAGTTCGTTACTGCATCATTGCGAGGAGAATGTAATCTGGCAATCATCGAGCATGTCGAGATGCAGCTTGCTTCGTCGTACCTCCTAGCAATGACAGTTTTTACAGGTGTTACATACTGGAAGCTTCGGCCTCCAACCCGAGATTATTGCGGTCTTTATTTCTTTCAAAAACATCGAGAATGGCAAAGCGATTTTTCATTTTGTAACCGCAGTGGTTAAATATTGACATTTAAACATTTGCGCTTGTATCTGCATCAGGAAGCAAAGTTGTCTCAGGAATTAGAACCATGGTTGGCTCTTGTTCCTTGATCAATTCATCAATTTCCACCGGTCATAAGATCGGAGTTAAGATCGGTTTCGTAATCACCAACTGAAACAATGTAGCAAGGGGTGCCTCCATTTGCATAAAAACATTATGTTGTTTTCACGCTTTTGGGAATGTGTCACTCTTTGTGATTTGACCTTGCATTCGCAATATCAGTTTTTACCAAACAGGTTATTCTACCCCAAACGTGCCGTATATATAATTGCCTTCGGGGTTCACAAACCGAATTTCATAGAAGTCACTATCCCATTCCGTAACATCAATTGATAGCTGTTCCTGTGTTTGCGTGTTTACACTTTGTGAATAAACAATAGCTCCGGTTATAGAGTAAACTTCAACATCAATATTTCCTATGTTGTATAAAAAGTCAACATTCAGACTTGCCGAACCAATAGTTGCATAGATTGGCTTTGGTAAAACTGCCCTTGTTGGGGTGTCGGCTAAAGAACCTTGCAAGTCGATTTCTTTTTGAACATCAACTTGGTTCAGAAGATTTGAGTTGGAAGATTGACTGATACCTGGAAATAATAATGTAACTAAAACGAGTAAAACAATGGGTAACATTCTCATGATTTAAAGGTTGTTTTGTTTAGGATAAATTTACCAGAGAAAAGATCCATATACAAGTAAGAATAAGCTTAATAAAGTTTTTTTTAAGAAAACAAAAACATAATACTCTTATAATGTGACAATTAAAATTTACAGGGATTGACATAAATAAAGTTTTTTGTTGTGTATAACCAGAATTTTAAAAGGATTCTTTAGCGAATATTCCCTATTTTATTAAGAAAGTCACGAATATTTCCACGGTTTTCTATCCCAAGTTTTTTCCGAATATTGCTCTTTTTTACTTCAACCGTATTTAACCGATAATTTAAAATAAGCGCTATTTCGGTATTTAAAGTAATATAAACCAGAGCTCCCGGATGATGCTTTAAAACTTGCTTCTCAAATGCAGTATTGCCTTCGTTTTTTTCGGACTGACTTGCTTCAAAATTTGCGAGTTATCATTTTCACCCGGAACGAGAATTTGAAGCTTAAACAGTTGATTGTTCGATTTTATATCAACGCCTTTGGTAAATATTGAAAAATGTGGGCTGGATGATTTTAAAATAAAGGACAGCTTTTTATAACCATCGGTAAGGTCATTCATCAGAAAAATTTGTCCTCATAACCCTTTTGCTTTTTTCACACTACACTTCCTGAAGTCGTCCGCAATATCGCTTACGTAAATATTTCAAAACATAATATTCACCAGATCCTTTTCCTCCGAATGAAAAAAGTCACTCATTTCTACATGCTTTCTTAAATCAATTCGAGTCCATATTGAATCATTTATGAGCCAATCAATTTATAAGACGTTCCTGCTCCAACTTCTCCCGACCTCTCAAGAATCTTGAATTCTTCAATTAATTCGGTTAAGTCCCGTGTTGCTGTTACTTTAGAGACTTCACATATTTCCTGGTGGAACTACAACGATGCTTTCAGTCTGGTTTCACATGCTAAAGAAATGGTGGCCGATTTGGAAACGGTTGATATACGTGCTGATGCTCTGTTCTTAAATGCCGATTCAGGCTTTGATACCGAAAATTTCCACCGTTACCTTTCTGAAATAGAAGTTACCGGGAACATTGATCACAACTGGAGAAACGGGACAACAAATGAGAATTTGTTTGATAAACTATTGTATGAATGCAGGTTTGTTATCGAAAGAACGAACGCTTGGCTGGATGCGTTCAAGGCTATATTAGTTCGTTTTGAAACAAATTCTTTACACTGAAAAGCATTGAATTTATTAGCATTTACAGTTATTCTATTACGGAAACTTTAAACAACTTCAATAATAAAAGAAGAATAATAAAGGAATAACTGGGTAAAACACGAAATATAAAAAACAGGGCAGAAAGTTATAAATATGAACGAATCAGCAATAAATAAACAGTATAGTAAATTGAAAGATTGGTGTTTCAAAATGCCCAAAATTTCATATTACCGTCGTTGTGTTTAATTTGACTGATGATTATGCGAAGTACCGAATAAATAATAAATTGCACAGATGAGCAGATAATATGATGAGAAAATTGAATCAAATATTATTACATGTTGCTTTCTGGTTTGTCTTTAATATTTTGCAATATGCCAGATACGCGTGAACAGGGAGGATATTCTATTATCCGAATAAAACTACAGATTCATCACTGATTTTGAGTTTTACCTCAGAAAACAAATTGCCCTTTACGAACGAATATTAAAAGAGAAAGATGAAATGATGAACAGATTGGAGAAATTAATTACGAAAAAATAGTTTCATTTTTCCAGATATAGTAACTATTTTCTTATAACTGCCTATCCCCTACCTTCCTCAAGAACTTTTATTGATGGCAAAACGGTTTGTCAGTAAATAAAAAAAATTCTTGAAGTTGACTATCCCCGTGGCAGAGCCAAGGGGTATTACGCCAACTTCATTTCAGCTAAATCGTTGAAAACCGAATATTCTTTATTTCACCCCTCTGTCAACCCAATGTCATTAAGTTAAGATTTAAGTAGCTGATAGCTTGATGTATACGTTTATTTTCATTATCTTTATTTTAGTTAAAAAATTAAGAATCAATCAATTATCCGTACCATTTTTCCGAATAACAGAGAGCAGATTTCGGAAAAATCATGCCAAACTGATCCGTTTTATAGATAAAAAATTATCGAGTGAAGAATTTATTTTAAAGCACAGAACAACAGAAAGTGCTTTTACAAGAAAACGGAGCTTTTCATTCAAATCCTTGAGTTTATTTATTTTAAGTTCTATTCAAAGTAGCTTACAGCGCGAACTTGATAGATTTTTCAGAATATACAACGATTCGCAGATTACTGAACAGTTTGTATCTAAAAGCGCATTCTCCCAGGCAAGAAAGAAAATTAACCCAGAGGCATTTAAAGAGCTCAATAGCTGGTCAGTAAAACATTTCTATGAAAATTACAGATATCATAAATGGAAAAACCATCGCTTGATTGCCATAGATGGCTCTGAGGTTCTTCTGCCTTCCAATGCTGAAACAATAGCCAAATTTGGAGATTATTCTCACAGGAGGAGCGATAAAAGCGTGGTCTTGTCAAGGTTTTCAAAGTGTTACGACGTGCTTAACCGCATTGCGATTGATGCTGTTTTAACGACAAGAAAAGAAGGAGAAGGAACCTTGGCCATTCAACATCTGGAAAAGCTGTCAAAAGACGATTTGGTAATATTCGATAGAGGATATCCATCATTAATCTTGCTTAGAACTTTTCTTGATACAGGGATTAATTTTTGCAGTAGGATAGCTGTTGGAAACTGGACTGCTGCTAAAGATTTGGTTAATTCAAATAATAAAGAAACTGTAGTTACCTTAGAAATTCCAAATCACTTAAAGAAGAAGTTCTATTCCAAAGGATTAAATACATCTCCAATAAAACTAAGATTGATAAAGATAAGACTAAAAACAGGAGAAGACGAAGTACTAATCACTTCATTAATGGATGAGCAAATATATCCACACAGCTGTTTTAAGAAACTTTATAACTTGAGGTGGGGAGTCGAAGAATCATACAAAGTTGATAAACATCAGATAAGATTGGAAGATTTCTCTGGATACTCTGTACAGTCTATAATGCAAGAGTTTCATGCAATGATATTGTTATCTAATTTGGCTGCAATTTTTTCTTATTTGCCTCAAAAGGAGATAAAGAAAGTAAAGCATAATTACAAAGTGAGTGCTACTATTGCAATATCAAAAATGAGAGACAACCTGGTGTCCTTGTTTCGAAATATTGGTGAAATTAATCTGATAGAAAAACTCGTTAACTCAATTTGGTTGAATTTGATTCCAATCAGAAATGAAAGGAGCTTTGAGCGAAAAGTATATAGAAGGAGGAGATATTATTATCAATATAAAATCTTATGATTGGCCTTAACTTAATGACAATGGTCTGTCAACCATAAAGGCTGAC
This sequence comes from uncultured Draconibacterium sp., assembly GCF_963677575.1. Classification (NCBI taxonomy): domain Bacteria; kingdom Pseudomonadati; phylum Bacteroidota; class Bacteroidia; order Marinilabiliales; family Prolixibacteraceae; genus Draconibacterium; species uncultured Draconibacterium sp. Next base: position 1,762,414 of record NZ_OY782038.1, read on the forward strand.
GTCTCCCCTCAACAGGGGAGAAAAAACGGAACCCCGTGGCAAAGCCTCGGGGAACTATTTAGATTAAATTGTACGGAAATAAGGCTTTTTGTCTAATTAGCGAGGAGTTGCAGGCGCATTTCAAAACTATTCAATTCGCTCGATATCCCTTTTATAAAAAGATCATCAGACAGATTTTTTATTAAACTTATGGTTAAATTGTAAAATATTACTACATTTAGGGAAACCTTACTGATGTGACTATCAAGTCTCAAATATTGTTTTCATACGAACACCATAACGAACAGCCAGTTGTGTGCATTTGGTTTAAATACTACCAACGAGTGATTAACAGGCTAAAAAAGGTAACATGGGCAACTTGGAGTTCCTCCAAAAGGTGTTGGTATATACGACAATCAGAATTCGAGCTAAAACCTTTTTCTGAGCAATTTGAAGATATTGCTAACGTTGATTATTCTGCACTTAATGTAAAATTAAGAACAGCTACATTAAAATCAGTAAGTCGTGATTATTCTTATAGAGCAACCATTGAACTCCCAATAAATTATCTTGAATTACTAAAGCAAAAGCGTTATAGCACAAGTACGATAAAAACGTACACAGCATATTTTAAAAACTTTAAGCATTATTTCAGTGAAAGTAATCTTGAAGACCTTACGAGTTTAGAAACTAATTATTAAAATTATTTATTATGGATGATGGATATTTAGGAGAAATTAGAATTTTTGCGGGTAACTTTGCTCCTCGTGGGTGGGCTATCTGTGCAGGTCAGGAATTAGCTATTTCAGATCATGATGCTCTTTTTTCTATTCTGGGTACTATTTATGGTGGAGACGGAAGATCGACATTTGGATTGCCTGATTTTAGAGGACGTATTCCTATTGGAATAGGTTATGGACCAGGGCTTTCAGATCGGCAGTTAGGACAAAAAGGGGGTGCTGAAACATCTTTTTTAGGGCTTGATAATCTACCAACTCATACTCATGCTGTAAACGCCAGTGGTACAGAGGGGAATGCCCAAGGGCCCACTGCTGCAATAATGGCATTATCCTATGGGCAAATGCAACAAGGAGGAAGTACATATACCGGACAAAATTTAAATTTCACTAAGGATACTTCAAACATTGTTGAGATGAGTAGTAAAACTGTAAGTAATAAAGGGGGAAGTACTCAGCATTATAATATGCAGCCTTTTTTAGGTATAAATTATGTTATTTGTTTACAGGGACGATACCCTTCAAAAAGCTAAAAGAATAAAACTATGGAAGGATATACAGGAGAAATCAGAATGTTTGCCGGCAATTTTGCCCCACGTGGATGGGCTCTTTGCCAGGGACAATATCTGGAAATAGCAGAATGTCAGGCATTGTATTCTATTTTAGGTACAGCCTATGGCGGTGATGGTAGAACTGTTTTTGCATTGCCCAATATTTGCGGGCGTCTGCCTGTTGGAGCAGGTCAGGGTGTTAATCTGACAGAAAGGTTTATCGGTCAGATGGCAGGAACAGAGAACGAAACTCTAACTTTAAGCAATTTACCATCGCATAACCATAACCTTCAGGCTTCAGGAACAGAAGGTTCAGTACAGGTACCTGAAAAAAGTGTTCATGCTATTTCTTATGGACAGATAAAGCAGGGAGGTAGTACTTATACAGGTCAGAATATTAACTATACTTTGAATGATAGTAAGGTTGTTAATATGAATTCTAAGTCGCTGAAGGATGCAGGTAATAATGCGGAGCATAGTAATATGCAGCCTTATTTAGGCATTAATTATATCATTTGTTTAGATCAACAATACCCAACCAGAAACTAAAAAATATATAAATATGGATGATGGATATTTAGGAGAAATCAGATTTTTTGCAGGCAATTTTGCGCCAAGAAACTGGATGTATTGCATGGGACAAATTTTACCCATAAGTGAAAATCAGGCACTATATTCTCTTTTGGGAACTGATTATGGTGGAGATGGAAGAACTAATTTTGCATTACCTGATTTTAGAGGGCGAGCTGCTATTAATCCGGATTCGAGAATAGGATTACGTCATGGTGAAAAAGGGGGACAGGAAAGTGTAGCTTTAACTTCACAGGAAATGCCGGCGCATACGCATGAACTTTATGCATACAATCAGGAGAGTAATAGTGTTGAACCACTGAATAATATTTTGGGCCAACCTATAGGACAAATAGTTATTGGCAGAGACACTTATCCGGTTAGTTCAGTTTCCTATTCAACTCAGTCACAAAATTTGGTTGATATGAATTCAGGAGTTTTCTCCTCAACCGGAAGTAGTGCGCCACACAATAATATGCAACCCTATATAGGTATGAATTACATCATTTGTATTAAAGGACTATTTCCTTCAAGAAATTAAAACATAAGATTATGGAAGGATATTTAGGAGAAATCAGATTTTTTGCAGGTAACTTTGCTCCAAAGAATTGGACACTATGTCAGGGGCAGTTATTAGCAATATCTGGTTATGAAGCTTTATATTCAATTTTAGGGATTGAATATGGAGGAGATGGCCAGACGAATTTTAAATTGCCTGATTTTAGAGGACGTGTAGCTATTAATCCAGATTCAAGTGTAGGTTTACGAATAGGAAATTACGGGGGAGAGGAGACTGTGACCCTTAGCTATGAAGAAATGCCTGCTCACATACATTCAGTACAGGCATATAATAGTGAAGGAAATGAAGTTGATCCTAATGGAAGCATATTTGCTAAACCAACGGGAAGTATAACTATAGGTAGAGACAATTATCAGGTAGAATCAGTATCGTATTCAGGGAATACTCAGGGAATGATAAGTATGAACGATGATCTTATTACTTATGCAGGACAAAAACAACCACTACCTCATAATAATATGCAGCCTTTTATTGGCTTGAATTATATTATTTGTATTAAAGGAAATTACCCATCAAGAAATTAAAAAAGATAAAACTATGGAAGGATATATAGGAGAAATTAGATTTTTTGCAGGAAATTTTGCACCACGAGGATGGATGTTTTGCGAAGGACAGGTTTTAAGTATAGCAAGTAATACATCCCTGTTTGCTATTATTGGAAATATGTACGGCGGAGATGGAAGATCAACAATGGCAGTACCGGATCTTAGACAACGAGCAGCTATTGGTACAGGAAGAGGTCCGGGTCTTAGTAATTATTCTTTGTCTCAACAAGGAGGAGTTTCTTCAATTACTTTGACAGAACAACAAATGCCTCAACATAACCATCAAATGAGAGCAGCAGAAGCTTTTGGTGATGAAGCTTCACCCGCAGGAGCTTATCCGGCAGCTTCAAATGGAGTAATGACTATAGGAAGAGATAATTATCCTTATCAGAATTCAGGATATTCAAATGAAGATCCTAATACTCAAATGAATTCTCAGTCAGTTGGAGTATCAGGTCAGAGTAATGCACATAATAATATGCAACCATACCTGGTATGTAATTATATAATTTGCGTAGAAGGGTTATTTCCTTCAAGAAGTTGATTTACTGCATTAGCATAGTATAATTTATTAAAAATGAGCGTTCTATAACAATAAGGTCTTAAGGCTAAAAGCTTTAGGGCCTACTCTGTCAAGACGAACCTTAAGAATCTAAAACACACATAGTTATGAAACATTTGCACAAAAAACTTTCAGCTATTTTGGCTGCAATCCTTTATTTGCTGATTGTAAGTCAGAATATTTATGCTTCAATTGAAGAAAGAAAAGAACAAGAAGTTGTTTTTATCTTGAATTCAGTAAAAGAATATCAAACACTCGTTACCGGTCTTAAATCAAGAACAAGTGTGAGAATTGTTGATGCAAACAAGAATGGGATAAATCAAATATCCGAATTTTTAAGTAGCAGGAACAATCTTAAAGCTATTCATCTGTTTTCTCATGGGAAACCAGGAGAGCTTAATTTAGGAACCACCCATTTAAATAATGATAATATTAAAGAGTACTTAAATCAATTGTCGGTAATAGGGAATGCTCTTTCAGAGGAAGGTGATATCCTGATTTATGGATGTAATGTAGCGAAAGGCAATACAGGGGAAGAATTTATTATGAATTTAAGCAAGGCAACAAAAGCCGATGTTGCTGCTTCCAATGATTTAACAGGGAATATTGATTTAGGTGGAGACTGGGAACTGGAAGTGCAAACAGGACAGTTAAATAATTATAAATATTTGCTGAATAACGTAGAAAAGACTTATAAATGGATTTTGGCAACAACAGGAACAGGTGACGGAACTTATAGTTTTGGTACATTAGGAGCCGCAGATTCAGGTGGTAGCGGATATAGAACCTGTGCCGATAAATTTGTTGTTAGTAATGCTTTTAACGGCGATGGAAGTGTTCTTTATTTGAATAGTACAGCATCAGCAACTGTTGAGTTTATTGCAGAAGGTGGGAGTACCATGAAGCAGGCTACAGTTGAGAATATGGAAATAGGTCTTTATGAAGGGGAAACTCATTTGACCCAATTTGATATAACACTTAAAAATGCATCCGGAACAACAATTGCTACACATACTTTTTCAGGAGATTTACTTATTGATAATAACGATGGAAACATAAGCATTAGCACCTTGTCTTTTTCATCAGCCTGGCCATCAGGAGGGTATGATAATGTTGCTTCTATTAGTATAACTTATACACAAGACAGGGTAAGTAGTAATTTTGAATTCAGAACGATTACACTATCAAATATTTCTGCTGTTGTAAGTTCAAATAATGAGCCAACAGCTTCAGGCTTTACAGCATCTCCAATTTATGAAAATACAGCTTATGCTTTTTCTACTACAAACTTTAGCTATTCTGATGGTGATGGAGATCCTCTTGATCATGTAAGAGTTACAGCTGTTCCTGCTAATGGTTCTTTATGGGTAGATTCTGATGGCAGTGGAACTATTAATGGAGCAGAATCAGCACTTTCAAATAACGGAACAGTTTCCAAAGCTAATCTGGATGCAGGTTACTTAAAATATTTGAATACAAATGGTACTTCTTCAAGTTTTACTTTCGATGTGAGTGATGGAACTGATTATAGTACTTCAACATATACGGCAACACTTACAGTTACGCCTGAACCAACAGTTACATTAAGTTTGGATCCTTCTTCAACTATTTCAGAAAATGGAGGTAGCACATATGTTAAAGCAACTTTGTCTAATACTTTTGATAAGACAGTAACCGTTAATCTTTCATTCTCAGGAACAGCCTCAGGAACAGATTATTCTAAAACAGGCTCATCTATAAATATAACTTCTGGAAATTCAACAGGAACAATAACACTATCAGGAGATGATGATGATTTAAACGAGAATAATGAAACAGTAATTGTTGATATTTCTACTATTACTAATGGTGCAGAATCAGGAACTCAACAAGTTACATGTACAATTACTGATGATGACAATACACCGGTAGTAACCGCCAGTCAGTCGTTTAATGTTAATGAAGATGCAGCGAATACAACCAGTGTGGGAACTGTAGCAGCAACTGATGCTGATGCAGGAACAACTTTCTCTGACTGGACAATCACAGGAGGAAATGGTGATGGCATATTTGCAATAAATACATCTACTGGAGAAATAACTGTTACAGATAATACAAACCTGGATTATGAAACCAAAACAAGTTATTCCTTAACAGTTACAGTAAGTGACGGTACAAATACAAGTGCCGGAGAGACTGTGACGGTAAACGTGAATAACATCAATGATAATACACCGGTAGTAACCGCCAGTCAGTCGTTTAATGTTAATGAAGATGCAGCGAATACAACCAGTGTGGGAACTGTAGCAGCAACTGATGCTGATGCAGGAACAACTTTCTCTGACTGGACAATCACAGGAGGAAATGGTGATGGCACATTTGCAATAAATACATCCACTGGAGAAATAACTGTTACAGATAACACAAACCTGGATTATGAAACCAGGACAAGTTATTCCTTAACAGTTACAGTAAGTGACGGTACAAATACAAGTGCCGGAGAGACTGTGACGGTAAACGTGAATAACATCAATGATAATACACCGGTAGTAACCGCCAGTCAGTCGTTTAATGTTAATGAAGATGCAGCGAATACAACCAGTGTGGGAACTGTAGCAGCAACTGATGCTGATGCAGGAACAACTTTCTCTGACTGGACAATCACAGGAGGAAATGGTGATGGCATATTTGCAATAAATACATCTACTGGAGAAATAACTGTTACAGATAATACAAACCTGGATTATGAAACCAGGACAAGTTATTCCTTAACAGTTACAGTAAGTGACGGTACAAATACAAGTGCCGGAGAGACTGTGACGGTAAACGTGAATAACATCAATGATAATACACCGGTAGTAACCGCCAGTCAGTCGTTTAATGTTAATGAAAATGCAGCGAATACAACCAGTGTGGGAACTGTAGCAGCAACTGATGCTGATGCAGGAACAACTTTCTCTGACTGGACAATCACAGGAGGAAATGGTGATGGCACATTTGCAATAAATACATCCACTGGAGAAATAACTGTTACAGATAACACAAACCTGGATTATGAAACCAGGACAAGTTATTCCTTAACAGTTACAGTAAGTGACGGTACAAATACAAGTGCCGGAGAGACTGTGACGGTAAACGTGAATAACATCAATGATAATACACCGGTAGTAACCGCCAGTCAGTCGTTTAATGTTAATGAAAATGCAGCGAATACAACCAGTGTGGGAACTGTAGCAGCAACTGATGCTGATGCAGGAACAACTTTCTCTGACTGGACAATCACAGGAGGAAATGGTGATGGCATATTTGCAATAAATACATCCTCTGGAGAAATAACTGTTACAGATAACACAAACCTGGATTATGAAACCAAAACAAGTTATTCCTTAACAGTTACAGTAAGTGACGGTACAAATACAAGTGCCGGAGAGACTGTGACGGTAAACGTGAATAACATCAATGACAATACACCGGTAGTAACCGCCAGTCAGTCGTTTAATGTTAATGAAGATGCAGCGAATACAACCAGTGTGGGAACTGTAGCAGCAACTGATGCTGATGCAGGAACAACTTTCTCTGACTGGACAATCACAGGAGGAAATGGTGATGGCATATTTGCAATAAATACATCCTCTGGAGAAATAACAGTTACAGATAACACAAACCTGGATTATGAAACCAGGACAAGTTATTCCTTAACAGTTACAGTAAGTGACGGTACAAATACAAGTGCCGGAGAGACTGTGACGGTAAACGTGAATAACATCAATGATAATACACCGGTAGTAACCGCCAGTCAGTCGTTTAATGTTAATGAAAATGCAGCGAATACAACCAGTGTGGGAACTGTAGCAGCAACTGATGCTGATGCAGGAACAACTTTCTCTGACTGGACAATCACAGGAGGAAATGGTGATGGCACATTTGCAATAAATACATCCACTGGAGAAATAACTGTTACAGATAACACAAACCTGGATTATGAAACCAGGACAAGTTATTCCTTAACAGTTACAGTAAGTGACGGTACAAATACAAGTGCCGGAGAGACTGTGACGGTAAACGTGAATAACATCAATGATAATACACCGGTAGTAACCGCCAGTCAGTCGTTTAATGTTAATGAAAATGCAGCGAATACAACCAGTGTGGGAACTGTAGCAGCAACTGATGCTGATGCAGGAACAACTTTCTCTGACTGGACAATCACAGGAGGAAATGGTGATGGCATATTTGCAATAAATACATCCTCTGGAGAAATAACTGTTACAGATAACACAAACCTGGATTATGAAACCAAAACAAGTTATTCCTTAACAGTTACAGTAAGTGACGGTACAAATACAAGTGCCGGAGAGACTGTGACGGTAAACGTGAATAACATCAATGATAATACACCGGTAGTAACCGCCAGTCAGTCGTTTAATGTTAATGAAAATGCAGCGAATACAACCAGTGTGGGAACTGTAGCAGCAACTGATGCTGATGCAGGAACAACTTTCTCTGACTGGACAATCACAGGAGGAAATGGTGATGGCACATTTGCAATAAATACATCCACTGGAGAAATAACTGTTACAGATAACACAAACCTGGATTATGAAACCAGGACAAGTTATTCCTTAACAGTTACAGTAAGTGACGGTACAAATACAAGTGCCGGAGAGACTGTGACGGTAAACGTGAATAACATCAATGATAATACACCGGTAGTAACCGCCAGTCAGTCGTTTAATGTTAATGAAAATGCAGCGAATACAACCAGTGTGGGAACTGTAGCAGCAACTGATGCTGATGCAGGAACAACTTTCTCTGACTGGACAATCACAGGAGGAAATGGTGATGGCATATTTGCAATAAATACATCCTCTGGAGAAATAACTGTTACAGATAACACAAACCTGGATTATGAAACCAAAACAAGTTATTCCTTAACAGTTACAGTAAGTGACGGTACAAATACAAGTGCCGGAGAGACTGTGACGGTAAACGTGAATAACATCAATGACAATACACCGGTAGTAACCGCCAGTCAGTCGTTTAATGTTAATGAAGATGCAGCGAATACAACCAGTGTGGGAACTGTAGCAGCAACTGATGCTGATGCAGGAACAACTTTCTCTGACTGGACAATCACAGGAGGAAATGGTGATGGCATATTTGCAATAAATACATCCTCTGGAGAAATAACTGTTACAGATAACACAAACCTGGATTATGAAACCAGAACAAGTTATTCCTTAACAGTTACAGTAAGTGACGGTACAAATACAAGTGCCGGAGAGACTGTGACGGTAAACGTGAATAACATCAATGATAATACACCGGTAGTAACCGCCAGTCAGTCGTTTAATGTTAATGAAAATGCAGCGAATACAACCAGTGTGGGAACTGTAGCAGCAACTGATGCTGATGCAGGAACAACTTTCTCTGACTGGACAATCACAGGAGGAAATGGTGATGGCACATTTGCAATAAATACATCCACTGGAGAAATAACTGTTACAGATAACACAAACCTGGATTATGAAACCAGGACAAGTTATTCCTTAACAGTTACAGTAAGTGACGGTACAAATACAAGTGCCGGAGAGACTGTGACGGTAAACGTGAATAACATCAATGATAATACACCGGTAGTAACCGCCAGTCAGTCGTTTAATGTTAATGAAAATGCAGCGAATACAACCAGTGTGGGAACTGTAGCAGCAACTGATGCTGATGCAGGAACAACTTTCTCTGACTGGACAATCACAGGAGGAAATGGTGATGGCATATTTGCAATAAATACATCCTCTGGAGAAATAACTGTTACAGATAACACAAACCTGGATTATGAAACCAAAACAAGTTATTCCTTAACAGTTACAGTAAGTGACGGTACAAATACAAGTGCCGGAGAGACTGTGACGGTAAACGTGAATAACATCAATGATAATACACCGGTAGTAACCGCCAGTCAGTCGTTTAATGTTAATGAAAATGCAGCGAATACAACCAGTGTGGGAACTGTAGCAGCAACTGATGCTGATGCAGGAACAACTTTCTCTGACTGGACAATCACAGGAGGAAATGGTGATGGCATATTTGCAATAAATACATCCTCTGGAGAAATAACTGTTACAGATAACACAAACCTGGATTATGAAACCAAAACAAGTTATTCCTTAACAGTTACAGTAAGTGACGGTACAAATACAAGTGCCGGAGAGACTGTGACGGTAAACGTGAATAACATCAATGACAATACACCGGTAGTAACCGCCAGTCAGTCGTTTAATGTTAATGAAGATGCAGCGAATACAACCAGTGTGGGAACTGTAGCAGCAACTGATGCTGATGCAGGAACAACTTTCTCTGACTGGACAATCACAGGAGGAAATGGTGATGGCATATTTGCAATAAATACATCCTCTGGAGAAATAACAGTTACAGATAACACAAACCTGGATTATGAAACCAAAACAAGTTATTCCTTAACAGTTACAGTAAGTGACGGTACAAATACAAGTGCCGGAGAGACTGTGACGGTAAACGTGAATAACATCAATGACAATACACCGGTAGTAACCGCCAGTCAGTCGTTTAATGTTAATGAAGATGCAGCGAATACAACCAGTGTGGGAACTGTAGCAGCAACTGATGCTGATGCAGGAACAACTTTCTCTGACTGGACAATCACAGGAGGAAATGGTGATGGCATATTTGCAATAAATACATCCTCTGGAGAAATAACTGTTACAGATAACACAAACCTGGATTATGAAACCAAAACAAGTTATTCCTTAACAGTTACAGTAAGTGACGGTACAAATACAAGTGCCGGAGAGACTGTGACGGTAAACGTGAATAACATCAATGACAATACACCGGTAGTAACCGCCAGTCAGTCGTTTAATGTTAATGAAGATGCAGCGAATACAACCAGTGTGGGAACTGTAGCAGCAACTGATGCTGATGCAGGAACAACTTTCTCTGACTGGACAATCACAGGAGGAAATGGTGATGGCATATTTGCAATAAATACATCCTCTGGAGAAATAACAGTTACAGATAACACAAACCTGGATTATGAAACCAAAACAAGTTATTCCTTAACAGTTACAGTAAGTGACGGTACAAATACAAGTGCCGGAGAGACTGTGACGGTAAACGTGAATAACATCAATGACAATACACCGGTAGTAACCGCCAGTCAGTCGTTTAATGTTAATGAAGATGCAGCGAATACAACCAGTGTGGGAACTGTAGCAGCAACTGATGCTGATGCAGGAACAACTTTCTCTGACTGGACAATCACAGGAGGAAATGGTGATGGCATATTTGCAATAAATACATCCTCTGGAGAAATAACAGTTACAGATAACACAAACCTGGATTATGAAACCAAAACAAGTTATTCCTTAACAGTTACAGTAAGTGATGGAAGTCATACCAGTTCATCAGAAACTGTAACTATTAATGTTAATGATGTCTTTGAAAAATTAGACCAAAACATTACGTTTAGTCAGCTTGCAGATCGAACATACGGGGATTCTGATTTTAACTTAACCGCAACAGCCAGTTCTGGTTTACCAGTAAGCTACTCCAGCTCCAATACGAGTGTAGCGACCATTGATGCCAACACTGTAACCATCATGGGTGCTGGTTCAACAACCATTACAGCCAGCCAGAGCGGCAATGCCAGTTACAGCGCTGCTACAGATGTGCAGCAGGTGCTAATTGTTACGCCAAGAGCCTTAACTATTATGGCCGATGACAAAACAAAAGTTTATGATGGAATGGTTTACAGTCCGTTTACTGTAAGTTACGCTGGTTTTGTAACAGGTGAAGATGACACTGATTTAGAAGGAGCCCTGACTTTCAGCGGGACAGCAACAACAGCCACGAACGTAGGCAATGGTTATGTAATCACACCGGAAGGGTTGACATCCTCTAATTATACCATATCATTTGTTAATGGCTCACTGAACATTACAGCCAAACCAATTACGGTAACAGCCGACGAATCTCAAAGCAAAATTTATGGGGAATCTGACCCGACATTGACTTATGGAGTCTCTCCTGCCTTGATAGGAGCTGATTCATTTACCGGGTCGCTCACAAGAACTGCCGGTGAAGATGTTGGTACCTACACAATTGCACAGGGGACACTAAGCATAGGTTCTAATTATGCCATAACTTATGTAGGCAAAGACTTTGAGATTATCCCTAAAGCGCTAATAGCAACTGCAGACGATAAAACCAAGGAATATGACGGTGTCGTTTACAGTGGCTTCACTGTAAATTATTCCGGCTTTGTAAATGAAGAGGATGAAGCCTCTCTCGGCGGCTCACTTACTTTCAGTGGTACTGCAATAACGGCAACTGATGTAAGGAATGATTATGTGATTACTCCAGGAGGATTAATTTCCGATAATTATGCAATAACTTTTGTAGATGGAACACTTTCCATAACTAAAGCAACACAAATAATTACATTCGACGAAGTTCCTTTAAAACATTTGGAAACTGATCCTGATTTCAACCTTGATGCTACAAGCAGTTCCGGGCTTGCGGTAACTTATAGTTATACTTACACCTCAACAACAGCTCCGGCAGAAGTAAGCCCGACTGGTTTTGTTAGCCTGCTGGCTTCAGGTGAAGTTGAAGTTACGGCTTCTCAGGAAGGAGACAACAATTATTTGCCTGCAGAACCTGTTACCCGTACGATGACTATTGAGAGTTCGGATGCAAGCATTCATTCAATAACTATTAACGGTGTAACTTATGACAATCCTGATCAGGAAATTTATTATCTGATAGACTGTAACGATGAACAGGATAAGGTAGAAATAGATTTTTCAACAGAAGCTAACGCTACCGAAAATACTGGATTGAATTTCGAAATAGAAACCCCTGCCCCGGGAATTTACAGAAAAGAAATTCAGGTAACTTCACAGGATGATACCAACACCCGTACATACCGGGTTGTAGTTGAGAAAAGATTTAATTACGAGGATATTATTATTCAGAAATATAATAATGTGCTATTGGTAAATAATAATCCAGAGACTAACGGAGGTTATCGTTTTATTTCATTTAACTGGTATAAGGACGGGCAGTTGATAGGAACCGGGCAATATTATTCAGTAGGCGACAACGCTTCGGACCAGTTGGATTTGAATGCAATGTACTCAGCAGAAATAGAGACAGAAGATGGCGATATATTAAGTACCTGTGAATCTTCTATCACACTCAAGAGTGCATTTATCCTGAAAGTTGCACCCAACCCGGTACATTCGGGGAGTACAATCGATGTAACCACAACTTATTCAACAGAAATGTTGACTGATTTAAAGATTACCGTAAGCAATCTTTATGGCGTACAGGTAATGCAGAAGATGTCGGGTAGTAATAGCAACCGTATTACCCTTCCGTCATCATTAACCCCGGGGACCTATCTGGTTAGCACAAATGCCGGAGGTATTGAATTAAGTACAAAAATCATTGTTCAGTAATGCAATTATCAAAAATGTTGATTATAGAATCTAAATTGAATAAAAAACAGACAAAATGAAACGCTACAAGTTCATATTTTTATCAATAATACTGTTACTGTTCTTCGGGGCAGTAACGGCCCAGGAAAAAACAAAAAATAAGCAGGAGCTTTCTGTTTACGGGAAAGGTATTCTTAATTCGCTGAAATATGATTTTGCGGAAGGAGCTGACATAACTAGAGGTGCTGGCGGCGGTTTAGGTATTCAATATTGCCTATATATGAGCAAAAAGTGGAGTATTTCCCTGGGACTCGGATACGAGCAATATCATTCGAAAGTTTTTTTGTCGGGGTTTACGGATCATTATCAAACATCAGATATGGAGGGAGCAGATTTTGATTTTTATTCAACTGTTGATAGCTATGAAGAAAAGCAATCGGTTGCTATGTTAAACCTTCCCATATTATTCAGGTACGAAACGTCTATGCCCTGGGATAATACTTCTATTTATGGTGCTGTCGGTTTTCAGTTAGGAATTCCGTTTAGTTCAAAATATAATTCTATTGCAAAGGATTTGACAACCTCGGGTTATTTTCAAGAGTGGGATGTCATGCTGGATAATCCTGCTTTTATGGGGTTTGGGAGTTGGGGGACAATAGAAGATAATAACCAGAAGCTGGATTTTCGTAGTAGTTACTCTTTATTGTTTGAGTTGGGTTTCAAACATGAATTAGATGGAAACTCAAATATATATATCGGTTATTATGCCGACCTGGGATTAAATCAATTAGCAAAAGAAAGCACTACTTTAACCTCGCTGATAGAATATGATGCTGATAACCCGACGGAGTTTAAGTTTAATCCATTGTTTTATTCTGCACCACAAGCGCAAGGTGAAGCGTATGTTGCAAAGCCAAAAATCATGGGATTCGGAATGAAAATTCAATATGCTTTTCAGTTTTAAAAATGCAACGTGTTCTCATTCCATCGATATTTCTCGTTCAAATCTTTTGGTGCAAATTGCAGTTTTGGGGTCATAAGATTCCTAAGATAATTCCTGAAAATATTTTAAGTAAAGTTCTTTAAAGGTGACCTCCAAAATTCAGAATAAAGTAAATCATTGATATAAAGAAACAAATGGGATGAAGTTTAAATCCTGTCATCCCGGCAGATTCAAAATCAAAAAAACATCAAAAGCCTGTAAGTCAAATGATTTGCAGGCTTTCTTTTTTTAGAAGGTCAAAATACACCTTAAAAACCATTGGTTATGAAACCTATCCGGTGACCTTTAAATTCTTCTAACTCAAAGGTCATCGCGGAGTTAGTAATAAGTTGGAAAAATGATAGTTATAGCGTTTTCCTCATTCGGAATAGTACAGTGCAGTTCGCTTTGAAACAAAAAACAGCAGCAAAAAATGACCTCTTGAGTTATGGTATTGAAGACCCCTGGAAAACACTTAACGAACTGGTCGAATATCACAACGTAAGCATGTGGATGAAAACCTAAAACAGGGAACGCTTAAAAACGATCATACCACTGCAAAAAAGTATGAACTGGGAGGATATTTTATTATCCGAACTAAACTACAGATTCATCACTGATTTTGAATTTTACATCACAACCGATCATCAACGTCCAATGGGAAATAATGCGGTTATGAAACACCTCGAACGACTTCTTAAAATGGTATCCATGCCCATTCGGATGGAATGGCTGGATAAAAATCCCTTTGCTTCAGTAATTGCAAATTGGTACTATTTAAAAAAACATTAAAATTAGAATAATCAGTTACTCTTAGCCATGGATTACTGCTTCCCCTCTGGCTATTTTCTTCATTAAGCAAGCTCGGTGGTGTTTTCGTAACATATCCAGTTGAGCATATGACAGACTATTTATTTGTATTTCATGTTCTTCCAACAGTTCTGTCTCCCAGAACTCGACAAAAGGACAATCTTTCTCGATTACGCTAAAAGGACAGTGGCATATCGGAACCAAAAGATCTGGATATTTCTTTAGCTTTTCTTTTCTTCTCATTTGAAAAATGCGTCCTTCGTATGAAATATTGATAGCCATCGGGAAAGCAAGAATGACCGTTTCGTTAATATTGCATTTGAATCTTGGAATTTAGGTTTCCACTGAAATAAACGGCACCGCTCAATAACAAAAGCATTACTACAAAAATAACCGTAATTCCCATACGGATTATTCGTGACGGTATCAGCCCGCTAATATTACGGACCTCTTCACTACGTAATTCGATATCTTTGGTTTCATCCATTTTAAGTACCTAATTCCAATTGATTTTTAACCAGGTTATTATATCTTTTATGTAGTTAATTCTGCATACTTCCATTATCAAGCACAACAATTTAGTCGGTATTTTTACCGTATTTGGCCTGTGCGCTACCACGACAACAGTTTTTCTCCTGTAAGTATCTCAACAACCCGGTTATCTATTCCGAAAGCAGAACAACTTTGGTTATTTCCAACTACAAATACAAAATTTGGGTTTTCTACACACATTTATCGAAACACTACTCTTTCTGGAACATCTACATAGAAACATTATGTTGTTTTCACGCTTTTGGGAATGTATTACTCTTTGTGATTCGACCGTGCATTCGCAATATCAGTTTTTACCAAAAGGCTATTCTACCCCAAACGTGCCGTATATATAATTGCCTTCGGGGTTCACAAACCGAATTTCATAGAAGTCACTATCCCATTCCGTAACATCAATTGATAGCTGTTCCTGTGTTTGCGTGTTTACACTTTGTGAATAAACAATAGCACCGGTTATAGAGTAAACTTCAACATCAATATTTCCTATGTTGTATAAAAAGTCAACATTCAGACTTGCCGAACCAATAGTTGCATAGATTGGCTTTGGTAAAACTGCCCTTGTTGGGGTGTCGGCTAAAGAACCTTGCAAGTCGATTTCTTTTTGAACATCAACTTGGTTCAGAAGATTTGAGCTGGAAGATTGACTAATTCCTGGAAATAATAATAATAATAATGTAACTAAAACGAGTAAAACGATGGGTAACTTTCTCATGACTTAATGGTTGTTTTAATTGGGATAAACTTACCAGAGAAAAGATCCATATACAAGTGGGAATAAGTTCAATAAAGTTTTTTTTCTTAACACAAATACGTAACAGGCTTACAATGTGACAATTACAACTCACACAGATTAACATAAATAAAGTTTTTTGTTGTGTCTAACCAGGATTTTAAAAAGAATTCTTTAGCGAATATTCCCTATTTTATTAAGAAAGTCACGAATATTTCCACGGTTTTCTATCCCAAGTTTTTTCCGAATATTGCTCTTTTTTACTTCAACCGTATTTAACCGATAATTTAAAATAAGCGCTATTTCGGTATTGTTAAAACCAATATAAATCAAACAACAAATACGGAATTCAGAATCATCAAGTTGTGTTAATTGATTTCTAAGATACTCCAAAATACCATTGCCTGCGTTGTTTAGCGTTTCATATAATAAGTTCCAATTTAAGTTCTTTTCTCCATAAACCACTTCGTTAAACTTACAAAGCCATTGTTTCCCTTTTCTTTTTTCATTTTCATTAAGATAGCTTTCCAATAAAGCTGTTTTTTTTAATATCTCGAAATGGCGGAGTAAAATATTTCGGAAAGAGTTTTCTTTTATGTTATACCTGCTAACCATTTCCTGCATTTGTGCAATTTTGTGTTCCGCCTCCCTTAATTCCTTCACTCGTATTGTTGCCTTCCGCAAAAACCAAAGAATAAGTACAACACAAAGTAGCAGCCCCCCCAAAAAATAAATCAACATCCGTTGTCGTTTTATAAGAAGCTGTTTATTACGACTTTCAATGAGTTGAAAATTATATTTTGCTTCAATCTCAATAATGGCATCGTTCTTATTGCCACTTATAATTTCTGTCAGGAATTTATTATAAAGCTTATACTTATCAAGAGCTGCTATATAATTATTATCTTTTTCCTCTATCTTTGACCACGTAGCATATATATTGGCAATAAGATAACTGTGTTGCTCTTCGGGTAGATAGGTCAAAGCCTTTTGTAAATAGTAAATAGCAGAATCGTTTTTATTCTGTAATTCATAAACACGGCCAAGATTGGCAGCCAACTTTGCACCATTTAAAGAATCTGGAGAAAATGTCATGGCTTGTCTAAAAAATTGAATTGCTTGCTCATAATCTCCAAGCTCCCTATATGCTACGCCTAAACTTTGTCTTGCAGCTGATTGCAACTGACCAACCTTAATACTGTCAGCTAAAGCAAGTGCACCATTGTAATAAATAAAAGCGCTATCGGTTTTTCCCAGTATTAGTAAACAGTTACCAATCATATTACTTGCACTTATTTCGTTATTGTAATTACCGGCTTGATGGAAATAGTTTTTGGCAAGTTTATAATGAATTATTGCTTTATCTTTTAAAAATTGCCTGTAATAAATACTCCCAATTGCACTTTGAAATAATCCTTTCAAGTTAGAGTTATTGCTTTGCGCCAAATATTTTTCTGCATCTAAATAGATTTCCAGAGCTTCTTCATGTCTTCCTTGCTCCTGTCTTACTCGTCCGCAATAAAACGAGGCAAGTGCTGCTTTTTTGTCATTATCTTCATTATTGTAGTATTTTTGAATATCAAAAACTAATGTATCAGCGGTAATATCTTTATAACTCTTATCTTTAGCTTGTATCTGTAGTAGCAAATAGCGATAAAGCAAAGATTTCTTTAGGGATTGAGGATTCTCAATTTCTTCTAACAAAAATAGAACACTGTCGGGACGTTGTTCTACGAGTGTTTCTGCACGCAGGAGTATAGGCTCTACTTTTTCAGATTGTTGTTGGCAGGAAGTAATAAGGAACAAGAGACTTATGAAAGTTACGCTAAATATTTTTGCTTTCATGTGATTAGGCTTTAAGCACAAATGTAACAAAAACAAGCAATCAAGAGCAACAATACTTCACAAAGGCTCTTTCACTTAACTTTCTTTTTGTTCCCTTTTCGGATTGATGTCTGTTCAATTTCCTCAGCCTGTTTCTTAATTGATCGTTCATAATTTTCAACCTGCTGCATTACATTACTATTTCAGATCCAGGAACAAGCTTTTTAACCTGATTTTGATGAAGTACTTACTTTGATTAATACCAACCTTACAAACACACTGAATACCAATATTGGTTTTGAAAAGAAGATAAGACAAATAGTTGCAGCATATATCAATATCCTGATTAAACATCCTTACTTCCCTGATTTTGTAATTCATGAATTAACAAGCAACCCGGAAAAAATTGAAAAGATAGTTAAAAGGCATAACCTGTTTTTCAGGTCTTTTATAAGGTTTCAGATTGAAATTAAGAGAGAGCTAAAATCCAGAAGCATATTAAATATCAAACCCTTTGGGCTGGTACTAAATATAGCTTCTCTTTGTGTTTTCCCTTTCTTGAGTAAACCGATAATAATACGTATTTCAAATTCTTTCGATGAACCTCAATTTGAAAAATTAATGACTAAAAGGAAAACCGACATTGCCGATTTAATTATAAAATCGATGTATACTTTACAGTAAATCTGATTTAAATAATATAGGACATCACTAGTGGGTATTAAAAATTAATAAGCGTTCTTTGAAATTCTTTGTTAGTCGTACTTGTAGCGATTTTTGATAGCGTGACGATTTGAATTGAAAATACGGATTTTTGCATGCAAACAAGCAATTATCCATGAACCAAGGCAAATATATCTTCGCACAACTTACAGATTTTTTACCCAGACGTGTATTTGACAGAATTGTCAGCAAACACAACGGGAATAAGTATGTGAGAACTTTTACATGTTGGAATCAAATGCTATGTATGGTATTTGGACAGCTAACTTCAAGAGACAGTATGAGAGATCTACTCTTAAGTCTTGAAGCTCATAAATCTAAATATTATCATCTCGGATTTGGTTCAACAATAACTCGAAGAAACCTTGGCAAAGCCAATGAAAAACGTAGTTATAAAATCTTTGAAGATTTTGCTTATGTTCTCATAGAGGAAGCACGCAAAAGCTGCTACAGATCGGATTTTGAAATCAACGTTGACGGCAATATTTATGCATTTGATTCATCAACAATAGATCTTTGTCTTAGCGTATTCTGGTGGGCTGAGTTTCGGAAAACAAAAGGTGGCATTAAACTGCACACTTTGTATGATGTTAAAACATCTATACCTACGTTCTTGTATATCTCAAATGCCAAAATGCACGATGTCAATGCACTTGATTTAATCTCATATGAGCCTGGAAGCTTTTATGTGATCGACAAAGCTTACATTGATTTTAAAAGGCTATATCATCTTCACCAGCAGCGGGCTTTCTTTGTTACACGGGCAAAAGATAACATGCGATTTAAGCGGTTGTATTCAAACCCCGTTGACAAAGCAACCGGAGTGAAATATGATCAAATCGGCAAGTTGGAAACTTATTACCCAAGCAAAGATTATCCAGAGAAGCTTAGGAGAGTAAAATACTATGATTGTGAATCAGATAAGGAACTAATTTTCCTTACCAACAACATGGAACTTAAACCTACCGAAATAGCTTATCTGTATAAGAAGCGTTGGGAAGTAGAACTGTTCTTCAAGTGGATGAAACAGCATCTGAAGATAAAATCCTTTTGGGGAACAACTATTAATGCTGTAAAAATCCAAATGTATTGTGCGATCATCGCATACTGTCTTGTTGCCCTAATTGGTAACAGGTTGAAAGTTAACCGCTCAATCTACGAAATCCTACAAATCCTTAGCATATCTCTACTCGATAAAACTCCTGTAAAAGAAGTGCTTACGAAATACGATTACAAAAATATCAAAGAACTAAAAAATAAACAATTAATAATCAGCGGGTTTTAAGTGCCCGCTAATGATAGGACATAATTACTCAGCCTCGATTTTATAATAACTCTTGGATAATTCTTTTTATTGAACTCCATAAAACCTATTAACGTTCATAATTATCTTTTCGAGAGTTAGTTTAGTTATTTCAATATCTTTTGCCTTAGACAACTATGATAAAGAAACTCAGAACAATGTTAAAATTGATTTTGCCGCAGGATGCCACCAAATCATATTATATCAATTGCATGAGACAGAAAAGGGAGGTTCAATGTGTTTTGCAGGGCTAATGAATCTTTTCGTACGAAAACTTATTGATAAAGATATTCTTTCATCCGCAATTCCGTATAAACGTTTTTTAGAGTTGAAAGAGCAGGTTAAAGAGAGTTTTTTAACCAAAGGAGTATAACCAAACTAACAGCTAAGATAGGTTGAAAAGCCTCATCGAACATTTTTTGGATAGAACTATCCAAACCCTTATCTGTTCTTTGTTTAAACACATCATAATTTAACACAAAATGAAAGTATTTTTATTGGGAGCAACAGGAAATACCGGTTACGAAGTTTTAAAGAGATTAGTTCAGGAAAAGCATACAGTAAAAGTACTCGTAAGGAATCCTGCGAGGTTGAATTTATCTGAAATAAATCAGTCACATAAAGGTCAGGTTGAAGTGATTGAAGGAGGCGTGTTTGAACCTGAAAAACTCAAAGAATATTTTAAAGGTTCCGATTTAATTATTTCAGCATTGGGAACAGGTACTGACAACAGCTACACAGAAATCTATTCTGAAGGAGGCAAAAATATTCTTTCAGCAATGAGAGCTACCGGTATAAAAAGACTAATTACAATTACTGCCGGACTAATTGATATGAGTGATCCTTCAACCGATAATTTTTTCCTTAACCGTATTATTCGTCCCAACTTCAACAAAGTTTATTACGACCAAACCCGATGGGAAACGATTTTAGATGATACTGAAGATATTCACTGGATTTGTGTACGGCCAACCTATTTAACAAATAAAGCCCCGAAAGGAAAGTACCGGGTTCAACATAAACATTGTCCGAAAGGTGGCAGAAAAATCAGTCGTTCCGACCTGGCTGATTTTATCGTGAAACAAATCGACTCTTATGAATATATTCATAAGAAACCAGTAATAGCTTATTAATATAGAAATCATTTGACAGAGGTTTATTGACTGATATTTTGCCGACAAGGTTTATAAAATTTAGATACAGGAGGCTTGATTCAAAACCTTCCTGCATCTACTTAAAGAATAAATTCTCCTCACAAAATGTTATTTTACCGCTATGCTATAGTTATTTTTGAAAAGAGAAATGTGACTCCAGCTTTCTCATTGTTACATAAGATACTGCAAGTATCATTACAAACATTAATATAAAAGAAACTGAAGAAGTGTCCCCGATAGCGATGTGTGACCAGATGGCACCAATTAAATCAATGACAAATCCGGCATAGGCCCATTCTTTTAGCCTTGGAAATTTCGGAACAAGCAGTATTATAATCCCTATTATCTTTGCTACGCCTAATATATCAAGCAAATATAAAGGGTAACCCAGAGCATCAATACCGGCAACAATTTTAGGATCTCTTGTGAAGTACATAAAAATATTCATAAGAAAAAGCAGGGACAAAATAATAGTGGATGTCCAGTAAGTAATTTTTAATGTTTTCATGTTTTTTATTTTTGTTAATTAAAATTCAGTTTTTATGCGATTGTTTCGAACGGTTTGTCTACTGAGCAAAAAGCCCGCTCCTTGAAAAGGGTGCATTTTTATCCAAGACAAATAGTACAAGATCTGCTGTTTCCCCGGAATAAACGGATAGCGACTCATGTTCCAATAACAAGGCATCTCCTTTCCTTAATCGTATTTGTTTTTCAGGAATCTCAATCTCGCCATTGAAAACATACAGATATCCGGTTTTATTTTCTATTTCAGGAATTTTAATTTGTTCTTCCCGGATTCGGACATCATAAACTTCAATCTCTGTATTTATTTTTAAAGGCGTAGAAGATTGCTCATTACCACCAATCAGGCGCCATTTGTTCACGCTGTATGCTTCTTTCAGTTGATGAAATTGGACCTGTGGTGTCAAGTTGTTGGCACGCGGACGCATAAATATTTGCAACATTTCTACCGTTTCACCATCTGCAGGAACACCTTCTTCATGATAAAAACCGCTACCTGCATTCATCATCATCAAGTATTGATTAGTAATGGGAATTGTATTTTCCTGGCTATCCTTATGTACCATTGTCCCTTTTCGGATATAGGAAAGTATCTCATCATTGCGATGTAAATGCATGGGTACCAGAGTTCCGCCTTCCAATGTCGCATGATCGACTCTTCCCAACTGGTAAAGACCGTGGTCATTTTGCCCGGAAATATCATTCCCCAGCGGCAATAACCGGATAATAAATTTCCCCTGGTTAATAATCCTTTGTTTTGAAGCTCTTGTAACGTGTATCATTTCCAATATGCATTTTTATTGTGAACAAACACCCGTCTCAACATCACAAACCATCGAGTTAATTCTGGGCAATAAAAAATACCCGTTTCCTGCTTTCTGTTTTGTTATTTTCTGTTTTTGAAGCAGAGAACTTTCTATTTCTTTAAATTCATCATCTGACAAGTCAAAAGCCATTTTTACTTCAACAGGAGCTGCAGAATTGTACTTGTTTATGAACTCGAAGACTGACTCTTTATTTCGTTCAACTTTTAATTCTTTAAGCTTCCCATTGCTTAAATTACTGATGATTGACTTAAAGCTTTCGTATCGGTGATAACCCCGGAGCATTATTGACTTTTCGCCGTATTTGATTAAAAATGCTGGAAAACCTCTTGCCCCGTGTTGAGCAGTAATGTATAAATCTTCTTCGAAAGCAGCCTTTGCCTTTCCGTTTATAAAATCATCCAGAAATTGAGATATATCCAACCCCACTTCAGAAGCCAGTTCTACCAGAACTTCTGTTGTGCTGGTAACTTTGGCCTCGGCAGCAGATGCTTCACGCATACGACGCAGAAAACGGTTGGCTTTTTCTTCATCCTGCAGTTGTGCTGCTTTGTAAGCTATGTTTTGCGGATAGGTTGAAGGATTTTCTGTTGAGAACAATTTAAAACCTTCCGCTTCAACAGGCATGCCATGTCGGTTTGATGCATCAAGCCAGTGCAATGCAATATTTCTGTTCGAACGCTCAGGGTCGCCACCGATATCGTTAAAGCCATCGTAAAACGAAAAGATATCTTTAACCAGTCCGCCCATGATATAACTCATTTTTATTTGTGGGCCATAACGTGTTTCCAGGGTTCTTAAAACCGGTTCACTTCCCCAACACCAGGTACAAACCGGGTCGGTAAACTGAATGATTTTTATTGTTTTTGCTTCCATCGTAGTATTATTTACTAATTCTGTTGCAAAAATACAGACGATATAAAGGCGAAGAAAGGTACGTTTGGAAGAGGAAATGGTATAAAAGTCGGAAAAGTATTTTATTACCCCCTAAAACTTAAAGGACTAACACCAACGTGGCTTTTAAAGAACTTCCCGAAATGTGAAGGGTCAGTAAAATCAAGCTTATCTGCAATTTGCGCAATGGTTAACTGCTTATCTTTTAACAAAACCTTCGACTCCAAAAGAAGTATTTCCTTTATCCAGTCGCCCGCGGTTTTGCCACTTGCTTCTTTTACTGCTGCTGATAAATGTTTGGGAGTAACATGTAGTTTTCCTGCATAAAAAGCCAATTGGCGTTGGATTAAAAAATACTTTGAAAGAAGCGTTTTGAATTCCAGTAACAGCTGTTCATTTCTGCTCAATGAAAGTGTTTGAATGGCATTTTTGTTGCTATTAACAATCTCATCAATTTCGTTAAGAAGGATGTAAATAAAGCTTCGGATAATATCAGATGTATGGGAAGATGCATTTGCTATTTTTTGTTCTATTAACTGAAAGTAATTTGAAAAATTTTGAAATTGTTTCTCATTCAACTCAATTATATGACGATCCTTCTGTTCAAAAAAGTCATATTTATCAAGAAAATGTATGTCTGCCTGGCTTTTAAGAAAGTATTCTTTTTTGAAGAATAATACAGTCATGCTAACATTCGTGCCAGTTTCGAGAAAACTCCGGATAACATCAGGAGCAATTACAAAAAAAGCAGGGGCTTTTGCATGATTAAGAAACAGATTGGTTTCAACCTTCAACTCCCCTTCACTTAAGAAACAAATCGAATAGTAATCTGTACGATGAGCGCCTGCATCCGTACAAGTATTTGATAAATGTTCCAGGAAATAAGGTTTTCCACTTAAATAATCAGGATGAAAATTTTTTTTTTCATTAATCATATTCACATCTTAGTTAATTTGCTTCTATTTAGCGGTAGTAACATATATAATCGTACCTCTATAAATTGATTATAAAACTCCCGGTTGCAAGTTACAAAGTTTAGTCTAAAACTAATTTTTTGTTTTAATCTTCAGCGCTAAACTTTATTCTAACGTATCGGATGAAATTGTAACCTTTCCCCCTTTGTTGGTGCTTTGGAGCCGCTTTCAATAGCGGATTCAATAATACTCATTGGGACTTCTTAAATTTGAAAATCACGAAATCCTGTCATCCCGACAGATTCAAAATCTAAAAAGCAACAAAAGCCTGTAAATCAAATGATTTGCGGGCTTTTGTTGTTTTATATGGTCAAAAAACACCATCGAAAACCATTGTAAATGGATCCGATTCGGTGACCTCTAAAAATCCAAAATCAAATTCTCACAATCATCTTACTTCCCCTCTTTTTTGAACAATTCCACCTTTAACAAGGTAGGGATTTCCCTACCTTTTGTTAGATTTTATCCTCCCCCGAAGTAGGTTTTCACCTGTAGTAATTCCTCTTTTTCCGGGGTATTTTTGTTGAAACAAAATGAGTGAGAATATGAGTGTAACACCAGGAAATAATCAACCTTCGATATTGATACTCGCCGATTTCTCGGATGGAAGCTGGCACGCGACCTCGTTTGCCATGCAATTTCTTTATACAGAAACATCGCCTGTAACGATTTTACAAACTTATCAGAATCCGGGCTGGGGGCACTTAATGATGCGTAAACTTAGCCACCACCTAAAAAAAATAACCAGGAACGAATTACGTGCTTTAAAAAACAAATTATTAAAGCATTTTAGTATTGAAAAACAGAAAGTTAATACCCTCTCGATTGAAGGAGAACTGAACTCAGTTCTGAATTTTAAGCCAATTATTAAGGGGCAACACAACCTTGTTTTATCCACATACAACTCTTTCGAGGATTCGTGCAAAAGACAAAACGGATGTTTGGAGAAAATAATAGATACCGCGAAACATCCCCTATTCATTCTACCCGAAAGGTTTGAAAAAGAAACTTCGAAAAAGATCCTGTTTGTAGCGAATCCCGATAAAAAACCGTCGGAGCAATTGTGCAGTCAGGTAATTGAAATATGCAAAAGAACACAGTCGAACCTGGAAATACTATTTGTATTAAAAACGCAAGACCAAAATATAAACGAGGATGCAAAAACGTACATCCACAAATACTTTGCAGATATTGATATTACGACGAATACGATACAATATAAAACAAAATGTAAGGGAATTAATAATTACCTGAGTCATACAAACCGCGATTTAATTGTAATTGAAAACGATTGACCGTTTTGTAAAGCAGTCAGACTAAAACAATAACGATGGAACAGAAAGAATACAGCATTTTGGCACTTATTTCGCCAAACAAAGAAGGAGAGACAGTTTTAAAAGAAGCACTGTACTTACAAAGCACCCTGGAGGTAAAGCTTGTAATACTTAATATAATTGACGAGCCCGGTTTTTTTGAGCGAAATTTTCAGCCCGAAGAAACTGAGTTAGCTATAAAAAAAGCCAAAGAACAGCTTACAAACTTTGTTAGAACGGTAATTGGAAAGGAAATACCAAACGATATTGTGATTTCGGTGCGGGCCGGCAATCCAGTGGAGGTTTTGCTTGAAAAGTCGAAAACCGATAGCCTGGAGTTTCTGCTGATAGACAAAAGCGATACCAACTATCCGGGGGCATTAACAAAAGAGCAAGTCGACAAATTGATTAGCGTGTCGAAATGCCCGGTATTAACAGTAAACAAAGATTTTGGCGTACCTCAAATAAAGAATATTGCCATCCCGATCGACATTACCCAATCGACAAAAAAAAGGCTTTTGTGGGCACAATTTCTAGCAAAAAAACACGATGCAAAAATTACGATTTTGTCGGCGCTTAAAGCCAATATTGATGTTGAAAAAAGCCTTGCTTTAAAAAATGCGCAAAAGATCCAACAATTACTCCGGGATCATGATATTGAATCTGATATCAAAATACTAAAAGTGTACAATCAGGATTCGCATCAGGTTATTCTGGAATATGTAAAAGAAGAAAATCCGGAGTTGCTTATCATTCGTACGCATCAGGAATCGATATTCTCGAATACAAACATCGGAAAATTTGTTTCCGAAATAGTTCATGGTAGTAAATTGCCCGTGTTTACGGTTAATTATACTCCAAATCCTGTCGACTCACTTTTTCTGTAAAATTGAAGAAATATGTCAAAATTATGCCAACTAGTTGCCAAGCTTTAACGTTAACTCAGAAAAACTTTTCGATTTCGGTAGATGATGAAGAAATAAGCTCTCAACCACTGATACGACTAGGTTTTTATGAGATAAAAATGCTACAGACAGACCAAAGTGTCATATTGACAACAACCTTTTAAACGTTAAGATTTATTAAAATATCACGCAAATAAATATTAAAGATCACCCCATATTTAGGAAACAAATTATATTAAGAGTTTTTGACATTCTATATAAAATAACATGAAACGAGCATACTAAAAAGTCTTTGTAATACGCAGGAAAATGATTATGCGAGTTACATCAGTTACCTAAAAAAAACAATTATAAACGAATGAATAATAATACAACGAGAACAGGCAAACTCATATCCATTCAGGATTCGTTGGTGAAAGCACGATTTTACGGAAATGCGATAATGGGTGAAACTGCCAATGTTATAGTAGATGGAAAATCGTTACAAGCCGAAGTACTACAAATTGATCCCGACCCGAAAAATGCGGAGGCAGGAATTGTTGAGATGCAGGTTTTCGAAGATTTAACAGGTGCTCAAATTGGCGATCAGGTTGAATTTACCGGCAAGTCCTTATCAGTGCTTTTGGGTCCGGGACTACTAACCAGTATTTGGGATGGACTTCAAAATCCCCTCTACAAACTGGGCGAGCAAGATCCTTACCTGGTGCCCGGCATGAAAGCTCCGGCACTTGACGAAGAAAAGTTATGGGACTTTACGCCTTCGGTAGCTGTGGGAGACAAAGTAAGTGGTGGCGATACCATCGGTACCGTTCCTGAAGGACGTTTAACGCACAGCATTTTAGTGCCTTTCAATTTTGGTAAATGCAAAGTGGAAAGCATTATCGAAAAAAGCGAGGTAAATATTACCGAAACGGTTGCTGTTATTTCCGACAGTCAAAACGTAAAACACGAGTTAAAAATAGCATTCCGCTGGGCGGTAAAATCACCGATTCCGTTTAAAGAGCGCGCTATTCCGAGTAAAACGATTTCTACCGGAGTGCGTGTTATCGATTTACTGGCACCGGTCAGTTATGGCGGAACAGTTGGAAACCCCGGTCCTTTTGGTGCGGGAAAAACTGTATTGCAACACTCGTTATGTAAATATGCTTTAGCCGATATTATTATTATGGCAGCCTGTGGCGAACGAGCCGGTGAGGCTGTGGAGGTATTTAAAGATTTTGCTGAACTGGAAGATCCGTCAACCGGCGACTCGCTGATGAACCGGATGTGTATTTTCGGTAATACCAGTTCAATGCCTGTTGCCGCACGCGAGGCCAGTGTATTTATTGCACTAACCGTAGGTGAGTATTATCGCTACCTGGGTTACAATGTGGTTCTTTTGGCCGACTCAACTTCGCGTTGGGCACAAGCACTTCGCGAGCGTAGCGGTCGTCAGGGAGATATTCCGGGTCCGGAGGCATTCCCAATGGATATCCCTGATCAGATTAAAGGAATGTACCAGCGTGCCGGTGCCGATCAGGGCACAGGAGGTTCGTTAACCTTTATTGGAACAGTGTCGCCTGCTGGTGGTAACTTCCAGGAGCCGGTAACACAGGCAACAATGGATGCAACCGGCGGTTTCTGGGGGTTGTCGCAAGACCGTGCCGATGCCAAAAAATATCCGGCCATCGATCCGTTGGCTTACACTTCGTCGGTTTACAACAGCTTTATTTCGTGGGACGATCGCAATAAAATGCTGCAAACACTTTACGAAGCAAATGATATCGATCAAACCATCAGTACCATTGGTTTGAAAAAAGTTCCGGTAGAAAAATACGTGCTTTATCAAAAAGGACTCACCATCGATTTCTGTGTAATGCAGCAAAATGCTTTCCACAAAATTGATGCATGTACCCGTCCTGAACGCCTGATTGTTATTAACGAAGCCGTTCAAAAGCTTATCGATAGAACTATCAATTTTGCCCAGGAAGACATGGAAGATGAAGAAGTTAAAGAGCAAATAAAAGCAAAATTTGATGAGCTGCGCCAGTGGTGGAAAGACTGGAACACCTCGGCTCAAACTATCGATGAAATGGCCGTTCTTCCGGAAAAAGTTGAACAATTTATTTTACAAGGAGAGTACACACTATGATACGAAAAGAAATAAACAGAATTAGCGAAGTTGGTAAAGCACTGATTTCGGTTGAAGGAAATCCGGGTGTGGCACTCAACCACGTGGTAGAATTGCTGGAAGCCGGAACCAACCAAAGCCTTTCGTTTGCCAAAGCAATTAATATTACTGAAGACTCAACGCGTTTCCAGGTGTTTAACGGAACGCAGGGATTGAGCACACAAACCAAAATTCGCATGCACGAGGTTCCCCTAACAGCAGGTTTCTCGTACAATATGCTTGGCCGTAGTTTCGATGGAATTGGCGATGTGGCCGATGGAGGTCCTGAAATTATTTTCGACAAGCATATTTCAACACGATTAGATACCTTAAATCCTACGGTACGTTTGGTTCCCAAGCAACCTTTGTGGACAGGTATTCCTATGATCGATGTATTTAATACGCTGGTAAAATCGCAGAAGATTCCAATTTTTGCCGGTCCTACCGAGCCTTACAACCGTTTGCTTTCGCAGATTGCACAAGGTGCACAGGCCGATGTAATTATTTTTGCCGGTATTGGTTTGAAATTCGACGAGTACCACTATTTCAAAGAGCAGCTATCGCAATCGGGAAATATCGATAAAACGATCATGTTCACCCACCTTGCAGGTGATTCGCAGATTAAAGGTTTAATGCTTCCCGACGTAGCATTAAGTGTTTCGCGCGAATTTGCCGACCAGGGAAAAGACGTTTTGGTGCTGCTAACTGACATGACTAACTGGTCGAACATTTTACGTAACGTAGCCAACTACCAGGATCAGATTCCGTCATTGCAGGGTTATCCCGGTTCGTTGTATTCAGAGCTGGCAAAACGTTACGAGGTTGCTGCCGATATTGAAGGAGCAGGATCGATCACCATTATCGGGGCAACAACGCTCGAGTCGCTTGAAGATCCGGTTCCTGATAATACAGGATATATTACCGAGGGACAGTTCTTCCTTGACAATGGTAAATTAAAGCTGGCACGTTCGCTGTCGCGTTTAAAGCAGCAGGTTAATGGAGAAACCAGAGATGACCACCGCCCTATTATGACAGTTATGGCGTCGTTGCTGGCCGATGCTGAAAAAGCATACGAAGCTGCTGAAGTTGGTGCTGCAAACGATACATTCTCGCAAAAACTGCTGCGTTACCGCAAAGATTTTATTGCAAATATGGAAGAACCATTTGGAGAACCTATTGAGCTGGAAGCCGCATTAGACAAATGCTGGGATATTTTAAAACGACATTTTGAGCCAACCGAAACAGGGTTGAGTAAAAAACTGATCGAGCAATATTGGAACTAACCATTAATCAGAAAAAGAGATGACAAAAAATAAAGAAAACCTGGAAGGAATTGTTTCCAAACTGAAAGAGCAGGGAATTAATGCCGGCGAAGCAGAGAAACAACGGATAATTGAGAATGCAAAGCAGGAAGCTGAAAAGCTGATTGCCGAAGCAAAAGCCAGCAGCAAAAAAATTATTGACGAGGCCGAAACAAAAGCTTCGCAAACAAAAAAGAATGCAGAAAAAGCTATTGCACAGGCTTCGCGCGATATGATTGAAGCCACAAAAATTACCATTTTAAACCACCTGAAAACGGTGTTTGGCAAAGAGTGCAAAACCTTATTCCGTCAGGAAGAATACCTGAAAGAACTGCTAAAGGTTGTAATTGATTCCATTTCAGGGAAAAAATCGATAAAAGTACCGCCGGAGTTGCATAAAGAAATGGAGGCTTTTCTGTTAAAAGAAGCACTTCAGGAAGAGGTAACTTTAAGACCACTTTCGGCAAGTAAAGCCAAAATAAAAGTAAAATCGACCGACAAAGACGGAATTAGTTTCGTAGTCAGCTCAAAAGAAATTGAGAGCGGGTTATTTTCTTTACTCAACAAGGATTTGGTTGATCGAATCATTAAAAGTCAGGAGGGTTAAATATGTCAAACATGGTTTATCTTATGACCAGTTTGCCATCGTTGTCCCTGGGGGAGGCTCCTCCAATAACAATTGATGAATTTAACGATGACGCAAAACGCCAATTGTCTTCCCGACATTTTAAGGCGCTGCAATCGGCTGATATTCAGAAGTTGGATTCTAAAGTTGGAATAAAAAGCATTTCCTCGCTGTTAAATAGCATCAAGGAAGATCTTTCAGAAGTTAGAGCTGCCAAAGCGCAAAATCGTCAGGCGAAACCAGAACGAATGCCAAATTCACTGCTGCGGGGAAATCCCATGGAACGCGAGATGAATATTTTGCAGTGGCAGTGGGAAGAATTGCAGGATATTGAGGCCGGAAAAACATTCACATTAACCGAAGTTTTGGTGTACAAACTAAAACTTCAGCTGGTTGAAAGATTGTATTCCTTCGACGAAATTAAAGGTGCCGAGGTGTTGGCATCGGTAGTAAACCCGGGGAAAAACAAGGAGGGTAAATAATGGCAGGTATAAAAATAAAATATACAAAAACCGAGCGGGCCCGTCAGAAGAAAATTCTGAAGGTTTCGGAAAGGATGCTGCCCTTGTTTGAAGCGATGGAAAAATCGTTGATGGCAACTATAAATACCATCGCTGAACGGATTGAGCAGATTCGCGAAGAGATTGAAAAGAACAGAAAAACAGCGGAACCATGGACGGCCGTAATGAACGATTCGTGGGTGAACATCGATGAATTTATTTCGGTGAATAAAATAGTTACCAAAACCGTTGATGTGGCCGGTGTTCGTGTTCAGCAGTTCGTTAAGGTTGACTTTAACGTAATGCCTACTAACGATGAAACGCCTTTGTGGGTTGACGATGCCATTGAACTGATGCAGGTACAATTGCAACTGCTGGCCGAAATCGAAGTTTTGAAAGAACAAATCGATCTTTTGGAAGAAGAATTACTGGATGTACGCGCACGGGTAAAACTGTTCGAAAATCGCCGTATTCCAAATGCAAAACTGGCCATTCGTAAAATTGGGCAGAAGCTGCAGGATGACGAGCGCCTTACAATTGCAACAGCAAAAGTGGTAAAAACAAGCAAACAAAAGGAGGGCAGCCTATGATAGCAGAAATGAAGAAACTGATGCTGTTTATGCCCGAATCTGCCGATGATATTGATGCCGAACTTACGGCTTTGGGAGAGCTTGGAGTAATACATATTGCTCCGTTGCAACCGGCAAAACACGAATCGATTGAACGGGTTGATGCACGTATAAAACAACTGCAACAAGCCATTTCGGTTCTCAGTCAGTACGATGATGAACAATACTCCGGCGCCAAAAATGATGAAATTCCGAATTACTCGGAACTTGAACGAGGAGCAGTTTTTCTTATGGAAAAGGTGCTGGATGCAGCACACCATAGGCAGGAACTGGAAAATATGAAGCTCAACTTAACCAGCGACATAAGATGGTTTGAGAATTGGGGAAATATTATACTAAAGGATATTAAAGACCTCAACGAAAAAGGGATTTGGATTAAAACCTACCTTCTTGGCGACAAAGAGTTAAAACAAGTCGCTGACCGGGACGATATTCAGGTAGTAGGTAAATTTTCAGATCTGAACCAGGTAATTTTATTGACCAAAGATGCCAACGAACGACTGCTGGAAATGGAAGAGCTTCCATTTCCGCAAAACGAGCTTGAAAATGCAAAAGAGTTATTAGCTGCAACCAACAGCGACCTGGAAAGTAACAAGGAGTTTTTACTTCAGTTGCACGAACAGAAAGCTGTATTGGTGGACGGATTGAAAGAACGCTTACGTCGTTACGATGTTCGTAATGTACAATTTGGTGGTATTGCAGTTGATAAACATGTTCGATTTTGGAAAGGTTTTATTCCGTTGGAACATGTCGATGAATTCATTGAAACAGCTGAAGCACGCCATTGGGGATATGTGATCGAAGATCCTTTACCGGAAGAAGAGGAAGAGGTTCCTACCCTTGTGCGAACGCCAAAATGGGCACAGCGAATTCAGCCGGTTATGGATTTTATGGGACTGGTTCCCGGCTACAAGGAAATGGATGTTTCGCGGGTATTTATGGTATTCTTTACCTTTTTTACCGGAATTCTTGTGGGAGACGCCGGATACGGACTGGTATTCTTGCTGATCACCTTTTTGGCGCATCGTAAGAAAAAATTTGCCAAACAGATTGAGTTTGGTTTGATCTATACACTTTCGGTATCGATTATGTTTTGGGGTGTATTAACCGGAACTTATTTTGGATCGGAAGCTATAGCAGAACTTCCGGTACTACGCAGCTTAAAAATTGAAGCGCTGGCCAGTTTTGGTGGCGACAGCCTCATGATACAAAAAATCATGTTCCTGATTGGTGCAGTTCACCTTACCGTTGGGCACCTGCAGGTAGCATGGAAATTTAACAACAGTGTTAGAGCGATCGCCCAATTCGGATGGATTGCAATTATCTGGGGATTGTACCTCATTGTAAACCAAATGGTACTGGGAATAGATGCTCCGGCATTAATGGTTTGGCTATTTGTTGGAGGTGCTGTGCTGGTGGCTCTTTTTTCAAAACCGGGAACGAGCTTCTTTAAAGGCATGATTTCATCAATAGGTAATTTGCCACTGAGCATCATCAATGGTTTTTCCGACATTATTTCGTACATCCGATTGTATGCTGTTGGTTTGTCAACCGTGTTAATGGCGGCAAGCTTTAACCAAATGGCCATTGGCGATGGTATAACTACAGTGGTTTCAGGAATTGGAGCTGTACTGGTTTTAATCTTAGGACACGGATTAAATATGATTCTAGCTGCAATGGCAGTGCTTGTTCACGGTGTGCGATTAAATATGCTTGAGTATGCCGGCCACGCCGAAGTTGAGTTTTCTGGAAATGAATATAAACCCTTCAATTTGAAGGACAACAAACAATAAAATTTTTAAAATAGTATAAATATGACTTTAACAACAATTTTAGCAACAACAGTTACAGGCTTTGGCGGACACGCTATTGCTCTGGGAATTGCAGGTGTAGGTTCAGCAATTGGGACCGGTATTGCAGGCATGGGAGCTTTAGGGCTTTGGAAACAATCGATCAGAGACAAGAAGAAACTTCCTTCGCTGGCCTTGGCGATGGTAGGTATGCCATTGAGCCAGGTGATTTATGGTATGATTTTTATGAATTCGATGATTGGCGCTAATCTTAGCCCCGACAGCTATACCAATCAAATGATTTGGGCATTTTTTATCGGTATCGCTATTGCCGCCTCAGCAATTATGCAGGGACGCGTTGGGGCTGCCGCTTGTGCCAACCTGGCCGTTGATGATAAACAAGGTTCGGGTATGTATATTGCCGCCATGGGTATTATCGAAACGGTTGCACTTCTTGCCATGGTATTTGGTATGGGAGGCATTCCGAGTGCTTAATACGCAAAGCATAACACAAAATATTCCCTCGCTGTTTTTCGGCGGGGGATTTTATTTTATATATGTAAATACAATTGAATATCTTTATCAGAGAAATCGTTGAATTTACTAAATGAGTTTAAAGATATTATTTCGCGGAAGGGTCTTATTGGCCATTATTATCTTCACCACAATTACCTGTACCGGTATTATTTATACCTCCATAAAAAGTTTGCGCCTTGATCGCGAACACTTATCGCTACTGGAACTCTCGAAAAACATTGACCTAGAAATCTCACACAGCCGAATATTTCTTGATGACTATTTTTTGTTAAACGACTCCCATAAAAAAGCAACGATCTTAAACTGTTTTACAACCACCACCCAATACACCACTTCACTCGATTCTCTTATTTCTGAAAAATATAAAGGAAGCCGCGAAGAAGATCTTCAAAATTCGCTTAACGAAGTAACGAAGCAGGTTAAGCAGTTACACACCAAAGTAGCTACATCTCTTCAAAATAATGCTGAAGATTTTAACGTGGCCATCTTAAATGAATATCGTGATTTTCAAATGGCTTACCAGGAATTGGACAAAACGATTCATGATTATATTTTACACGAAAATACCGGGTTCAGACAACGGGTATTTACGCTCGTGCTGTTAACCTTTTTTCTGTTACTGGTTTGTATATTTTTAATTTACCGAATCATCAATTCGTATAACACGATTGAAAAACAACAGGCACTCCGGGCGCTTGAGGTTGAATATAAGGAACGAAAAAGAATAGCGGCAGATTTACACGACGGACTGGGCTCTATTTTATCGAGCATTGCTCTTTTCATAAAATTGATCGAAAAAGATTGTTCAACGAATGCAGAAAACAAAAGCCTGGTTCAGGTAAAAGAACTATCGGGTATCGCATTAGAAAACCTGGAAGCGACAATTAACAACCTCAACCCATCGATTTTAAACAAATACGGATTAGTGAAATCGCTGGAAATTCTGTGCGATAAAATAAATGATCTTGGGGAAGTTGCCTGCGTTGTTAACTCAACTAAGCCGGAAATAAAGTTAGATCCAAATATGGAACTTAACGTTTACCGCATTTGTAATGAGTTGATCAATAATACGCTAAAACACGCGGATGCATCGAAATTATTTATCGACATTCAGCAAATTAAAAAGACAGTAATTATATTGTATCGCGATAACGGAAAGGGATTCAATCCTCAACTCATTCACACATCGGACGAAGAAAAAATGGGACTGCGAAATATTATCAACCGCATTGAGTCGTTCGGTGGTAAATACGAAATTAATACCGGCGAACGAAAAGGAGTTAAAATTAAGCTAAGTTTCACGATATAATTCACGAACATGGAGAACACAAATATTATAATCGTTGACGACCACAAAATTTTTAGAGATGGACTGATAATGCTGTTAAACAATTTTGATTTTGTAACGGTTGCAGGCGAAGCCGCAAATGGTGAAGAGTTTTTGAAACTTATTGATAATGTGGATGCCGACATCGTATTAATGGATATTAATATGCCGAAAATGAATGGTATTGAAGCCACAAAACAAGCAGTAAAAAAGTATCCTGAGTTAAAAGTAATTGCACTCACTTCTTTTGCAGACGATGAATATATTGAGCAGATGATATCGGCCGGCGTGGAAGGTTACATGCTAAAACGTTCGGATATTGAGGATTTTGAAAAAGCCATAAAAAAAGTTGCCGATGGAGGAAGTTACTTTTCTTCGGAAATTATAAAAGTAATTTCGCGCAATTTGTATAAAGACAAGGAGCGAAAATCGGGCGAACAACTACTCGATAAATTTACTTCGCGCGAGAAAGAAATCCTCAACCTGATTTGCAAAGGTCTTAACAATGAACAAATTGCCGAACTCATTCATTTAAGCCCCAAAACGATAGAGAAACACAAAAGTAGTCTCTTCCAAAAAACGGAGACTTTTAACACCGTTAACCTGGTTATTTACGCCTTTAAAAACCAACTTATTTCGTTGTAATAATCCGTTTCCATTCGAGAAAAAACAGCAAGCCCAATCCTTATAAGCAAAAAGAAAGCTGCTCTTAAAAAAGAACAGCTTTCGGATGATTGGTATACTTAATACTAATTTCCATTCATTTCAAGAATCGTAAATTCTGTTCTACGGTTTTTACGATGATCTGCTGCGGAACATGGAACTCCGTCATCACAATGGTTTACTAACTGTGATTCGCCATATCCTTTGGCTGTTATTCTGTCCTCATCTATACCTTTGCTTACGATATAACCAACTGCTGAATCTGAACGTTTCTGACTCAGGATTTGGTTGTAAGCATCACTACCACGACAATCTGTGTGCGATCCCAATTCAACTTTCCAGTCAGGATTATCTTTCATTACTTTTACCAACTTATCCAGTTCAACTTCAGATGCCGGCAAAATATTCCATTTGTCAAAGTCATAATAAATATTCTCCATAACAAACTTCTGTTTAACTTCAACTTTTTCTACCCACAATGTATCGCGAATAACTCCAAAAGGTTTTCCAACAGTTGAAATTGTTTTCGAATCATTCATATAACCATCAATATTACTGGCTACAGAATAGGTTTGGTCTTTTTTCAATTCTTTCTTAAACAGAATGCCTGCAATCAACTCTGCAACTCCGCCAAATGTAATTTTGGCATCTTTCATTGGTTCCATTGTATTCCTGTCCATAACAACCAGTTCAAGATCGTATATACCTTCAAGGAGGACCTTATAAATATCGTCGCTTCCCATTCCTCCGTCTTTATTCGAGCAATAATAACCGACTTCTTCATCGGGATGAATTACAAAACCAAAATCATCACCGTCAGAGTTTAATTCAGTCAATTCTGCAACGCCGGTAATGTTATCTCCAAACAATCCAACATTATAAATATCAAGATCATCGCCCGAGCCTCTTCCGTTTGATGCAAAAATCAGGAATTTGCCTTTATAAATAAACGGGAACATTTCATTTTTATCCGTATTTACCGCGTCGCCCAAATTTTGCATCTCTCCCCAGGTTCCGTTTGTGCGAACCGACATGTAAATATCTGTTCCTCCAAGTCCCTTTTCAGGAATATCTGAAACAAAATACAGAGTATCTCCAGTAGCCGTAATACTCGGATGTCCTACCGAATATGTAGGATCATTAAATGGTAACTCACCGGTTTTCTGCCATTCGCCATCCACTTTTTTAGCAATGATAATTTTGAGGCGAATATCTGCCTTTTGATAAACTTTATTTCGAACCTCGGGATTTTCGAAATTACTTAAGGTTACAAAAAGCTCTCCGGTTGCCTCGCAATACGAAACCGGTCCGGCATGATAACCTTCACTTGCCGAAGCCAGCTTAACACTCTTGCCCGATTTTACATTTCCTTTTGTATCCGTAGGAGTAGAATACAGATTATAATAAATTTTCTTATCAGAACCACTATTTAACTTCTCAATCTCTTCATCAGTATAAGCAGAATACCAAAGTTCATTACCCACGAAGCCCGGGCCAAAATCACTTTGTGTTGTATTCAGGTTGGTCTTTTCGGTATCAAGCTTGACCATCTTTTTGAAATAAACGCATTCTTGTTGAGCAAACACCAACATTGGTATAAATGCAAAAAGAAAAAGTAATACTCTTTTCATAATTATTTGAATTTAGGATTTTCAGAAAACTTGTTAAATATTATACATATAAAATATTAAGAGAGCATCCAGCTTCTTAATACGACCCTTGTTTTTGCAACTTTCAATTGCATTTAGAGTCACCAAGTTAGACTATTTTATGTAATTAATCAAGCCTTTTTCTGAGCATTACCACATTTTCGACGTGATGTGTATGGGGAAACATATCAACGGGCTGAATTTTCTCAATTTGGTACAGCGAATCAAGCATTGCAAGGTCGCGTGCCTGAGTGGCGGGATTACAACTAACATAAACAATTTTACGCGGCTCCATCTCCAATATTGTTTCTACAACATCGGCATGCATTCCGGCCCTTGGAGGATCGGTAATTACCACTTCCGGCTTACCGTGTTTCTTGATAAATGCCTCATTCAGGACATCTTTCATATCACCTGCATAAAACAATGTATTTTCTATGTCATTCAGTTCTGAATTTATCTTAGCGTCCTCAATCGCTTCAGGCACATATTCAATCCCCACTACTTTTTTCGCCTTTTTAGCCACAAAATTGGCTATTGTTCCGGTTCCGGTGTACAGGTCGTAAACCGTTTCATCTCCTGTAAATTCAGCAAAATCACGGGCTACTTTGTACAACTCGTAAGCTTGCTCGGAGTTGGTTTGATAGAAGCTTTTTGGGCCGATTTTAAACTTTAATCCCTCCATCTCTTCCAGCACATAATCGCGTCCCGAAAACACTTCTATTTCCTGATCCGTAATCGTATCATTTCCTTTTGTATTAATAACATACATCAGCGACGTAATCGCGGGAAACTCGTTCTTTACTGCCTCCAGCAACTGTTTGCGCGCCGGCTCATCTTCGTAAAAGAAACTTACAATAACCATCAACTCTCCGGTTGAGGTAGTCCTGATTATCAGCGTTCTTAAAAATCCACTCTGCTCGCGAATATCGAAGAAAGAAAGTTTTTCCTTAAGGGAATAATCATAAATAAAGTTGCGAATTTGGTTCGACGGATCGTCCTGCAACCAGCATTTATCAATATTCA
Organism: uncultured Draconibacterium sp.; assembly: GCF_963677575.1. NCBI lineage: Bacteria > Pseudomonadati > Bacteroidota > Bacteroidia > Marinilabiliales > Prolixibacteraceae > Draconibacterium > uncultured Draconibacterium sp. The sequence continues at coordinate 1,801,102 of NZ_OY782038.1, forward strand.
CCACTTTATCAAACAAGCCGGGAACGTGAAACCCAAGTGCGTTCGGATCTTTTATTTCTTCATCGCGTTCAATCTCCTCAAAACTCAACCATCGTTTATTTGAGAACGTGAACTCCATTTTATTTCTGTAGAATGTGTTCTTTTCGGAACCAAGTATTGGCAGCATTTCAGGCATTTCCACTTTTCCAATCCTTGAAAGTTGATCCTGAACTTGTTTTTGCTTGTAATACAATTGTTTTTCGTAAGGAAGAATTTGCCATTTACATCCACCACAAACCCCAAAATGCTTACAAAAAGCTTCAGCCCTGTCTTCACTGTATGCTTTAAACTCTTTAACAATGGCTTCCTGGTAACGTTTTCTTTTCTTTGTTACCTGTAAGTCAACCACATCGCCCGGAATGGCCAATTTTGTAAAAACAACTACATCACCAACACGTGCCACAGCTTTTCCTTCTGCACCAATATCTTCAATTTTTACATTTTCGTAAAACGGTTTCGTTCTTTTTCTTCTTCCCACAGTTATCTAATTTTGCGCAAATATAATTCAATATTCATTATTGCATTATTATTGCATAAACAGTCATTTCCCAAATAAGAATAGATTTTCCCAATGTGGGAAAACCAGCATATTTTATCTACACAAAAGTGAATTTATGTTTTACAAAGCTTTTCTGCTTTAATCATTTCCTTATATTTGCTATTGATTTAATGGTTGGTTTTATTTTCAATAAGTAAAACTTAAAAGGGGAAAGCGACTTCTGTATTTATGATTGGTTTTGTGTTTAGGGGTTTGTAAATTATCAATCATCTTCAAAAAGCGTCCATAGAGCTTTCCCCTTCCTTTTTGCCCGAGAGGGCATTTTTTACGTCTAATTTTATACAAATTTTAGCTGCGACTTTATTAAAAAGTGGATCACCTGAAAAATCCGGTGGATTAATTTAGAAATTGACAATAATTTCATACCTGCCGGCGGCCTTCATTTTTGTCTTACCACAAAAACGAAGCAAAAAACGCAAGGCTGCTTTTGGTCACTACCCTGCGTTTTTATAAAACCCAAGTTCGGACGGGTGATCTCCTCGCCTACTCGGAGCTTCCCGCTCTCACTACGGTTTTATTTTAGCTCCGGGCAACGACCAAAAGAGGCCGTCCTCTTAAGCAACGTCACTGCATCGGAGCAGGGCCTCGGCCGGTGAGCCGGAAAAACAAGTGGTGACGACGTAAAAAAATTACTGCTGTTTGAGGAAGTACGACTGCCTGTCCCGATCGTAGCATCGGGAAGTTTCAGTAATTTTAGTCGGCATCGCGTAGCTTTTCCGAGAGAGGCGGGCGCAGCCTTGGTTTTCTGTCTATCTCTTTGGGCTAAGCCAAAGAGTAGAATCCGGCTGATAAGCCAAAAGAATGTTGCTTATTTCTGGTAGCTTTTATTCAATATTGAAACTTCTGGGTGAGGTATTTTTTCTTCTTCACCTACTTATTAATGTGATCCGTTTTAGTGTAAGCTTACAATTCTACGCTGATCTTCTGAACGACTCTAAATACAGGCTAACCACCTCCCCTGATTAAAGAAAATTATCATCTTTATAACAAATGTCATAATGATGCCCAATATCGTAATGTTCCAAACAAATGTTATAAAAATATTACATACCTTGTCATTTTCACATCAGCTAAAACTATGACGAATCCATCTTCAACATATTCAATAGACGAATTTCCAAAATAAGAAGCATATCATCAATGAAAAAAAATCTAAAAACCAACTTTACAAAAGGGCTTACAATTCTTTTTCTCCTTGCCTCCTTTGCCGGTTACTCACAGGAAAAGAAGCCCGTATTATCAGGAACAGAGCGAGTAAAAATGTTCAGCAAGCAGCAAGAATTAGCTGAATCATCGCCCTATAAAGACAATCACTGGCAATATATTGGACCTACCAACATTAGCGGAAGGTGTACTGATGTTGAAGCCATTTCTCCAAGAGGAAACCAATACACCATTTGGGTTGGATCAGCAACAGGAGGTGTTTGGAAATCGGTAAACGAAGGTACCACTTTTGAACCCGTTTTTGACGAAATGCCAACCGCTTCGATTGGAGATCTGGCTATCGATCCGCAAAATCATGATGTGGTTTGGATTGGAACCGGAGAAGCCAACATTTTCAGAAGCTCAGATGCAGGATGTGGAGTATTTAAAACCACTGATGGAGGAAAAACGTGGGAAGTAATGGGGTTAGAAAACACTCATACTATTGGAAGAATCAGGGTACATCCCCAAAATTCAGATATTGTTTATGTGGCAGCAACCGGCCACGAGTGGACGCCTAACGAAGAGCGGGGATTATACAAAACTACTGACGGAGGAGCAACATGGGATAAAATTCTGGAAATAGATGAAAACACCGGAGTTTTTGATGTTGTGCTCGATCCTTCCGATCCTGAAACTATTTACGCCACAAATTGGGAAAGAATGCGTTTAAAATGGAACGACCCGAGAACATTCGAAAAAACCAGAAACTGCGGAATTTGGAAATCAACCGACGGCGGAAGAAACTGGAAGCAAATAAACAAAGGTCTACCCGAAGCAAAAGATCGTGGTCGTATTGGAATTGACATTTCTCCAACCAATCCAAACGTACTGTATGCATTACTCGACAATTACGAAATTGCTTACAAAGCAAAAAAAGGGGAACTGGATTCCTACAACCGCCAGAAACAAGATGTTATAAAAGGTGCTACCGTGTATAAATCTACCAACGCTGGAGAAACATGGCAGCAAACCAGCGGTTTAACACCCGAGACAAAAGTCTATATGGAAAATCATTCGGGAACCTATGGTTGGGTTTTCGGACAAATCAGAGTTGATCCGAAGGATGAAAATACCATTTATACTATGGGAATCTGGTTAAATAAATCGACTGACGGAGGGAAAACATTCACACCAATCCGCGATCCTCACTCCGACCACCACGGACTTTGGATCGATCCAAACAACACAAACTACCTTATTGACGCACAAGATGGCGGTATTTCGATATCGTACGACAAAGGCGAAACATGGAAACACCCGATTGAACCGCTGCCACTGGCACAATTTTATAATGTAGCTTTTGATTACAGCACGCCTTTTCGTGTTTTTGGATCAATTCAGGATCATCACAGTTATTTCGGAACTGTAGATCTCTCGTACGGAAGAGACCGGGCCCGACAAGTTGAATTTGAGCACACCTTGGGCGCTGAAGGAAGTACACACGTAATTGATCCGCGCGATAACAACACCGTTTACGCGAGTGTTTATTACGGTAACCTGGCACGTGCCGAAATGGATAATTATCCGGCAAGCACCAAACAGGTCCTTCCTCCGAATTATCCTGATGAGCCGGCTTTACGCGGACAGTGGGTTTCGCCAATAGTGATGTCGCCACACAACAAAGACATTATTTATTTCGGCACCCAGTATGTTATGAAATCCATCGATAAAGGAAGCACCTGGGAAAAAATCAGCCCCGACTTAAGCTTTAACGATCCTGATAAATTTGGCGATATAAACTACCAAACTATCCAATCCCTGGATGAATCACCATTACTGGCAGGCTTACTTTATGCAGGAACCGACGATGGCCGGATTTGGCGAACCAAAGACGGAGGTAAAAACTGGGATGAAATCAGAAGCGGAGCAGTTCCTCAACGCTGGGTATCCAGAATCATCGCATCGAAGTACGAGCTTGGAACTGTTTACATGACACAGACCGGAAGACGTGATGATGACTTCCAGGTATATGTATGGAAATCAACCGACTTTGGCGAAACGTGGCAAGATATTTCAGGAGACATTCCCGTAGGTCCGGTTAATGTCATTCGCGAAGATCCGTTCAATCCCGATGTTTTATACCTCGGCACCGATGCATCAGTGTACATCAGCAAAGACAAAGGTGAGAGCTGGAATGTATTGGGCGACCTGCCATTTGCCTACGTACACGACCTGCAAATTCACCCGCGTGATAACATGCTTATTATTGCGACACATGGCCGCGGTGTTTTTGTTATGGATGCAAATCCAATCAACGAGAAAGAAAAATTTACGCGCCGCAGAAGATATGAACCTGAACCATAAAGTTTGCATTATCCATTATATAAAGGTCGTTTACTCTAGTTTAAACGACCTTGTTTTTATCTAAATATCATTTCACCATGACGAATTTCTTCAAATTACTTATTGTCATTTTTCTTCTTGCCTCTCCAATTGCAAAAGTTTTAGCACAAGACTCTTCTTCGAAAAAATATGATGCATTCCAATATCGGAATCTTGGTGCTTACCGAATAAGTGCCTGGGTGGGTTCGCTGGCCGTTCCCGAAAATCCGGGAGAGAAACATAAATACACCTGGTATGTTGGTCCGCGTAGTGGTGGAATCTGGAAAACTGTAAATAACGGAACTACCTTTCAATGTGTTTCCAATAGTTTTGGCACTTCTTCCATTGGCGATTTTGCTGTTGCTCCTTCTAATCCTGAAGTTATTTGGGCCGGAACCGGAGAAGCTTTTAATGCCCGCTCATCTTATTATGGAAATGGAATATGGAAATCGACAAATGCCGGCGAGACATGGGAAAATATGGGTTTACACGATTCGCACCACATAGCCAAAGTGATCATTCATCCTAAAAAACCGGATGTGGTATGGATAGCTTCAATGGGGCACCTTTTTTCGAAAAACAAAGAAAGAGGAGTTTTTAAAACCATCGACGGCGGAAAAAACTGGGATAAAGTTTTATATGTTGACGACGAAACCGGCGTTACGGATTTAGTAATCAATCCTTCGAATCCGGACATTTTATACGCTGCCACATACGAGAAAATACGTACAGCATGGACTTACGAACCCGGTGGTGATAAAAGCCGAATTTACAAATCAACCGACGGTGGAACAACCTGGAAAATCCTTGAAGGTGGACTCCCAACTGGCCCTCTCGGACGAATTGGACTGGATATTCATCGTGCAAATCCCAATATCGTTGTAGCTGTTATTCAAAACCTGAATGTAAAACCAGGAATTGATCCGAATGCAGCAACCGAATTTGACGAATACACCGACCACTCGTTCGACAATTTAATTGGTGGAGAAGTATACATTACAAAAAATGGCGGTGAAAACTGGGAACGAATAAACGATCCGGAAACAAACGATGTAAGCGGAAAAGCAGCATACAGTTTTAACCGAATTACCATCGATCCGGTTGATCCCGACAAAATTTATGTGATTGGAGTAAATATGTTTTACACGCTTGACGGCGGCAAAACATGGCCTGAATATCGTGAACAAGAGTTGTTTCAAACCAACTTTGGCGACAACCGCATTTTCTGGATCGACCCGAAAGATCCGCGCCATATGATGTTGGGATCTGACGGGGGAATTTATTCCACTTTCGATGGCGGTTTAACAATGAATCACTACTATCACCTTCCGCTTGGCGAAGTTTATACTGTTGAAGCCGATAATGAAACGCCTTACAACATTTATATCGGCCTGCAAGACCATGAAACATGGAAAGCTCAGTCGAATGGCTGGTCGGGGCAAATTACGCCAGCCGATTGGGTTATTACTGGCATGTGGGACGGAATGTACTCGAAAGTAGATCCGGAAGACAACAAAACGATCTATTCAACAACTCAATTTGGCTCTCATATAAGGATTAACCAGGAAAAAGGCGAAAGAACTTCGATTCTTCCACAGCCGGAAGAAGGCGAACGTTACCGCTACACCTGGACTACCCCACTGGCGATTTCACCACACAACAGCGCAATTATTTACACCGGAGCACAAAAAGTATTACGATCTCTGGATCGCGGTGAGAACTGGCAAGAAATCAGCCCGGACCTGACCGACAATGATCCTGACAAAATTCACGGAAAAGGACATATTCAATATTGCACGATTACTACTTTGGATGAATCTCCGGTAAAAGCTGGTGTTATTTGGGTGGGAACAGACGACGGACATGTTCAGCTGACAACAAATTTTGGACACACCTGGACAGACCTGACCTCAAACCTGGAAAAAGCAGGAGCTCCGGTAAAAATGTGGGTCAGCAAAGTGTTTCCATCAAACCATGATGCAGGCACAGCTTACATTTCGAAATGTGGTTTTACCGATGATATTTTTGATGCACACATATACGTAACACACGATTACGGAAAATCATGGGAGAAAATAACAAACGGCTTACCAGACTCTCCTGTAAATGCAATTATTGAAGACAAGAAAAATCAGAATCTTCTTTTTGCCGGAAATGATTTGGGCGTTTATATATCAACCGACAAAGGCAAAAACTGGTCGTCGTTTAACATCAACATACCTAATGTGGTTGTAAAAGACATGTTGATCCACCCCAGAGAAAATGACTTAATTGTAGGCACTTATGGCCGTGCTGCCTGGATTACTGATATCAGCCCATTGCAGCAGCTTACTCCAGAGATTGAAAAGAAAGAACTGCATTTATTCGATATTGAGCCAAAACCTCAAATGAACTTTTCCCAGCAGGCAACGTGGGGAAACTACCAAATGACCGGAAGCAATCATTTAAACTCATCGAACGAACCTAATGGTTTGGAAATATGGTACCAGATTGGAGAAACGCTGAAAGGAGAAACCAAAATCGAGATTAAAGACAAAACCGGAGAGTTGGTTTTCGAAAAAACTTTACCACAAGAACCGGGAATTGGAAAAATCTATTGGCCAACCTTCAGAGCAAACGAAGGGGAATATCAGGTAACATTAAAAAACGGCGATATCTCAGAATCAAAAACCGGAACTGTTCTAAAAAGATGGCAATGGCCGGTACTTAACTATTCAGGTAAAAACTAAACAATTAGGAGACAGGAAATAAAAATACGAATGCAAGCATCCCGATTTTTATTTCCTGTTTCCTTACGAACTACTTAAAGTTTAAAAGCATATCGAATTTTTATTCCAAATCCTCGTATTTTTGGTTTCGATGCATAAGTTTCCCCCTGAGCCTGAGGTGCAGAATTAAATAAGGTTTTTAGCTGAAATTCCGTTGGATTATCAACATCATATTGAATTAGCGCAGAAGGGGAACTACTGTCCTTAGTCAACTGATTCAGTCCCAAATCGGCATAATAACCTAAGTATATATTCTCTTTTTCATTTAATTCTTTTTTAAAACCAAGCTCAAATAATATCGAATAACTATTTCTAATATCCAGATCCTGATTACTACGCTGAACTGTCCCCCAACTGCCAAAGCCCATAAACTTCGGATTGTTAAGCATCGCATCCCACTGTTGAAAGTAACCGGAAGTTTTTAAATTTTCTACGGTTGCCTCGTATTTCGATCTTACAGGAATCCCCAACTGAACCCCGGCAGAACCAAAAATAAACGTATTTGTCCAGGGCGAAGGAGTTTCATACCTGAACAATAATGGAATATTTATTACACCAACTGATTGCTTTTCTTTGTAAACATCAGCAGAAGTATAGAAATCAAAATTGCTATTTTCTGCGTCTATTGCCTGGTAATGATCATTAAAATTATAAAAAATGACACTGGAACGATATTGTTGGTATTCTCCCCCAGTTGAAAAACTCCATCGGGTATTCAAATACAATGTATATTCAATACCGAATCCCATGCCGAACCCATTATTAGGTTCGGCCTTTCCCAAAACATCATACTTCAGCGTGCTATAAAACCCTTTCCCATATACCGACAATTCTTGCTTTCTACTTGTTGTTTTCTGAGCTGTTACTGCCCCGCAGGACAATAACAGCAATATAGATAAACATATTAACTTGATATGATTCATTATTATTTCTTTTTGTTTATTTTTTATTTCGATCAACCGATCAAGCTTGTTTTCGTCAAATTTATTGAACAATGATTTTTGTACTCAACTCAACTCCTTCTGCCTCAGTTGTTACAATATACGTTCCCGGTGCAAGAGAAGGAGGAAGTGTTATTTGGCTTGAATTACTTCTTACTCTCCTCTGCATCACTATTCCTCCGTAAATATCTCTCACTCTAATATTCATATCTTCCAACATATTCGGAGAGTAAGTAGTTACTACATTTACGATACTTCCAGATTTAACAGGATTAGGAGAAACTTTCAAACTGAATACATTGGAATAAGTAACACCGAACTCGCAGGTCTGTAAAATATCTCCATCTTCTGTTTCCATCTCTACAGAATATTTTGCATCCAAATCTAACTGATCTGAAGCATCATCTCCAGCAGAATAGTATTGACCGGTGCCAACTAATATTCCATTTTTATACCAATTAAAAGCAATGAAACGATACCCTCCATTCGTATCCGGATTATTATTCACTAATAATACATTATCATATTTCTGAATAATAATATCATCAAAATTGAAACGCTTCTCAATTACAACATGATAAGTTCGGTTTTGCGAGCCATCGGCCGAAACAACCATAATATCCTCTTGGTATATTCCCGGATTAGGGATTGACATCTCGAACGAAGCCAAATGCTCTGAAGTAGCAAAAGAGTCCAACTCAAAAGACACTGCTGCATAATCTAAATTGTAATCACAATCAAGCAAGTAATAAACATCTTCATCCGGATTTTCAATAGCCTCTCCGTTTATTATAAGAACACTAATATCTGCTACACTCCAAACTGCAACTTCACCTTCTCCAATTTTACCATCTCCATTGATATCACCAGCTACTTCACCATCATCAATCTGACCATTACCATCAGTATCGCCAATTATTTCAGGAGAAATGATTGTACCGTCTCCATCTGTGTCGCCTGCAACCTCATCATCATTGATCTCACCGTTACCGTCAATATCACCAGCAATTTCGGGTGCTGTAGTTATTCCGTCGCCATTAGTATCGCCGGCTATTTCTCCATCATCGATCTGACCGTTGCCATCAATATCGCCAGCAATTTCTCCATTATCGATCTGGCCATTACCATCGGTATCACCGGCTACTTCTGGTGAAGTGATTGATCCGTCGCCGTTTGTGTCACCAGCAACCTCATCATCATTGATCTCACCATTACCGTCAGTATCACCAGCAATCTCGGGTGCTGTAATTATTCCGTCACCATTAGTATCTCCAGCTACTTCCGGTTCAGTGATTGTGCCGTCGCCGTTTGTATCGCCTGCTATTTCACCATCATTAATTTGTCCATCTTCATTTGAATCACCTGCGATCTCCGGAGGAGTAATTTGTCCATCGTGGTTGCTATCACCGGCTATTTCACCATCATCGATCTGCCCGTTGCCATCAGCGTCTCCGGCAACCTCTGGTGCTGTGATTGTTCCATCACCATTAGTATCGCCGGTAACTTCGCCTTCATCAATCTGGCCATTGCCATCAGTATCGCCAGCAACCTCATCATCATTGATCTCACCATTACCATCAGTGTCTCCGGCTACTTCTCCATCATCGATCTGACCGTTGCCATCAGTATCACCAGCAATTTCGGGTGCTGTAATTGTTCCATCACCATTAGTATCGCCGGTAACTTCGCCTTCTTCAATCTGGCCATTGCCATCAGTGTCTCCGGCAACCTCTGGTGCTGTGATGGATCCGTCGCCGTTTGTGTCACCAGCAACCTCATCATCATTGATCTCACCATTACCATCGGTATCGCCAGCAATCTCGGGTGCTGTAATTATTCCGTCGCCATTAGTATCTCCGGCTACTTCCGGTGCAGTGATTGTGCCGTCGCCGTTTGTATCGCCGGCTATTTCACCATCATTGATTTGTCCATCTTCATTTGAATCACCTGCGATCTCCGGTGGAGTAATTTGTCCATCGTGGTTGCTATCACCGGCTATTTCACCATCATCAATCTGACCGTTGCCATCAGCGTCTCCGGCAACCTCTGGTGCTGTGATTGTTCCATCACCATTAGTATCGCCGGTAACTTCGCCTTCTTCAATCTGGCCATTGCCATCAGTATCGCCAGCAACCTCATCATCATCAATCTGACCATTGCCATCAGTGTCTCCGGCTACTTCTGGTGAGGTAATTGTGCCGTCGCCATTTGTGTCACCTGCAACCTCATCACCATTGATCTCACCATTACCATCGGTATCGCCAGCAATCTCGGGTGCTGTAATTATTCCGTCGCCATTAGTATCTCCGGCTACTTCCGGTGCAGTGATTGTGCCGTCGCCGTTTGTATCGCCGGCTATTTCACCATCATTGATTTGTCCATCTTCATTTGAATCACCTGCGATCTCCGGAGGAGTAATTTGTCCATCGTGGTTGCTATCACCGGCTATTTCACCATCATCGATCTGACGTTGCCATCAGCGTCTCCGGCAACCTCTGGTGCTGTGATTGTTCCATCACCATTAGTATCGCCGGTAACTTCGCCTTCTTCAATCTGACCATTGCCATCAGTATCGCCAGCAACCTCATCATCATTGATCTCACCGTTACCGTCAGTATCACCAGCAACCTCGCTATCATCAATCTGACCATTGCCATCAGTATCACCAGCTATTTCTCCATCATCAATCTGACCATTGCCATCAGTATCACCAGCAATTTCGGGTGCTGTAATTATTCCATCACCATTAGTATCGCCGGTAACTTCGCCTTCATCAATCTGGCCATTGCCATCAGTATCGCCAGCAACCTCATCATCATTGATCTCACCGTTACCGTCAGTATCACCAGCAATCTCGGGTGCTGTAATTATTCCGTCACCATTAGTATCTCCAGCTACTTCCGGTTCAGTGATTGTGCCGTCTCCGTTTGTATCGCCTGCTATTTCACCATCATCGATCTGACCGTTGCCATCAGTGTCTCCGGCTACTTCCGGTGCAGTGATTGATCCGTCGCCGTTTGTATCGCCTGCTATTTCACCATCATTAATTTGTCCATCTTCATTTGAATCACCTGCGATCTCCGGAGGAGTAATTTGTCCATCGTGGTTGCTATCACCGGCTATTTCACCATCATCGATCTGACCGTTGCCATCAGCGTCTCCGGCAACCTCTGGTGCTGTGATTGTTCCATCACCATTAGTATCGCCGGTAACTTCGCCTTCATCAATCTGGCCGTTGCCATCAGTATCGCCAGCAACCTCATCATCATCGATCTCACCATTACCATCGGTATCGCCAGCGACTTCTCCATCATCGATCTGGCCATTACCATCGGTATCACCGGCTACTTCCGGTGCAGTGATTGTGCCGTCGCCGTTTGTATCACCAGCTATTTCTCCATCATCGATCTGACCGTTGCCATCAGTGTCTCCGGCAACCTCTGGTGCTGTGATTGTTCCATCACCATTAGTATCGCCAGGAACTTCGCCTTCATCAATCTGACCATTGCCATCAGTATCACCAGCTATTTCTCCATCATCGATCTGGCCATTACCATCGGTATCACCGGCTACTTCCGGTGAAGTGATTGATCCGTCGCCGTTTGTGTCACCAGCAACCTCATCATCATTGATCTCACCGTTACCGTCAGTATCACCAGCAATCTCGGGTGCTGTAGTTATTCCGTCGCCATTAGTATCGCCGGCTATTTCTCCATCATCGATCTGACCGTTGCCATCAGTGTCTCCGGCAACCTCATCATCATTGATCTCACCGTTACCGTCAGTATCACCAGCAATCTCGGGTGCTGTAATTATTCCGTCGCCATTAGTATCGCCGGCTATTTCTCCATCATCGATCTGACCGTTGCCATCAGTGTCTCCGGCAATTTCGGGTGCTGTAATTATTCCATCACCATTAGTATCTCCGGTAACTTCTCCTTCATCAATCTGGCCATTGCCATCGGTATCTCCGGCTATTTCCGGTGCAGTGATTGTGCCGTCTCCGTTTGTATCGCCTGCTATTTCACCATCATCGATCTGACCGTTGCCATCAGTGTCTCCGGCAACCTCTGGTGCTGTGATTGTTCCATCACCATTAGTATCGCCAGCAACCTCGCTATCATCAATCTGACCATTGCCATCAGTATCTCCGGCTATTTCCGGTGCAGTGATTGTGCCGTCTCCGTTTGTATCGCCTGCTATTTCACCATCATCGATCTGACCGTTGCCATCAGTGTCTCCGGCTACTTCCGGTGCAGTGATTGTGCCGTCGCCGTTTGTATCGCCGGCTATTTCACCATCATTGATTTGTCCATCTTCATTTGAATCACCTGCGATCTCCGGAGGAGTAATTTGTCCATCGTGGTTGCTATCACCGGCTATTTCACCATCATCGATCTGACCGTTGCCATCAGCGTCTCCGGCAACCTCTGGTGCTGTGATTGTTCCATCACCATTAGTATCGCCGATAACTTCGCCTTCTTCAATCTGGCCATTGCCATCAGTATCGCCAGCAACCTCATCATCATTGATCTCACCGTTACCGTCAGTATCACCAGCAACCTCGCTATCATCAATCTGACCATTGCCATCAGTATCACCAGCTATTTCTCCATCATCGATCTGACCATTGCCATCAGTGTCTCCGGCTACTTCTGGTGAGGTAATTGTGCCGTCGCCGTTTGTATCGCCGGCTACTTCCGGTTCAGTGATTGTGCCGTCTCCGTTTGTATCGCCTGCTATTTCACCATCATCGATCTGACCGTTGCCATCAGTGTCTCCGGCAACCTCTGGTGCTGTGATTGTTCCATCACCATTAGTATCGCCGGTAACTTCGCCTTCTTCAATCTGGCCGTTGCCATCAGTATCGCCAGCAACCTCATCATCATTGATCTCACCATTACCGTCAGTATCACCAGCAACCTCGGGTGCTGTAATTATTCCGTCACCATTATTATCTCCAGCTACTTCCGGTTCAGTGATTGTGCCGTCGCCGTTTGTATCGCCTGCTATTTCACCATCATCGATCTGACCGTTGCCATCAGTGTCTCCGGCAACCTCTGGTGCTGTGATTGTTCCATCACCATTAGTATCGCCGGTAACTTCGCCTTCATCAATCTGGCCGTTGCCATCAGTGTCTCCGGCTACTTCCGGTGCAGTGATTGTGCCGTCTCCGTTTGTATCGCCTGCTATTTCACCATCATCGATTTGTCCATCTTCATTTGAATCACCTGCAATCTCCGGCGGGGTGATTTGTCCATCGTGGTTACTATCACCTGAAACATAAGAAATAATTGTTAGTGTTTGTGACACTTGCTCAGCAGCATTATAATTAACATTACCTGTCTGGTTAGCATAAATAGTGCAAGTTCCGCTATTTACAAATGTTACCATTTTCCCAGACACAGTTGCTACCGACTCATCGGAACTGGAGTACTCAATAGTAAGACCAGAACTCGCGACAGCAGATAATTCAAAAGAAGAATTACTCAAAATCTGTTGAGGAATAGGATCGAAAGTAATTGTTTGATCTGTTTTATGAATATCCAAATAACCATCTACATAAGTTATCTCATAATTTTCAGAACTTAATCCTCCCGGAGTAACAACATATCCTGTCCCGGCGTCTTGCGCAGTAGTTGCAGTCCCCGTAAAACTTAATGTTCCTGAAAGAACAGTTTCATCTTCTCCATCAATAAAACCGTTATATGAAACGGTAAATGGACTGTAACCCAATCCATCATAGTCTTTTGCTTTATCGTCAGCGATAATTATAAGTTCTTTTTTGTTGATATTAGCAGTAGTTACTGGTGAGCCATCAAGAGAGAACATATATTTTGATGCATCTGATCCTGCTATCTTTGCCCCGATGATATCCACTTCCAAACCAATTCCTGCATTTGAAGTTTCAAAGGCAAGTATTATACTATCAAGTGAAATAATATCTCCGGGAGCAAGCCCGTCAAACTGTAAATTATTCTCTATCATTGTAGCTATAGCCGTCCCATCATATTCTTTGTTTTCGGCAACAAAAGAACCCGATAATGTTAACTCTGCCGCAGTAATATTTGCGGTAAGATATGAAGGCTGTTTCAGCGTATAATTATCTTTATCATCTCCCTCCAGTGCCATTTGAGTAACTACCTGAATATTGTCTCCAACAGAACTTTGTGCAAAGATACCAGCTATATCATTTGTAAGGCTTACATCATCACCTGCAACATTTCCGTCCAGTACGGCACCAGAAATAACGGCACTAACCGTACCATCATAAATTTTGTTTTCGGCCACTGCATCTTTTACCGTTAATTCGCGTGTAGTAATATCAGCTGTAATGCCAAATGGCTGGTTTAGCACATAATTGGGGGCATCGGCACCACTTATTGTCATTGCGGTGGTAACTTCTATTTCAGTACCGACAATATCCTGTTTAAAGGTTCCCGACTCAGCATTCTCTAACAGAACTTCATCATCAGCAATAACACCGCTAAGAGTTGCTCCAACAACTGTGACATCAGTACTACCGTCATAAACTTTATTTTCGGCGGTCGCGTTAGTTACAGTAAGTTCTTTTGGTGTAATATTAGCCGTTAAACCGGTTGGTTGTATCAATACATAATTGTCTTTATCTTCCCCTGCCAAGGTCATAGAAGTCATAACTTCAATATCGTTACCAACGGCATCAGTAACAAAAACTCCTGTATTTTTATTTGCCAGTGTTACGTCGTCGCCTGCAATTGCTCCATTCAGTGTAGCTCCGCTAACCGTAGCAGATGTTGTACCGTCATAAACTTTATTCGAAGCTTTTGCATCTATTACAGTTAGTTCTATCTCTATGATTCTCCCGTCATTACCTGTAACAGGAACATCTGTTTTTAAGTGATAGTTATCTTTATCTACTCCCTGTAAAGCAACTTCCACTGAATAAGAGATGTCACTTCCTGCTTCACTTTGATTAAAAGAACCACTTCCTGAAAGTTCAACATCGTCTCCTGTAACCAGACCCGAAGTAAACCAATCCAGATTATCCATGTTTGCATCTCCATCAAAAGCCTTCTGTTCAGAACCACTTATTAATTGAACTTCAACCTCTTTTGTATTTACAGTTAATGCCCCTGTTACATGAATATTATTATTAAAATTGGTACTGGATCCGGTAACATCTGTTGCTTTCAACTGGTAAGAACCTACAGCTAAACGGGTATTTAATGAATTATATTCAGGGTTAATCTCACTGATTGTAAAGTTAACTGCGTTTCCAACGCCATCATCAACCCTAAACTGATTGTTGCCCAGTGCAGTAATATTCTCTGTAAGGTCTTTAATTGTATTGCCTTCACTATCTAAATACTTTGCATTGTCAATGGTATATCCAGGTACATTTGAATATATTATATTACTATCATTTATTTCAACAAGCAATTCGTGAGCTGGAATAATGGAATAATCACCAGACAAATATGTAAATACATAATTATCTGCCATCAACCCGGAAGCTTCCAACACATCGGTATATTCACCAGCAGAATTTTCAGTTACATTGCTACGAGTAATGGTTAATCCACTTTGATCGATAACTGAGTTGCTTTCGCCATTAACATAACCGGATATGCTTACTCCTGCATAATTACTATCATCATCCTGAGTCACAAACTTAGCATCGTTATTAGCCACAACAGTAAGTGTTGCTTCTCCTATTATTCCTTCACCATCAGTCCATACAAGGGTATAATTATCTGCTTTAGGGCCAGTCAATTTTAAATCTCCCTGCACAATTACACGATCTCCGGCTTCCGCTAAATCGTATAAAGGATTTCCGGTTAATTCAACCTGAGTTTCATCTTCAGACAAAACTCCATTCAACGCTCCATAAGCAACCATTCCCGATGGCAGTAATGTGTTTCCATCGTAAATTTTGCTTATTCCGCCAGCACCAGCTAGAGTTACTTCTTTTGATAAAATAGAAGCTGTTGTTGTTGGCGAATTTTCAAAAGATAAAGAATATTGATCAGCGTCATCTCCCGTTAGATCTGCACTTATAATTTTAACGGGAAGACCATTCCCTGCTGATGCAGTTTCAAATGCAACAACCACATTACTTAAAGCCACTTCGTCTTCTCCCTGAATACCTGATAACTCTAATTTATTGGTTACAATTGTCGCATCTGTTGTTCCGTCATATTTCTTATCAGTTACAGTGAACGTTCCGTTAATCGTAAGTGCTTTTTCCAAAATATCCGCAACTAAACCGGTAGGCTGAACAAGTAAATAATTAGGAGCATCTTCTCCATTTAGCGTCATTAATGTTGTTACTTCAATGTCACTACCTGATGTTGCCCGCTCAAAAGTTCCGATAGTTCCATTTTCAAGTTGCACGTCGTCATTTAAAACAACTCCTTTAAGAACAGCTCCTGAAATAACGGCATCTGTAGTTCCATCATAAACCTTATTTTGAGCGACAGCATTGCTTACGGTCAGGTTCTTCCGGGTTATGTCAGCTGTTGCAGAGGCTGTTGTAGAAGCCAGCTCATAGTTGTTGGCATCATCTCCACTCAATATAATTCCCGATACTGTTACAGTCTTTTCTTCACCTACATTTTTATCTTCAAATTCTGCTGAAGTTGTATTTACCGTCAATAAGTCGCCTGAAACCCGGTTGTCACTTAACAGAACAGAAGCGGTGGTTGTACCGTCGTATACTTTGTTATCAGCAGAGACGCTAACTGTGAGCGTTGCTCTTTCAACCGTTAAAATCGCATCCGTATAACTGAAAGTGTAATTTTCATCATCGCCTCCAGAAACCTTTATTTTATAATTTCCTGCCGGACTTTCGGTGGTAGCTGTTGTTGTGACTACAGGCACAGTGGCAAGCACACTTTCTGTGTCGCCGTTTACAAATCCACTATAATTAAATGTTAATTCGGGATTCGCAGTGCCGTAAACTTTTGATTTATCATTTGCAGTTACTGTAAGTATTGCTTTTGTGATTACAAAAGCATCACTTTCAAAACTGATAGCGTAATTTGTACCCGCACTTAGTGTTCCCTGTTCAATGGCATAACTACCTACATTTTCTCCCGCTACGCGAGACAAACTTCCGGTAAAGTAATCACCGCTTTCTAATGCTATTGATGTGCTGTAGGTGAATGTTGGGTCGCTATCGCCGTAAACTTTTGTTTGGTGGGCATCGGCCGTTACCGTTATTGGTTTTGGGGTGATTACAAAATCGCGGCGGTATCTGAGTTTCAATACATAATTGGAGCCGGCACTTAGAGAGCCCATCGTAATCTCATAACTGCCAACATCTTCTCCCTCTTCGCGAGACAAACTTCCGGTAAAGGAATCATCTGGAAAATATAATTGTGGCTCAAAATAAGTGAAAGTCGGATCATTATCGCCATAAACTTTTTGTTGTTCTCTATCGACTTCTATAAACATTTCTCTATGCCTAATTTCAAAATCGTTACTTACAAAAGTCAATGCATAATTGGGGCCGGCACTTAACGATCCCTGATAAATAGCATAATAACCTACATTTTTACCTGGCAGACGATTCAAATATCCGGTAAAGAAATCACCACTTAATAATGCAGGCGATGTACTGTAAGTAAATGTTGGGTCAGGGTCTCCGTATTCTATCATCTGGTTAGCATCAGCCGTTACAGTTATTGCTTTTGGAGTGATGTCCAGAGTCCCATTAACAAAGCTGATGTAGTAGTTAGAAGAAGTTAAACCTTGTGGAATAATCACGTATTCTCCGGCATCGGTGGCGGTAATTGCATTTCCGCTGAAAGAAAGAGAGCCGTCCAGGTCTGTATCATTCTCTTCTGCAACAAAACCCGAGTAGCTTACCGTAAACAAACTGAAAACACTTCCGTCATATTCTTTACTCTTATAGTCTGCTGTTACAGTAAGTGTTGCTTTTGTGATATCCAGCTTACCACTTACAAAGGAAATATCGTAGTTTGAAGAAGTTAATCCTTCAGGAGTAATCACATAGTCTGTTCCGACATCAGTGGCGGTGGTGGCTGTGCCGCTGTAAGTAAGCGTGCCCCCCAGGTCCGTTTCTCCTTCGCCTGCAATAAATCCCGAATAACTTACCGTGAACGGACTGAAAACACTTCCGTCGTATTCCTTACTCTTATAGTCTGCTGTTACAGTAAGTGTTGCTTTTGTGATATCCAGCTTACCACTTACAAAGGAAATATCGTAGTTTGAAGAAGTTAATCCTCCCGGAGTAATCACATAGTCTGTTCCCGCATCGGTTGCCATGGTGGCTGTACCGCTAAACGTAAGCGTGCCAACCAGATCTGATTTAGTTTCTTCTGCAACAAAACCCGAATAGCTTACCGTAAACGGACTGAAAACACTTCCATCGTATACTTTACTCTTATTGTCTGCGGTTACTGTTAGTGGTGCTTTTGTAATATCCAGCTTACCGCTTACAAAAGAAATATTGTAATTCAATGAAGTTAAGCCTCCCGGAGTAATCTCGTAGCCTATACCAACATCTGTTGCAGTGGTTGCATTTCCGCTGAAAGAAATATGACCACCCAAGACTGATTTAGTTTCTTCTGCAACAAAACCCGAATAACTTAACGTAAATTGATCGTAAACAGTTCCGTCGTATACTTTACTCTTATCTTCTGCTGTTACTGTTAGTGGTGCTTTTGTGATATCCAGCTTACCATTAACAAAAGAAATATCGTAGTTCGAAGAAGTTAAGCCTCCCGGAGTAATCACGTAGTCTGTCCCGGCATGAGTTTCGTATACTGCATTTCCACTGAAAGAAAGAGAACCGCCCAGGTCTGATTCAGTTTCTTCTGCAACAAAACCCGAATAACTTACCGTAAACGGACTAAAAACACTTCCGTCATAGACTTTACTCTTATTGTCGGCAGTTACTGTCAGCGTTGCTTTGTTTATGGTTAAAGTTCCGGAAGTGTAGCTGAATGTATAATTTTCATCGGCTCCTCCCGACACAGAGACTGGATAAGTTCCCACAGCGCTTGATATGCCAGCTGTTGTTGACGCTACCGGAGCAGTAGCAAGGTCACTCTCACTGTCTTCATTTACAAATCCATCGTAAGTAAAAGTGAGTACCGGATTTGCTGCGCCGTAAACTCTTGATTTATCCTCTGCAGTTACTGTCAGCGTTGCTTTGTCTATGGTTAAAGTTCCGGGAGTGTAGCTGAATGTATAATTTTCATCGGCTCCTCCCGACACAGTCACTGGATACGTTCCGGCAGCACTTGCTATGGTAGCTGATGTTGAGGCAATAGGAGCTGTAGTAAGACTGCTTTGGTTGTCGTCATTTACAAATCCATCGTAAGTAAAAGTTAGTTCCGGGTTTGCTGTGCCGTAAACTTTTGATTTATCGTCGGCAGTTACTGATAGTGTGGCTTTGGTTACACTTAATGTACCTTCGGAATAACTGAAAGCATAATTGTCATCGCTTCCGCCTGATGCTGTGATAGTATAAGTACCAACTCCACTTGCGGTTGTTGCCAATGTCCATGCTGTTGGCTCGGTAGCAATATCTGTCTCACTATCGTCATTTACAAATCCACTATAAGAAACCGTCAGTGGCGGGTTGCCCGCACCGTAGGTTTTTAATTTATTATCGGCAGTAACTGATAGCGTAGCTTTGGTTACACTTAATGTACCTTCGGAATAACTGAAAGCATAATTGTCATCGCTTCCGCCTGATGCTGTGATGCCATAAGTACCAACCCCACTTGCGGTTGTTGCCAATGTCGATGCCGTTGGCTCGGTAGCAATATCTGTTTTACTATCGGCATCAACAAATCCACTATAAGAAACGGTTAGCTCAGGGTTTGCCTGACCGTAGGTTTTTGTTTTATCGTCGGCCGTTACTGTCAGCGTTGCTTTGCCTACGATTAAAGCTTGCGAAACCTGTGGTGCCGAATCATAAACTTCATTCCCTTCCTGATCGGCATAAATAATACATGACCCCGCACCAACAATATGAATTTTGCCTTCAACAATGGTTGCAACAGCTGCGTCAGAACTACTATAGGTAATTGTTAAATTACTACTTGCAGTGGCTGCGGGGTCAAAGTCGATGTCACCATACGTTTTATCAGCAAGTTCATTAAATGTGATTACCTGAGTTTGTTTGGTTGTAAAACTCTGAACACCACCATAGCTAATTCCGGCATTACTAACTGCATACGCCTGGTAATAATACGTTGTATTTGGAGCAAGAGATCCAATCGTTTCACTGAACTCCCCGGTCTCTGCTCCGTTTACATCTTTTGTTACATTATCTCCTCCTATCTCAGGAGATGTATTTATAGAAGAATAAACAACACCTGTTTCAGTAACTTCCGAAGTTCCGTTATCTGTTATATTACCACCTAATACGACCGACGTAGAAATTACGGAAGATGCAGCAGTTGTTGAGACTGTAGGCACCTCATCGTCATCGGTTAAAGCAACCGCAACAGTCTGGTCTTCCTCTGCGTCATAAGTATCGTCGCTTGATGCAGCGTTTACAGAAATGGTTATTGTAGCATTATCTTCACGGTCAATCTCATCGTTTACTCCCGTAACTGTTACTGTTTGTGGTGTATTCCAATCTCCGGAGGTAAATGTTAATGTTCCATTATCAACAATTGCCTCATTGTCATCGTCACTTAATACATCAAATACAACATCGCTTATTGGTTGTGTATTTAAAACTACAGTAAAAGAGTCTGTTTCGGCATCTTCATCAATTGTAAGTGTTGATTCACTAAGAGTAAAACCTGCGACATCATCATCTTCTAATATAATCTCTACTGATTGATTTGCTAATGCAGCAAAAGTAGCATCACTCGATTCATTCACCGAAATGGTAATTGTAGCTGTATCAACCTTTACCGTGTTATCATCTACGCCGGTTACTCTTATCGTTTGCGGTATATTCCAGTTAGCAGATGTAAAGGTTAAAGCGGCTTTATTCACTGTTGCCTCATTTGTATCATCGCTTGTAATATCTAAAACAACATTGGTAGCTGGTTGGGCATCCAAAACAACGTAAAACTCACCCTTTCCGCCATTTTCATCAAAAGCTAAAGTATCTTCACTTATCGTAAACGATGCGGTAATTCCCACTGCAAAAATATCATCATTCGTAGACCAGGGTCCAAACCCCTTCGTATCGTAGGGAGTATGATTTGATAAATCATCTAAGGATTGATATCTGGCAACTCCGAATTGTTCCTGATTTGTAGTACTCGTATTTGTTCTTAAAAAATATTCCCCATCGTGAAAAAACTGATCCTCATAATTATAATCATGATTAAATGGAGTATATGTACCATTTGTATTGGAAACTAAATCAGCAAACGAATTGTATGCTGTTAAACCTGTTGTTTTTGAAATAGAGTTAGAAGAAGCGGTTCTGAAAAACTGATCTCCAGAAGCAAAAAACTCATCATCGTCATTCCAGTCCTGAGGGTTTCCGCCACTTGTAAAGTCATATACTATTCCCTTGGTATTTTCTCCTAAATCGGCCAAACTTGGATAACGCGTTACTGTTGTTTTTGCATTATTGGTCCGGTAAAAATATATGCCATCGGCAAAAAAGCTATCGTCATAGTTCCAGTGCTGGCTAAAAGCAGTATATGTTGCGTTTGTATTGTTTATAAAATCGGTATAACTTGGATACGATGTAATTCCGGTTGTTGCACCATCAGTAGATTCCGTTCTATAAAAGGTTGGTAAAGTCACAGAAACTTCACTTATTGCCAACGAAATATAATCACCATCGGCTGGGTTTATTTTTGCATAATACCCTCCCTGATCTCGATTGTAAGTTAACGTCACCACCTGATCCTGGTCATCAAAATTCTCGTCATTTGAAATAATAAGCGAAGGAGTTCCTCCCGAGGGAAATGTTACGGCAGCATAGGGGATGGCAAGATACACATCTTCTACGGTGCCGGTTTCATCAACTTTCCAAACACGATCAGTACGATTATTCGTTCCACCGTTGAAACTTGAATTAAAAGAATTCTCGGTACTGTTGTTATGCGCCATCACCATAAAGTTTCCATCGCCAAGTGCTGTTCGGCTTGCATCAGCATTCGACAATGAAAAATTAGCTATTGTTGAAAGAACAGGGCTGTTATTGTTATTTACTGAACGGGATATTTTTTGATTTAACCCGGAACCATCATCCTGACCAATACCAAAAATATCCGTTATATAACCAACATTATCAGAGGCAGACCAAATAACAGTTCCATCAGAAGCCAGATAATCAGTAGCAACTGTTTGGTTTAAAGAAATACCGTATTTAAGTGCGAGATAAGATTCTACAGCTTTAACTTCAAAGGCAGAAAGATCAGAAGCATAAATAATATATTCGGCGATATCTGTAGTTGATGCCGATGTAAAATTGTAGGGATTTGCTCCGAAACCTAAATAGCCATCTATGCTACCAGCCAGAGAGTTGAATGAACTTGTCTGCCTCTCCAAAGCTCCATCCAAATAAATGGATAAGTCACCTGGCTGCTGCACATCTTGTCTGGCAATAACATATTTATCGATCGTAGTTGTACTTCCAGCTAATATAGTTCCAGATACACCATAATCAACGCGTTGATAACCGTCTGCCCGTTCGAAATAACCAGCTCTGTATCGAATGCCTCCACTTTCATAACCATATCCAGCTTCAACGTTCCCTGCCATAGTTTTCTTTACTAAAAAGACAGTATTATTATCCGAAGATGAATTGAAATAGGTTGTATAAGGAGCAGTAGAAGAGGTCCGTATCGCATCATTTCCATCGAAAGATACAACTGAGTTGAAGTTGGCGCTGTTGGGAACCACTGCCGGGTCTCCGGCAACATTATTCACAATAGTTGAACCTACATCGTATGGTTTTCGTCCTTCCCAACTCTTAATACTTCCATTGGTTATTGCACTTCCTCCATTTGTGGTTCCGCTGTTAGCATCAAACCACACCCGCAAATTGGCAGCTATGCCTCCCGGAGCCGGCAACTGTTTGCCCAGGGTAAGATAATCTCCATCAGCCAATAAAATATTAGTAATTTCACCATTTTCATCAAGAGTACCTATCGCAATCGCACCAGATGAAAAGTCACCATCCTCATCTTTAAACAACGTCCATTCATCATTATAGCCTTCAAATTTCATGTTTACACTTTGTGTAAAATTAGTGGCATCAACCTTCCATTCCCTTGCCAACCTTAGATTAAAACCTAATTGCATATCTACTTCTAAGGTCTGCGGAGTTAATGCGGCGCCGTTGTCGGCTATAGTAAGGAACTGCATATCGTTAGCATGCTCTGTAGCCCGCTCTGTATCGTTATTGGCCGAAATAAAATCGGCATCTAAAGCCACTGTTAAAACAGTTCCGGCACTGACTGATTTAGATACTTTTTGGTTTAACCCACTGGCATCGTCACGGCCAATACCAAAAATATTCTGGTCATACCCATCACTATCGTCGGCCCACATGCTTGTAGTGCCGTCAGAGGCTATGTAATTGCTGCTTAACGATATGCCATATTTGAGTGCCAGGTACGACCCAACTTTTTGCTGATCGGGAGCTGACAGTTTTTTGTTAAACATTATCACCTCACCAACATTCCCGTTAAGCAGGTTACCTCCATCCTGAGCTTCTGCGTTATCGGCATCAAGCCCAATCATCATTGCTCCAGGTCCCGGCAACTGTGTTTGTCCTCCGGATGTCTGTACTTTAAAAGCATCAACATAAATTTCAGCAGAAGAATTATTACTTGCAAATCCCAAAAGATGTGGGGTATCATCATTCAAAACAGGATCTGCAATGTTTCCGAGGCTGTTTCTATTCACCGTAATATTAAACTGATTAGTAGGGTCACCATCTATAAAAACAGCCAGGTCGTTAAACCCCTTATCGTCGTAATGCCAAACACAATGCGAATGTGCACCTGAGGCTACTTGCTGCACAGAAAAAACGGTTACTTCTGAGAAACCAAAATCAGCAGCATCAACTGCAGATGCCAGTCCGGTACTCGTACCATTGAAAGCAAGCGTAGGATTGAAATTATTTGAGTTTTCTGCCAGAGTCGGAGCGGCAGTTGCATTACTCGGGTTTTGTATTAAATTGACGTTCAATGCCAATCTATTATGTGACTGGTCTATCCATTCTGCATCCGTCGCACTGGTATAGGTAAAACCTTTTTCGGCATCAAGCCACAATGCGAGGTTATCCACAATACCACCCGGTGATTTGGGAGTAACAAGATCAATGTTTAGCGTAGTTGTAGTCGTCATAGTCAAAGCAGGGTCTCCGGTCATTCCGCCATATTCGACAATATACCCTGATTCATACCCCCCACTTCTATCATTCCATTCCCCTGGAGTATATTCAGGTTGAACATTATCAGTAAAGATTTGTAAGTAATGCTCGTTACCGCTTGGTTGGCCAGTCGCCCAATTCTCGTAACTACTTTGATCATAAACGGATCCATCCTGATAAAATATACTACCATTTTCGGGGCCTGACAGCCACTTCCATGTATTAGGAGTGTCATTATCCGAAGCTCCCAACCACAAAGTGCCATTCGGATCATCTTCTATCTTCAGAATATGGCTATTCTCCTCCTCAGATGTTACCGTACAAAGGTAACCTTGAAGACCATAATATGTTTTTGCTGCTGCTGCTGTTTTTGCTGCCGCCCAACTATAGCTACCAGTTACATGCTCGTAAAAATGGCCATTAAAATCCAAATAGTCGGTATTGGCCAATGAAATGGTCAATGTGCGCTGTTCATTATTAACTGAGCTAAATTCCGCATTGTTTGTGTAAGTAATGCTTCGTACTGCTGCTTGGTAGGTAGCTGGTGAGGCATCTCCGCTCAATACGAGAATCCCGTTACTTTTGTCAAAGTTGCCAGTTATCCCGTTCTGGTCGGTAAACGAAAGATTGTCCTGATCGCTGTGGTTTCCGGCAGTAAAACCAATGGTAATTCCTCTTATACTATTATTCGCCGGACCTGAGATTGTAAAGTTCGGAAATACGACCACAGGATCATTGTAGCCGGTGTTATATGTTGGCGAAACATCATTTCCATTCAGTTCAGGTGGCTGAACTTCTACAATATTCAAGGTGGTGGAGGTGGTCATAGTCAAGGCTGGATCTCCTTCCATTCCACCATACTCAATAATAAAAGTATGATTATCATCAACAGGTCGATCATTCCATTCGCCAGCAGGATAGGAAGATGACTTGTCATCAATAGTCATATAGTCCTGACCATCCTGATTGTTTGGTTGAGTAGCACGCCAGTTCGTATAATTATCTCCATTAGGAGTCGAACCAGTTGAAAAATGTGTTCCGTTTTCAGGACCGGTTACCCATTCCCATGTAGTCTCCGTATCTGCATCGGAAGCTCCCAACCATGACACTGCAGATATTTTGTCGAGAATGAAGGAATTTTCTTCCGCTGAGGAAATTGTAACCAGATAACCCTGTAATCCATAATAGCTTACACCTGTAGCAACGGTATTTGCCTCATTCCATTTAACAGCAGTGTTTACATATTCATAAAAGTGTCCTGTCGATTCCAAATAGTCGGCATTAACTAATGAAATAGTCATTGTGCGCTGGTCGTAACTGGCAGCTCCCGGTGCATCGTTTTTATAGGTAATGCTACGCACTGCGGCCTGGTATTCTGCCGGAGATGCATTTCCGGAAAGAGTAAGCACACCTGTACTTTTATCAAAACTTCCGGTAATCCCGTTCTGGTTAATAAACAAAAGATTATCCTGATCGTTATGATGCCCGGCTGTAAAACTAATTGTCAATCCTTTTATATCACTTTCTTCAGTATCTGTAATCGTAAACTCAGGGAACAGAACCATCGGGGTATCTGTTTCTTTTGAATACGTTGCTAATGCATTATGTCCATCTATAACCGGAGGCTGAGGTTTTATTATGTCTAAGGTAGTTGTCGTATTCATATTAATGGTTTGATCTCCGTCCATACCTCCATACTCAACCAAATACGAATAAGTATTACTTGTAGCGTTCCTGTCGATCCATTTTCCCTGGGAGCCCGAAGGGGCGTTCTGGCTAAACATTGCAATATGATCCTGATCACCTCCGACATTATCAGGCTCACCAGTATCCCAGTTGACATATGAACCACCAACGCTGTTTCCATCGGCATCAGAAAATTGCTCGCCATCTTCTGGTCCTTCTCTCCAAATCCAAACACCCTCATCCAAAAAATCAGAGCCGGCAAACCAGGCACCGTTAGTGGTTTTACTTAAAAGAAAGTTATTTTCCTCTTCCGAAGTAATTGTAGCCAGATACCCTTGCAACCCATAATATGATCTAGCCGAAGCAGCAGTACGAGCCGAAGCCCAATAAAGGCTTGCACTTACATATTCGTAAAAATGCCCGGTTGATTCTAAATAATCTGCATTAACCAACGATATAGTCATTGTACGTCGGTCTTCGCTTATAGAACCCGCAGATCCATCGTTAATGTATTTAATACTGCGCACAGCAGCCTGGTAGTTGGCAGGAGAAGCATCTCCGCTTAATTTTAGGACTCCGGTATTCTTATCAAAAATCCCGGTAATTCCCCATCCATCATTTGTATAGGAAAGAACATCCTGATCGTTGTGGTGTCCTGCAGAAAAAGATATTGTTAATCCTTTTATTACATCACCTTCCTCATCTGTTATCGTAAAGGAAGGAAATAAAGCTACTGGCACATTTGTTTCGGCAATATACTTGGGAAAAGAATTATTCCCGTTCATTGTAGGAGGTGTATCAACACTCAACGAAGTTAGCGTTGCAAGTAATAATACTCCCAGTAGTAGGGTAAACTTGTAATTCATAAGCGTCTTATTTTTTTATCTGTTAAATTTGTTTTTACTTCTATCCTATTCTCTGAAATCAAAGAATAAGATTTTCTATTTGATCAGAAATCAAAGCAAATCCGGGAGAATCAATTTTAATATGCAGACGCTTTAAATCAGGGTTATTACAGAAGAAAGCGTCACATAGTAAACTTGCTATTAATACATGGGTTTGCATTTTTCATACATCAATTTCACAAAACTATTTACTGCAACTAATCAGTAATAACACTTATTACAGAAACAATAACACATTTCATCTTTTCTCTAAAACATTAAAACAATGTCCATCACAATTAGCAGAAAAGAACAAGAGCTTACAAACACGATAGTAAAGCTGATAACTTTAGCATTACAGAATTTAAAACCAAAATGATTGATGAGGGCTTGAGAAATTTTCTTTTGTAAAAAAGATAGAAACTAAACCACTATGTAATGAAAGTACATAGGTTTAAGATTGAATGAAATTCAAAATGAACAAAGCATAGGATATGAGTAGAAAGTAATGAGTGTTGAGAAAAGAAAATAGACACGAATAAGCTTCTCAATACTCAAATCAAAATCCAATAAAAGTTTAGAGAAACTAAAGTAACTGCAATGAATTGAAAATCGCTGAAAGCAAATTGCAGGGTTTTAACCATTAACTAGAAAATAAAAAGATACTACCTTGTTTCATTACAAAATAGTATCTTTTTAATCTAGCTTTATTTTTCTTCTGTCTGGCGATACTGTTTTGGGGTTAAGCCTGTTTGTGCTTTAAACAAGCGAATAAAATAGTGCGGATATTTAAATCCGAGAGAATAAGCCACTTCGGCAACAGTGGAGTCTTTATAAAGTAATAACTTTGATTTTGCATGATTAATTAAAACGCCATTGATGTGCTCTTTTGCACTCCTACCCGTTTCTTTCCGAAGCAAATCACTTAAGTAATTCTGCGACAGATTTACTTTATCGGCCAAATAAGCCACTGAAGGAAAACCATACTTTTCAAGTTGATCAACTTTCATACATTCTTCTAACACACTTTCAACTTTTATCAGAACATCACGGTTTTGTTTTGTCCGCGAATCAAACTGCCGGGCATAAAATCTCATGCAATAATTCAATAATAATTCCAAGCATGAAATAATAACATCCTGGCTATAATTATCTGCTCCTGAATTTAATTCTTCTTCTATCTTACGAACACAATCGTTCAGAGTTTGCTTCTCAGCATCCGACAAATGAAGGGCCTCATGGGTATCATAGCTAAAGAATGAATATTTACTTATGTTTTGCCCCAAATTACTTCCACGGATTAAATCCGGATGAAAAAACAACATCCATCCCTGTTCCTGATCAAAATCTGTTGTCGATTTTGCAGCAATCACCTGGTTTGGTGCAGTAAAAGCTAAAACTCCGTCATTAAAGTCGTAATCATTTCTCCCGTAATGAGAACCGCATTCTGCATTCTTCAAACCTATATAATAGAAATCTCCACTGACTTTAACCCCAACAAGGTCCTCTGTTATTTTCAATTTTGATACGTCAACAACACTAATTAACGGATGCTGAGGTGCCTGAACATTCAGCATACGATGTATTGCTGGTATTGATTCCACCTTAATGATTTCTTCAAACATATTTAAACAAAAAGTCTATTTCAAATAAAAAACACAAATGTAATAAAGAAGTTTAATTGCTTATTCTATTAACCAAAAACCTTTCAATAGATCACATTAAAAAGTAGGTGGAGAAGAAAAAATATCTCACCCGGAAGTTTCAATATTAAATAAAAGCTACCAGAAATAAGCAACATTCTTTTGGCTTATCAGCCGGACTCTACTCTTTGGCTTAGCCCAAAGAGATAGACAGAAAACCCAAGGCTGCGCCCACCTCTCTCGGAAAAGCTACGCGATGCCGACTAAAATTACTGAAACTTCCCGATGCTACGATCGGGACAGGCAGTCGTACCTCCTCAAACAGCAGTAATTTTTTTACGTCGTCACCACTTGATTATGGAACTGATCCTATCAAATCCCCCAGATTATGGAACTGATCCGTTTTTACCCCTGAACTATATAAAACAAAAAAAGCTCCGAATTTCTTCGAAGCTTTTCTGTGGTGTGACTCAGCTGGGTCTCGAACCCAGGACCCCATCCTTAAAAGGGATGTGCTCTACCAACTGAGCTACTGAGTCATCCTTGTAGTGCCGTTGTTTCTCAAAGGCGGGTGCAAAAGTAATTATTATTTTTTTTCACACAAATCGTCAAGCACTTTTTTTCAAAAAAAATCAGTTTTTTTTCAATTTAAAACTAACGCCATCTTTCGACCAAGATCTACAGAATGCCTTTCACAAACATCCATCTTCCACAAAAAGAACAATTTACAAACACGTACTTATTTGAACAGTTTTATTTCAGAAAAATAATTTGAAGAGAAAAAATTTTAATACTAGCTTTGATTCTTTCAAGCAGCTTTTGTTTGAACAGAAGGACAACATAATACTACACCACTTTGATAAGTACCGAAGGATATATTGTACTCGCAATTGTACTGTTAACCATTATCGCCCTTGCAAAAGAGTTGATGCGTCCGGGACTCATCTTTTTCTCTACGGCAATCATTCTAATGGCCACCGGCACTATTACCGATAAAGAAATGCTTGCCGGTTTTTCCAACAAAGGAATGATTACCATTGGCATTCTGTTTATTGTTAGCGAAGGTGTGCGACAGTCAGGAATACTAAACCGCCTGGCACAAACCTATCTGCCGAGAAAGAGAAGAAAAATGGTGTCGCTTATTCCGCAAATCATGCTTCCGGTTTCGGTGTTATCTGCTTTTCTGAACAACACACCTGTGGTTATTATTTTTGCTCCTATCATTAAAAAATGGTCGGAGAACCTTAACCTCTCATCTAAAAAATTCCTGATACCATTATCGTACGCCACAATTTTTGGTGGAATGTGTACACTTATCGGAACTTCTACCAACTTGGTAGTACACGGTTTAATTTTAGAAAATGGTTATGAAGGGTTTAGCATGTTCGAATTGGCAAAGATTGGTGGTTTTATTGCCATTGCCGGTACCATTTACATGACTGTTTTTAGTAACCGGCTCCTACCCGGCGAGAAAATCTTCTTTAACTCTAAAAGTTCTACGGAATACAAGGATTACCACTACGACGTTATTATTACGGAAAACAGCAACCTGATTGGTCTTGAGATAAAGAATGGCCGAATGAAAGAACTAAAAGGCTTGATTATTCAAACTATTAACCGCGATGGAAATATAATTGAGACAAAAAAGGGTTCGTTTAAATTATTGCCTAACGACAAACTACTTGTTGCCGGAAAATCAGATCGATTAAATTATATTCTTGCCAACTCTAATATAAAATTAAGTGGTATCGATCTGATCAAAAATGTACCAAAAGAAAAACTGAAACAATACGAGGCTGTATTGTCACCGCGTTTTCCGGCGATTGGCAAAAATATCCATGAGTTTAATTTTTACGATCATTACCAGGCTGTGGTGCTTGCTGTACACCGAAATGGAGAGCGCATTACCAGCAATAAAGACACGTTGAACCTAAAAACCGGCGACAATCTGGTTTTACTTACCACCGAAAAATTTATTGAAAACTGGGGCGATTCAAAGATCTTTCTGCTTACTTCATACATTCGAGATTACCGCAGCACAGGAACATTCTGGAAAAAATGGTTGGCGTTTATCATTTTGCTGGCTATGATTGTTGGTACAACTATCGGCAAATTCATTTCATCACCCGATGGAGTTTCTTTAGATATGTTCTTTTTTGCGTCTCTTGCTGCCATGCTATTGATTTGGCTAAAAATTATGCCTCATCAGAAATATACCAAAGCTATTAGTTGGGATGTACTAATTACCATTGCCTGTGCATTTGCCATTAGTAAAGCCATGCAAAATTCGGGAGCTGCAGAGATACTGGCACGTACCGCCATTAATTTTTCGAAAGGATTTGGCCCTCTCGGGGTAATGGCTGCGCTATACATTCTTACAGCTATTTTTACCGAAATTATTACCAATAATGCTGCTGCTGCATTGGTATTTCCAATTGCACTTGCAGCATCGCAACAATTAAATGTCGATCCGAAACCATTTTTTGTAACCATCGCTATCGCGGCATCGGCTAGTTTCTCAACTCCAATCGGTTACCAAACAAATTTGATTATTCAGGCTATCGGTAATTATAAGTTCCGCGATTATTTAAAAATCGGTCTTCCGCTAAATCTTATTGCATTCATTTTGTCAATGCTACTAATTCCGTATTTCTGGAGCTTCTAGTTTTCACCACATCCCATTCCTTATTTAAATTCATTCTTAAGAAAGAAATCGATCTCCCGACAAAAGCTTTTAAACCTTAAGCCAACCGGAATAAAATTCTATATTTGCAGTCGTTTGAAAAGAAGAGACGAAATTTAATACAGCTACAGCCTACTATTGGTAGATATCAGCAACATACCCAAAAAATAATCATATCGGGCTGTAAAAACTAAAATAGAAAAGAATGGATAATTATTCATTAACCAACCTTCGCGAACTGGAGGCAGAAGCCATTCACATCATCCGCGAGGTGGCAGCCGAGTTCGAAAATCCAGTAATGCTTTATTCCATCGGGAAAGACTCATCGGTGATGGTTCGCCTGGCCGAAAAAGCATTTTATCCAGGGAAAGTTCCGTTTCCGTTGATGCACATCGACTCGAAATGGAAATTCCAGGAAATGATTGATTTCCGCGATACCTATGCGAAAGAAAAAGGTTGGGATTTGATTGTACATTACAACAAAGAAGGTTTTGAAAGCGGTGTTGGTCCGTTTACCCACGGGAGTAAAGTACACACCGATATTATGAAAACGCAGGCCCTTCTTGGTGGTCTGAATAAATACAAATTTGATGCTGCTTTTGGTGGTGCCCGTCGTGATGAAGAAAAGTCGCGTGCGAAAGAACGTATTTTCTCGTTCCGCGATAAGTTCCACCAATGGGACCCAAAAAACCAGCGTCCCGAGCTTTGGAATATCTATAACAGCCGCGTGCAGAAAGGTGAATCAATTCGAGTGTTCCCTATCTCAAACTGGACTGAACTTGACATCTGGCAGTACATACGCCTGGAGAATATCCCGATCGTTCCGTTGTATTACGCCAAAGAACGCCCGGTAGTTGACATCGACGGCAGCCTGATTTTGGTAGACGACGAACGTATGCCAAAAGAATTACGCGATAAAGCTGAAATGCGCAAAGTTCGTTTCCGCACTTTGGGTTGTTACCCGCTTACAGGTGCTATTGAATCAGAAGCCGATAACATCGAAAAAATTGTTGAAGAAATGATGACCGTTACCGTTTCGGAACGTACAACACGTGTTATCGACTTCGACCAGGAAGCGAGTATGGAACAGAAAAAACGGGAGGGATATTTTTAGAAAAGATCAACACTACTTGTCATTTCGAGAGAGGAACGAGCGAGAAATCTCTCACTTTTGAAACAGATTTCTCCTCCTACGTCGTCGAAATAACAGCTTAACAAAAGCATCAAAGAATGACACAAAAAAAATTAAACATACAAGAGTTCTTAGATCAAGATCAAAAAAAGGATCTGCTAAGACTACTCACCGCAGGATCGGTTGACGATGGCAAATCAACGCTTATCGGACGCCTGATGGCTGATAGTAAAATGCTTTACGAAGATCAGCTTGAAGCTTTGCACCGCGACAGTAAACGTATTGGCCATGCCGGTGAAGAAATTGACTACGCCTTGTTACTTGATGGTTTGAAAGCCGAGCGTGAGCAGGGAATTACCATTGATGTAGCCTACCGCTACTTCTCTACAGCCAAGCGTAAATTTATTATTGCTGATACTCCGGGACACGAGCAATACACCCGTAACATGATTACCGGTGGATCGACTGCGAACCTGGCGATTATCCTTATCGATGCCCGTCACGGAGTAATCACACAGACCAAACGCCACACTTATTTGGCCAACCTACTGGGAATTAAACACGTTGTGGTAGCAATTAACAAAATGGACCTGGCCGATTACAAACAGGAGCGTTTTGAGGAAATTAAAGCCGACTATAAAGCTTTTGTTACGCAACTTGATGTGCCGGATGTAAACTTTATTCCGCTGTCAGCTTTAAAAGGCGACAATGTTGTGGAAAAAGGCGACAATATGGATTGGTACCATGGTCCTTGTCTGCTGGAGTTTTTGGAGAACGTTCATGTAAGTTCCGACCGTAACTTCGACGACCTGCGTTACCCGGTTCAGTATGTATTGCGCCCGGATATTAAATTCCGTGGTTTCTCAACATCTGTAGCTTCCGGAATCATCAAAAAAGGTGATGAAGTAATGGTATTGCCTTCGATGAAAAAATCGAAAGTAGAGAAAATCGTCACCTACGATGGAGAGAAAGAATATGCTTTCCCGCCGGAATCAGTAACCGTTACTCTGGAAGACGAAATTGATATTTCGCGTGGCGATATGTTGGTTCATCCCGATAACCTGCCACGTGTTGAACGTCAGTTTGAGGCAATGTTGGTTTGGATGGATGAAAACGAAATGAGCCTTTCTACCCAATTCTACATCAAACAGGCCAACAATAATACAAAGGCTCGTATCGACGAGATAAAATACAAAGTGGATGTGAACACGCTTGAAAAATCGAACATCGAAAAATTCAAGCTGAATGAGATTGGCCGCGTGGTGATCACCACCACCAAACCACTTTTCTTCGATCCATATAAAAAGAACAAACAAACCGGTTCATTTATTTTAATCGATCCGGTTACACATAACACCGTTGCGGTGGGTATGATCATCGATAAACTTGGCAGCAATAGCCTGCCATCGCGTATTACCGATGTGGACAAGAAAAAAATTGCCAAAGGTGAAGCACTAATCAAACCGGAAGAGTACGTTCAAAAGTACAACCAAAAAGGTGAAACGATCTGGATTACCGGCCTGCACGGTTCAGGAAAAAACGAGTTAGCTTTCAGTCTGGAGAAAAAATTGTTCGATAATGATGCTACAGTTGTATTGATCGATGGAAGTTCTGTACGATCAGGGTTGAGCCGCGAGCTCGACTTCTCTCCTGCCGACCGCGCTGAGAACCTGCGTCGTGTGGCACATATTTGTAAAATGCTGAACGACCAGGGAATTATTACGATTGCTTCATATATCTCACGAAATGACTCATTGCGCGATCAGGTTGCAGAGATAATCGGCAAAGACCGTTTCCATATGTTCTACATGGATGCCGATTTGGAATATTGCAAAAACAACAAACCGGAGTTATATAAATTGCTTGAAGAAGGAAAAACAAGTGGTTTGCCGGGTGTTGATTTGGAATATGAAGCCCCGACCAATGCAAAACTGGTTTTCAACCCGGAGAAAAACGAAGAGAACCTTGATGCTATCTTGGATTACTTAGCAATGAATAAAGTATTTCCTAATCACTAGTAATTTTGTGAGATGAAGATATTAATCACAGGCACAGCGGGATTTATCGGTTTTCACCTTGCCAATAAATTATTGGAGCAAGGAGTAGAAGTTGTGGGTATCGACAATATCAACGACTACTATTCTACCGAGCTGAAATATGCACGTTTGGCCGAAGCAGGTATCTCCGGTGAAGCCGGGAACTGGCATAAAAAAGTTGTCAGCACAAAGAATCCGGCGTATTCGTTTGTTCGAATGAACCTGGAAGACCGAGAGCAAATCGATCAACTTTTCGAAACTGAGAAGTTCGATATGGTTTGCAACCTGGCTGCTCAGGCAGGAGTGCGTTACAGCATCGAAAATCCACGAGCTTATATCGATAGCAACATCGTGGGTTTCATAAACATTCTTGAAGCCTGCCGCCACAATAACATTCGGCATTTGGTTTATGCCAGCTCGTCGAGTGTGTATGGCAACAGTGCAAAAATGCCATTGTCGGTCGACGATACTGTTGATAATCCAATCAGTTTATACGCAGCAACCAAAAAGAGCAATGAGCTGATGGCACATACCTACAGTCATTTGTTTGGTATCCCAACAACAGGGCTGCGCTTTTTTACGGTTTATGGCCCCTGGGGACGACCGGATATGGCCTACTTCTCGTTCACAAAAAATATCCTGGCCGGAGATACGATTAAGATCTTTAACCATGGCGACCTGTACCGCGATTTTACTTATATCGACGATATTGTTGAGGGAATTATCAAAATACTGAATGGACCGCCATCAAACGAATCCGGTGCTCCTTACAAGGTGCATAATATTGGTAACTCAAGCCCGGTTAAACTGATGGAATTTATTGAGACCATTGAAAAAGCATTAGGGCAGGAAGCCGTTAAAGAATACCACGACATGCAACCCGGCGATGTGTATAAAACCTACGCCGATGTAAGTGCACTGGAAAAAGACTTTGGCTACTCGCCTGATACGCCGCTCGCAGAAGGGATTGCCCAGTTTGTAAAATGGTACAAAAAGTTTTATCAATAGTTGAAGTTTAATTTCAACACTTATTTAGAGATCCGATTCTTGTTTCCAAAGTGAGCAGAATCGGATCTTTTGTTTTAGCCTCGTTAACCCGGATAATTCATTTGATTTTAGCAATAGTCATGTTTCTCCGGGTTAATCCCGACTTAGTTGAGTCCATTTTTGAGTGTCAAAAATGGGTACGAAACTTCGTCGCATTAAACTATTTTGCTATTTGTGATGAATAATGCGGATTAACAAGCGATAACACTTCATTAACAGAATTGCGATTCAGGATTATTAACTTTATGAGGTAATACCGATTATTAAAAACATTGAGCCATTGGTTCGCACACTCCCAATGACTTTGTTTTTAAATATCGGCATTTAACCAATTTGAAAATAATTCAAAATAGCTTAATCATTTTCATAATTGGTATAACTTAAAATTCTATTTTATGAAAACGTTTACTCTACTGCTGTTTTGTTGTACACTACTACTTTTCAATGCGCCTCTGGCGGATGCTTCAAATCTTCAGAAAAAAGAAGTTCTGGAAGTTGAGAAGCTCGACAATGCGCCCAACCTGTTTAAAAGTGACAATATGTTTTTTAGTGGTCAGCCCAGCCTCGAAACTTTTGAGTGGCTAAAAGATCAGGGGGTTGATTTGGTTATCAATCTTCGTACAGAAGGTGAAAATGAGGATTTTGCCGAAGAAGCATTTAACGAAGAAGAGATGGTTGCCAGGCTAAAAATGAAATACGTTTCGCTGCCGGTTTCAGGATATGATGGCTATACGCCCGAAAACCTGGAAAAATTTGCAAAGGCACTGGATGGCAAATACAAAAAAGTAGTAATACATTGCGGAAGTGCCGGCCGGGTTACTTATTTTATGATGGCTTATATGGTTGAATACAAAGGTTACAAACTGGCAGATGCCATTGCATTTGGCGAGCAAATTAAATTTTCGTTTCCACTGGAAAATCTGCTAAAAGAAGAGATTGACTGGCAATTAAAATAAGTCTATAAACAATCAGCGGGAGACTAAAAGTTAAAAACGATTAATCTCCCGCTGAATTATTATATCCCGATGAACTTCGTTATCGGAATTAATTCAACTAACAGAATTTGGTTCTCCGCCAATCGACGGATCCCAAATCCTGAGTTTCATTAAAAAGGCAAGCCTGTAAGCCGGGTCCTGTCAATCCTGACATTTATCGTCAGAAAAGCTTTATCATTTATCTAGTCCCGGCATCACTGCCGGAATCCTGCAGCCTACCCCTCCAAAGTCTCTTGTGCGTTGAGAGCAAAACGGGCCGTTTCGCTGTACCGCAACAGCGGCAAACACTTTGGATATACATGGCTTTGCAACCCGTGAGACGTACGGCTGGCGATGTTACCACCTCCACCGGTGCGCTTTTACCGCACCTTTTCACCCGTTCCCCGCCGTGGACACGCCACAACAAGGTGGTTATTTTCTGTTACGTTGCTATCCCCTTTCAAAGATCTTCCCGCTAAGAAGCACGGTGCCCTGCGTTGCCCGGACTTTCCTGACTGACATTAATCGTCAGCCCGATAAAGCGGCTTGCCGGCACAAAAGTAGTAAAAGGATTAAGGATAATTGATAAAGGATGAATAAAAACGATTAATTGAAAGGATAAAGGATTAGTTGAATTTGCGTTGATGCAACTTTTTACGTGATGATATAAAAATAGCCACAAGTTCTGACGCCTCCTTTTCAAGGATATTTCGCTTGTCGGAATTGATAAGTCGTAAGTTATCTATTAATTCAAGCCAAAATTGTGATTCATCTGCTTCTTCAATTACAATGCTGATTTTTGAAACAAACGCAGCTGTTGATTGTGCTAATTTCGCAGCTCTGTAATTTGCCGCGACCGATGATGAACTTCTAATCAACTGTCCTTTAATATGGTTTCCTAAGTAAGAATTTGGCAAACTCTCGGCAAAACGAATACAGTCTACACAAAACCTTTTGGTTCTTTGTTTGAGGTCTTTTTCTTTGTTCATGATTAAAGTTTTTTGGTGATTACATTCACAAATTACATAATCTCCCCAATAATACCTAATCACTAATCCTTCAAATTCATCCTTAATCCTTAATCAATTTATCCTTTTCGAAGGATCACCATCGTCGCTCCATAACCATACTCCTTAAACGAGGCATCCTGAAAATAATATTTTTTGAATTTGCGCTTCAGCAGGTTGGTCACTTCCTGTTTTAAAACGCCCTGCCCAACACCATGAATAAAAACAATGCGTTTCGTATGATTTTTAATGGCCTGGTTCATTTCCGATTCAACAGTGTCCATTTGAATTTCCAGCATTTCACGGTTACTCAAACCTTCCGATTCGTCAAGCAGTTCAGTAATATGCAAATCAATCACCACTTCTTCGGCATTGCGTTTTCGTTCTTTCCGTTTTGGGGCTTCAACAGTTTCCTTCGTCTTAACTACTTTTTTGAAGTCATCCTGCGTCAGTTTATCCAACTCGGTCTGAAATGTATCAGACGTAATCTTAAGCACCAATGCATTCTTTTTAAAATATGAATTCTCACGGAACGTAGATTCTTTGTAAAACTTCACCGGATTTACCCGGAACTTCTTCACCATCGGTAGGTTCCACTCGCTTTCAGTTTCACGGAAATAAATCAGTTGAAATCCAAAATCAGGAAGCTCGCTAAAATCCTCCTGAACTAAAGCATCAACCTTTTCTCTGGAGTTGGAACGAACCGTGCCTTCTTTAATAGCCTCAACACCTTCGGTTTTTATATACGAATAATTAAATAGAACCGTATAATTGCTGTCGTTGACCAGGTAAAGCTCTATTTCGCCCGACAAGGGATTTTTGGGATTTGCAGGCACAAAACAGAAATAAAATTCTGCGGCATTCTTCCCATTAATGATCTCGCCTTTTTGCTCAATGTACTCAGGTTCCGGCTGTACTTCTACCGATGTTTCCGTTTGTGCCGGTTCGTTAGTGCTAACATTTAGTTCAGGGGCACTTACGTTCACAAGCTCCTTTATCAGACAAGGTACTTCAAAACCATCATCGCCTTCAACATTTACCGTGTTCTTATTTACAAAACCGGTTACAACTCCACCACCAACATCGTTTAAAAACTTAACCTTATCTCCTACTTTTATCATGACTTTCTTATTTCGGGCAAAAATAACATTAATATTTATCATTAAGTGCTGAAGCCCATTCAGGTTCGCATTACTAACCCCGGGCTTAAGCCCGGGGCTAAAACAAACAGCTTTCAAACGGAGCTTCAGCCCTTAATTTCAACTTGGTTACAACAAAAAGAAATTCTTACTTTTGCAGCCATAAAACACAATTGGTTTGAACAAATACAAAGACATAAAGATTAGCGATTACACCTACAATCTGCCCGACGAACGCATTGCCAAATACCCACTTACTGAGCGCAATAAATCAAAATTATTGATCAGGCAGAACGGTAGCATAAAACAGGATATTTTTGAGAACTGTGCGAATTACCTTCCGGAAGATGCACAGCTGGTTTTCAACAATACCCGCGTAATTCATGCCCGTTTGTTTTTTTACAAGGAAACAGGTGCCAGGATTGAGATCTTTTGTCTGGAGCCTGTTGAACCGGCCGATTACCAGGTAGCTTTTCAGCAAACTGAAGAAGTAACCTGGAAATGTATGGTAGGAAACTCCAAAAAATGGAAAGAAGGATTTCTGAGCCAGACTTTTAAAATTGATGGAAAAACCATTGAACTGACCGCTGCCAAAATCGGGCAGGAAGGAAATTCTTTTCACATCCGGTTTGTGTGGAACGGTGGCGTGCATTTCTCAGAAATTATTGAGCACATCGGACAATTACCGATTCCTCCATACCTGAACCGAGAAACCGAAGAAAGTGATGAAGAAACTTACCAAACGGTTTATGCCAAAATCGATGGTTCGGTGGCAGCGCCAACAGCCGGGTTACATTTTACCGATCCGGTAATTGCACAACTGGCAGATAAAAACATTACAACCAACGAAATTACCCTTCATGTGGGAGCCGGTACTTTTCAGCCCGTAAAATCGACAACCATAGAAGGGCACACGATGCACCACGAACAAGTGATTATCCCGATAGACATTCTGCGTTCTTTCGTTGAAAATCAGAAAAACATTATTGCAGTTGGAACTACTTCGGTGCGCTCGCTCGAAAGTTTGTATTGGCTTGGTTTGCAATTGGAAGAAAAACGTTTCGATCCGTTTCATCCTGAAGTTAAACAGTGGGAACCATACGAAAACGAAGCAAATATTTCTATTGAAAAGGCCTTGCAAAATATCATTTATTTTTTGGCTGAAAACAGTGAAAACGCAATTCGTTTTTCTACACAGATTATTATTCTGCCGGGATACGATTTTAAACTTATAAGCGGCATGTTCACCAACTTCCATCAGCCACAAAGTACGCTGCTACTGTTAATCAGCGCATTTTTGGGCAATAAGTGGAAAGAAGTTTATGATTATGCACTGGCCAACGACTTCCGCTTTTTAAGCTACGGTGACAGCAATCTCTACCTAAAATAAAATATCCTGGGAATTACAGCTTACGCACTAACATTTTTTAAGGCTAATTTATTTGCACAAAAGCTAACTTTAACCATATTTGTGGCTACTATGCAGAGAGATAAAATCGACAGCTTTTCCTCCTTTATTTCTGAATCAGTAAAAAACTATGCGAACAATGAAGCACTTGGCTTTATTGATGGCGACTACCTAACATATGCAGAAATGGGTAGAAAGATTTCTGCTGTTCAGGCATATTTAGAAAAACTTGGTATTGGCGAGGGCGACAAAGTAATTATCTACAGCCAGAATATGCCAAGCTGGGGAGTAGTTTATTTTGCCTTGCAATGCTCCGGAATTGTTGCTGTTCCTGTTCTTCCCGATTTTAGTCCTACAGAATTGAAGAATGTGATCAAACATTCCGAATCAAAGGCTATGTTTATCTCTGCAAGTCTTCAGTATAAACTTAAAGATGCTGACACGTCCACACTGGATGTTATCGTAAAAATCGACGATTTCAGTCTTTTAAAAGCAAAAGATACCTCGGTGGTTTTCGATGAAAAAGCAAGCAGGAACAAGTCATATCAACCAAAAGAAAATGAGCTGGCGGTTTTGATTTACACCTCCGGCACAACCGGAAACTCAAAAGGTGTAATGCTGTCGCAAAAAAATATTCTGGAGAATGTTGTTCAGTCGGCGGCAGTCCAGGAGATCCGTGAAGATTTCAAGTTTTTATCGATACTGCCTTTATCGCACACCTACGAGAATACCATTAGTTTTTTGCTGGCTATGTACAAAGGCGCCAGTGTAACTTATTTGCACAAGCCGCCAACGGCAAGTGTTTTGCTTCCGGCTTTAAAATCGTTGCGGCCACACATTATGCTTACGGTTCCGATGATCATCGAGAAAGTGTACAAAAGCAGTATTGTACCGGGCATTAACAAAAAAGCAATTACCCGTTTAATGCACAGGTTTAAACCAACACGCAAACTGGTTCATCTATTGGCAGGGAAAAAATTAATGGAAACTTTTGGTGGCCGCTTGGTGTTTTTTGGTATTGGCGGTGCGAAACTTGATGGCAAAGTGGAACGTTTTCTTCGCGATGCAAAATTTCCATACGCTATTGGGTATGGTCTAACGGAAACTGCTCCTCTCATGGCGGGATCAAATCCCACAACAACACGTTTCAGAGCTATTGGCCCTAAAGTAATTAACAGCGAAATAAAAATTCATGATCCGAATCCGGTAACCGGCGAAGGCGAAATTTGGGTAAAAGGGCCAAATGTGATGTTGGGCTATTACAAAAACCCGGAAGAAACAAAACGTGTATTAACCGAAGATGGCTGGTTTAAAACCGGCGACCTTGGCGTTTTTGATAAAGACGGCTGGCTAAGTCATAAAGGTCGGTTGAAAAATATGATCGTTGGTGCCAACGGAGAAAATATCTACCCCGAAGAAATTGAATCCATCATCAATAATTTCAGACATGTGGTGGAATCGGTGGTAATTCAGAAAAAAGGGAAACTGGTAGCCCTGGTGCATTTCAACAGAGATGAACTCGAGCAAAAGGTAAAAGAAATGCGTTCTGAATTAGGAGATAAAATGGAGGAAATGTCTCAGCATGTAGATGAAAAAATTGAAGAGTTAAGCATCGAATTAAAACAATATATCAATTCACGGGTTAACAAGTTTTCTAAAATTCAGGATTTTATTTCTCATCCAACACCTTTTATAAAAACGGCCACTCAAAAAATCAAGCGATATTTGTATTACTAATTCCCGAAAATCCCGAATTAGTCCCTATTTAGAATCAACCTAAAGCGATAAAATTTTACATTCGTAGGTTCAATTTTAAAATTCAAAAAACCTATGACTGATTATTTCAAGCAATACCCTAACAAGGAGGGATTCTATAAGGAATATGGTGGTTCATTCATTCCACCCGATTTGCAAAAAGAAATGGATAAAATTACCGATGCTTACCACAGCATCAGCAAATCGCACAATTTCATTTCTGAACTTCGCAGCATTCGCAAACACTTTCAGGGGCGTCCAACTCCGGTTTATTACTGCCAGAATTTGTCGGCAAAATACGGTGGCCGCATTTACCTTAAACGCGAAGACCTGAACCATTCAGGAGCACATAAACTCAACCATTGTATGGGCGAGGCTTTATTGGCCAAGCACCTGGGCAAAAAGAAACTGATTGCAGAAACCGGCGCCGGACAACACGGTGTAGCTTTGGCAACAGCAGCTGCTTATTTTGGTTTGGAGTGCGAAATCCATATGGGAGAAGTTGACATTGCCAAAGAGCATCCGAACGTGGTTCGTATGAAAATTTTGGGTGCTGAAGTAGTTCCTGTTTCTCACGGATTAAAAACGCTGAAAGAAGCTGTTGATTCGGCTTTCGAGGCTTATTTAAAAGATCCGGTAAATACCATTTACTGTATTGGCTCGGTGGTTGGACCACACCCGTTCCCTATGATGGTGCGCGATTTCCAGCGTGTTGTTGGAATTGAAGCACAAGAGCAATTCTACGAAATGACCGGTGAAAATCCCGATCACGTTGTAGCTTGTGTTGGCGGCGGAAGTAATGCCATGGGAATGTTCTCAGGCTTCTTCGATATTGAAGAAACCGAACTTCACGGTGTTGAGCCGGGTGGCGTTGGAACAAAACTGGGCGAACATGCCAGCACCATAACTTACGGAAAACCGGGCGTTATCCACGGTTTTAAATGCTACACGCTGCAGGATGAAAAAGGCGAACCTGCACCGGTTTATTCGGTGGCCAGCGGATTGGATTATCCAGGTGTTGGTCCGGAACACAGTATGCTGAAAGATATGGGCAAAGTAAACTACGGTGTTGCCGACGATGCTGAAACTATCGACGCATTTTACGAATTAAGTCGTTTGGAAGGAATTATTCCGGCATTGGAGAGTGCACACGCTGTAGCTTACAGTTTGAAGTTGGCTAAAGAAAAACAGCAACAATCTATCCTGATCAACCTAAGTGGTCGTGGCGATAAAGACATCGACTTTGTGGTTGACAAATATGGTTTACCTGAAGAAAACGAATAAACGATTAGTTAACGATATATTGAAAAGTCCTGCTCGCTTGAGCGGGACTTTTTGTTTATGTAGAGTACCTTTTGATGCTTGGAATAACGGGAAATTGTATGTTTATGCGAGTTGAGACGTTGAAAGTTTGCACTGCCCCCACAGTTAAATACACAAAACACTATATGCCAGACTTTTATCGTGTTTTGTATTCGATATTTTCAATTTTACCACAATATTTGTTTTGTGTCAGCTTCGGAGCGGGACGGGCTGAAGGGTTCTTTGGTAAAATTTGGTTTTAGCGTTGGCTTTGTACGTTTTGCCAATGTGCCTTGCAGCAAAGCGATGGAGTGTGGTGGCTTCATTTTTCCCCCTTTTTGTTTTTCAGTTTTTTCGTTGTGTCGGTTATTTGCTCCAAAAAATGCTTTTCAACTTCCGACAATTCATTTTTCGATAACTCTTTATATTTCTCATATTCGGCATGCGCTTTTTGCAGAGCTTGCCCGTGACTTATTGTTCCGGCGTGATTCAGTATTTCCTTTCTTGTCATTTTCAGGAAGGTGTCAAGCTGCTCGATCCAGTCTTTCATGTACATTGGTTCCTGGTTGAGTGCCTGAATTTCGGCAAGTTCGAGGTATGCAGTTACAATCCGGTTTAAAATATCAAGTTCGTTTTCATTGAGGTAATTTTTTGCGATTGCTGTTTCCTGTTTTGTTGGTTTCTTTCCTTTAAAACTACTCAAACCTAAATGAGGTTTCCCCGAATCTACCCGTTTGTAAATAATCTCGGCGGCGGTGTGTCCGTGGGCTGCCCAGTGCATTTTATTTTGTACTGTTTTAAAAAACAAAACCGACATTTCCAACGATGGGTCGTAGTCGATACTGGTTGCATAAATATCAAGCACTTTTCGCCAAAACACTTTTTCCGACGAACGAATATCGCGGATGCGTGCCAATAATTCATCGAAATAATTTCCGCCACCTGCTTGCTTTAACAAATCATCGTTCATGGTAAAACCTTTCACAATGTATTCTTTTAAACGGGCGGTTGCCCATTGGCGGAATTTTGTCCCCTGATGGCTTTTTACCCGATAACCCACCGAAATAATTACATCTAGATTGTAAAGTTTTACGTTTTTAATTTGTGTTTTCCCTTTTATAGCGCCATGTTGAGTGGTGTGTGCAAAATTTGCACATACCTTTTCCTCGTCCAGTTCGCCCTCTTTAAAAACATTATTTATATGTTTTGTAATTACCGAACGTTCTTTCTGAAAAAGTTCGCCCAATTGCGCCTGCGAAAGCCAAACGGTTTCTTCTTCCAGCCTAACATCAATTTTGGTTTGCCCGTCTTCGGTTTGGTAGAGTAGTATTTCTGAATTATTATCCATTTGTTTTATTTCAAATATTTATAAAAAATCTCCGCTAATTCCTTTGAAAAATTTTTGTCCAATTCTGTTTTAACGGTTTTCTTCATATTCTTAATTTTTTTAAATCTTTCCCAGTATGATTTTGTTTGAAAAACGAATAACCACTCAATATTAAAACTGGAATAGTCAAATTTTTCTGGATTTAAAAGAAATTTGTGATAATCTGAATATTTTTCAAATTCAAAAAGATATTTTTGAGGTATTTGAATATTAAAGGTATAAACTAACTGAATAAAATAGTTGAAGTCATTATAATCATCTGTATTATATGTATTGCCTACCTTTTCATATAGTCCTTTGGCTTTTGATTTTTTTATGTATTCTAAAACATCGTCGAAAAATAAATTATATGAAAGTATCTCATTTAGTGAACAGTC
This sequence comes from uncultured Draconibacterium sp., assembly GCF_963677575.1. NCBI lineage: Bacteria > Pseudomonadati > Bacteroidota > Bacteroidia > Marinilabiliales > Prolixibacteraceae > Draconibacterium > uncultured Draconibacterium sp. Next base: position 1,845,715 of record NZ_OY782038.1, read on the forward strand.
AATATAAATTGAAAAATTAAATTTTTCCTTGAGTGAATTAATGATTATTTCTTCAATTCTTGCCTTTAAGTTAATATCAGAAACAAACCATATGAGAAATAGTGATTTGACCCCCTGAGATTTAAGGACATCATCAATTATTGAAATATCAGACAATTTTTCGTTTGGGTACTTTTTTTCTAAAATAAATACAATATTATTTAGAAGCTTTTCTTCATGCGGATATTTTCTAATTACGATGGTTAGGAGCTTTATCAAATCATCTGACTTAATGAATTTTCTTTTTTCAGCAAGTAGATGTCTGAAACCTAATAGGTTCATCTTATTTCTGGAGTTAGCAAGTAAATTTATCACCACACGAAACAAGTCAGTAATTCCGGGATTATCTTCAATTTGTGAAACAAGAAATAGAATATTCTCAAATTCAGTTTCCAGATTCCTAAACAAGTAACGATAATCATTGTCTATACTAAATTTATCAAATAGCTCAGGCGAATGACAAAGGTTAATTGCTTTTTCAATTAACTGCTCTGAACTAATAGGAAGTGTTTGTATGTCGTACCTTTTGAATGTTAAAATGAGATTCTTGGTGTCGCAATAAAAAATGCATAACGATTGAATGAAATCATCAATTTCAATCTTTGTATACGACCCAAACATTAAATCAAAGTTCCGAATTGTTGGCACATTATCCTGAACACTATATGCCGCAAATATGCCATCAATTGACTTTTCAACAACAACTTTAAAATCATCAAAAACGTCATAAAACAAATAGTTCTTTTTTATATAAGTATAGAGAAAACCCAGGTTATAGAGTAGTTCAGCAATATGGAATTGAACGTTTCTATTGGAGTCAACACTTTTTCTTATGGAGCTAAGGGATTTGTCAATTTTATAAGAAATGCTTTTAATGAATTTCCCATTACTCATATATTCCAATTGAGTACGAACATCTTTATCAATATTCTCACTAAAAAGGTAGTTGTAAAGATTTGGTTCTTCAAGCTCTTCTAATATTCGCTGACTATCACCTGTGTATGGAGTATTTTTACATAACCAGTACAAATTTTGAAGATTGGATTTACATAAAAATTCAGTTATCTGTTTTCTTTCTTCGTTTTGGTCATTATTTGCCAGCTCTAAGATTTGTTTTAGTTGGTTGAAAGCATCTGCAAAATTCAATACCCTGAAATTTATGTATGCATTTTCTAATTGTTCTTGGATGCTTTTTGTTTTTAAATAATCAGAATTGTTATTAATAATTCTTTTATCTAACTCCTTAAGGTTAAAATTGTTGAATGCACACAAAAGACAAGAACAAGAATTGGCCAATGAATTTAATTCAAATTCTTTGACTTTAATACCTGAAATTTTTCTGATTAAGTTGAATCCCAGAAATGAAAATATATCCTGAACCTTTTTAGTGGAGGAGTTGGAAAACGTTTTATTCCATTTTTCTAATGACTGTGCTATTTCATCGTTTGCAATTGCAAAATCGTAACGATTAATATAATGAGATTGTTTATGGTTCAGGTTCTCATTGAATGGGAACAAGTCTGGTATGGAGTTTTGTTTTAAAACTGTTAAAGGATAAAATCGTTCTGTAAGAAAATGAATTTTATCTAAAATGGGATATTTTTTTAATCTCTCTTGCAGTTTTTCTCTTCCACTATATATTGTTTTGCTAATTATTAATTTATCATCAATGGCTTTGTTCTCATCAGTTGATTTCAATTCTTCACCTGAATTATTCCTATCACTACTTTCTTCTGCTGTTTCATAGTAGTTATTAATAATTTGTATGAATCCTGGATAATATTTAAAAATAAGTTCATCGTCTAAATATTCAAGTAGTCTGTCCCAGCACCAGTAATCTACAACAATATTGTTTTCAGTAGACTTCTTATTACATTCTATTTGAATAACAGTATCGTTTTTAAAGGTTGATGCAAAAATGAACTTTGTAAAGTGGCTTCCATGGTCTTTGTTAAATTGTACGAACTCAGCAAAATCATTCTCCAAATCTTCTAAAAGTTCATTTCTGTTTTTGTTATCATCTCTTTGAATATCTTTTAACTTACATTGTATAACTGTTTTTTCTTCAATTGAACTTATGTCTAATCCATGTTGTTTTTGCCCTTTTCTGCCAAATAGTGAAAAAGTATCAGTACTCTTAATAACATTAAACAAATCGACAACAAACCGTTCAAATTTCACATCATTAGCAAATGGAGGCAAAATTTGGTATTCACCCATTTGAACTCTTTCGTTCTTATTTTTTTGCCCTTTCTCCATTTACTCCTCCTCCACTATTTTAATTTCTTCCTCAGTCAACCCATACAACTCATAAACCATTCGGTCAATTTCCCTGTCGGTTTTTTCGATTTCGGATTGAAGTTGGTTAATTTCGGATTTATAAGAATTGAAATATTCTTCCCATTCATCTTGTTGAACAAGAGAAAGAATTATTTTTTGCTTTTTAAGTTCGGAAAGAAAAGTTTTGAAATCAAAATCGTAAAAAATATCTAATTTGTTTGAAATTTTTTCAATTTCAAGATTCGTTTTTACCCGATTTATAAACTTGTCTTTCTTTTGGTCAAGTTTATTTATCAATTCGATTATGTTGTCAGCTTTTTCTACAAAAGGTTGTTGTTCGTTTTCCCCAATCAATTTAATTGGGAATTGCTTACAGTTAGCAATTAATATTTTTTGGAAAAGTTCCTTTTCTAAATCCAGGAATTTATATTTGTGGTAGTAAGTTAGAAGCGATGAATTTATTAACGTTAAAAGGTATTTTACAAGAAGCCCTGATTTCGGAATTATACCAAAACCAATTTGCGTAAAATAAAATGGTTTGTCGGTAAAGCCTGCATAAATCCGAGGTGGTCTGCCAGAAACAATTTGCCTCACTATAATCCTTGGTTCAAGGAAAAACCTTTCTTCACGCATCGCCCCTAACCATTCGCCATATTTTATGTATTCTTCAACTTGAGAATTAACATTGTAACGAACAATGTTTCCTCCACTTATTAAAGGTTTGTATGTCTCGTCAAGCTGAGTTTGGGAATGAAACAGTCTGTTTTTAATGGTTTCCTGCGAATGACCTTTGTATTTGTCATACGGTGTAATTCCTAAAGTAAAATCAGCTACATTTTCAAGATGTTCCGAGTTGTTCTCACATTTTTGTAACAGGGCGATATCTTGGTCTGAAACATAAATATTATAATTAACTGCTTTAAATTGTTTCCAAAACTTTTTGTTTTGAACCAACAATTTACTTTCATCGATAAAATTAATTTTTTCGTCTTTCGGATAAACTAACGTCTTTGCAAACTCTTGACTTCCACCTTTTCTAAATTCAAAGATTATTGTTTCAACTTTGGCATCGGGAAATACATCATCCGGCAATTTGATAATTGTTGTAATATCGTCGATGAGTAATTTTCTGATTTTTGTGTACGACGAATTAACTAAAATAGAATTCGGATTAATAAAGGAGAAGAAACCTTTATATTTTAAAATTGAATAACCTTTCTCAATAAAAATCGAATACAGATTTATCCTATTTTCAGTAGTTGTGTATTTTTCAAATAAATCCTTAACGAGTTCTGGTTCTAAGCCTTTTATGTCAACATAAGGTGGATTTCCAATTACCACATCAAAACCACCCTTGTATTCAGTTCGGAAAGCGTGTTCACGGGTGCAAATCATTTCTGCAATAAGTTTTTGCAGTTCCTTGTTCTCAGGAAGTTGGTGTTTGTTGCGGTTATTTTTTATGTAGGTAATGGTATTTTCGAATTTTTCATCAGAGGTGATGAAGGAGGTATTGAATTTACGTGTCCATGTTGGCGATATTGTTCCATCGGCATATCTTCGGGGTTTCTCTTTCTGTCCAGAGGGGTTAACCCCTCTGTTTGGAACCATTGTGCCAGGTTTGTTTCCATTAGGAGACGGATGTTTTCCCATTTCTCTGTTGAGCATGTACGATGAGCGTCCTTTTACTTTGGCAACGATATCGTTGAGTTCTTCTTTCTCGCATACCAGCATCATGTGCATGTGGTCGCCACAGATATTGTATGCCAATACATTTAGGTTGTCTTCATTTACAATTTCGAGAATGGCCTGCGTTACCATTACCTCTTTTTCCCCATCGAGCCAAACCGCTTCGCCAGGTTCGATTTTTAGGTTCCACATTCGTTGCGATGTTCTCGAGTTGTGGGTGGCCGTTGTCACATGCCATGCCTTTTTCTTTTTTTTCTGAAAAATATTCGGGAATTCAGTGTGCCAGTTAAAAGCTTTATCGCCTGCAACTTCGGGGTCGTCAATCAGCGAGTTTCCACATTTTATGTTGTTGCTAAGCGTGTTTAGTTTCCGTCCTTTTTGTGCGGTTCGCAACCACAGCGAGAGTTTGGCAATTTCAACCGATTCTTCATTCAGGTCAACGCCGTAAATGTTTTTTTCAAGAATGTCGGTGGTAATGTCGGAGAAAATTATTGCCCCGCCCAAAAGTTGCCCGCGCAACTCGTCAATTTTCCGGTGTTCGTTTATCAGGAATTCCAGCGCCTGGTTTAAAAACGCCCCCGAACCGCAAGCTGGGTCAAGAATTGTTAGCGATAAAAGCCAGTTCCGGTAATCGTCCAGTTTTTTGTCAAGTGTGCGTACAATTTCCTTTTTCCGGTTTTTCCTGCCTTTTGCATATTCTTCGTCAACAATCCCAAGTTTAGTACGTTTTTCTTCGCAAAGTTTCCCAACCGTATTTTCAACAATGTATTTGGTAATGTATTTTGGCGTGTAAAAAATGCCGTCTTTTTTGCGTATCGAAACAGCAGGCTGTTTCGACAGGGGGGCATGCCCCCCTGTTGCGGCAATAGCCGCAATTTCGCCCAGTGAGTGCTCAAAAATGTGCCCAAGAATATTTACATCCACGTCGGTTTCAAAGTCGTAGCTACTTAAGCGCAGCGTGTGTTCATACAAAATATCATCGTCAATCGTAATATTGTCCAGAACTTCGTCGGGTTTAAAAAGCCCGCCGTTGTATGCGTAAATGTCGTATTTCTTCCCGTTATAACCGGTGTTCATGTAACCGAAATACTTTTTAAAACGGGAGTATAACGGGAAATATTCATCGTATTTTTCTTTTAAGTCAGCCCACTGCTTTACAATTTCGCTGATTGAATTTGGCGGGAGCAACAACCTGTCTTCGGCAAAAAAGATAAACAAAAAACGGTCTAACAGTTTTTGCGTTTTTTTAAAAAGCAGAAGTTTATCTGTTTCAGGATTGTTTTTTACAAGGTTGTTGTAAATCGCCTCACGGAATTTTGAGTAATCGGCATACAGTTTTTTTGTAATGTTTTCTTCCTGTAAAACCGATGATTCTTTGATTTTTAAAGGCAAGTCGTTTAACAGATTGTCTTTTGCCAAACACAACCACATTAACGAAAACTGTTCCCGTGTCAGGTTGAATAAATCAAAATCAACGTGGTCAACCGCATTTTGGATGTAAAACCTAAGTTTCTCGAAATTCGAGGTAATTACATATTTACATTTTGGATGGTGGTTTTTGTAGCCGAAAGCCTGGGTTTCTATTTTGTCTAAATCGGTGGTGTTTGTTCCTTTTAATTCGATAACGGCGGTTGCATAGTCGCCTTTCAAAATTGCACCATCGGCTTTTTTACTGTTGCTTATGTTTTTTAATTCGGTTGTCAGGTTGAAGTTTGGTGTGGGATTTTTAGTGTAACCCAAAATATTTACAAACAAGTCAATCAGGAATTCTCCCTGGTATTGTTCTTCTTTTGAATTTCGTATGTTTTCCTGAATTTCAGGATTGCCAAAATAATCTTGAAAATCAGCATATTTTTTGTCGATTAACGCCGTGTCAAGGTCGTTTAAATATTTTTTCTCAACCGATTTCTGGAACAAGCTCATATTTTAATTTTTCTCAGTCTGTAAATTTAATTCACTAAAGTACTATTTTCTGTTAGCACATTTTAACCCATCAGCTCAAAAGTGCGCGTCGGCAAAAAGCATGTGTTTTACAACGAGGGAATGACTGCAGGGAAGGGCAGGAAAACTTATGCGTTGGCGTTTATGTTTTTTTCTGATTGCGGTAAAATTTAGTTGGTCTGGTTTTGTTTTAAGCTGGCATATAACCACATACGGTATGAAAAACACTTAATATGTTACTCTTGTTTTTTCGCGTTATTTCAGGGCGCGTATTCACGGTTAAAATATTTGGTGCACTAAAGCTAATTATAATTTTTATGTTTCAGGCGGTTAGTTGGTAAAAACTGTAACATAAGCTTTTGGTGTGACGTGGCGCGAAGGAAGATAATAGTTGAAATGCTTGTTTTGCGCGCAAAACATGAAAAAAATTTTCAAAATGGATGTTTACAAATAAAACAAACATCTGAATTTTCAAAACGGGCATTTTACGCGCAAAAGATAAATCTGAACCGTCGGTTTTATTCTTTTGCCTGAAAAACAAAAAATCAACCATTCATTTAATAAACGAATTCATTAGCGGGCACTTAAAACCCGCTGATTATTAATTGTTTATTTTTTAGTTCTTTGATATTTTTGTAATCGTATTTCGTAAGCACTTCTTTTACAGGAGTTTTATCGAGTAGAGATATGCTAAGGATTTGTAGGATTTCGTAGATTGAGCGGTTAACTTTCAACCTGTTACCAATTAGGGCAACAAGACAGTATGCGATGATCGCACAATACATTTGGATTTTTACAGCATTAATAGTTGTTCCCCAAAAGGATTTTATCTTCAGATGCTGTTTCATCCACTTGAAGAACAGTTCTACTTCCCAACGCTTCTTATACAGATAAGCTATTTCGGTAGGTTTAAGTTCCATGTTGTTGGTAAGGAAAATTAGTTCCTTATCTGATTCACAATCATAGTATTTTACTCTCCTAAGCTTCTCTGGATAATCTTTGCTTGGGTAATAAGTTTCCAACTTGCCGATTTGATCATATTTCACTCCGGTTGCTTTGTCAACGGGGTTTGAATACAACCGCTTAAATCGCATGTTATCTTTTGCCCGTGTAACAAAGAAAGCCCGCTGCTGGTGAAGATGATATAGCCTTTTAAAATCAATGTAAGCTTTGTCGATCACATAAAAGCTTCCAGGCTCATATGAGATTAAATCAAGTGCATTGACATCGTGCATTTTGGCATTTGAGATATACAAGAACGTAGGTATAGATGTTTTAACATCATACAAAGTGTGCAGTTTAATGCCACCTTTTGTTTTCCGAAACTCAGCCCACCAGAATACGCTAAGACAAAGATCTATTGTTGATGAATCAAATGCATAAATATTGCCGTCAACGTTGATTTCAAAATCCGATCTGTAGCAGCTTTTGCGTGCTTCCTCTATGAGAACATAAGCAAAATCTTCAAAGATTTTATAACTACGTTTTTCATTGGCTTTGCCAAGGTTTCTTCGAGTTATTGTTGAACCAAATCCGAGATGATAATATTTAGATTTATGAGCTTCAAGACTTAAGAGTAGATCTCTCATACTGTCTCTTGAAGTTAGCTGTCCAAATACCATACATAGCATTTGATTCCAACATGTAAAAGTTCTCACATACTTATTCCCGTTGTGTTTGCTGACAATTCTGTCAAATACACGTCTGGGTAAAAAATCTGTAAGTTGTGCGAAGATATATTTGCCTTGGTTCATGGATAATTGCTTGTTTGCATGCAAAAATCCGTATTTTCAATTCAAATCGTCACGCTATCAAAAATCGCTACAAGTACGACTAACAAAGAATTTCAAAGAACGCTTATTAATTTTTAATACCCACTAGTGAAACGAATTCACCAAACAACTGGCTGCTCTAACCAACTATATTAATTTAAGACTAACTCCACCATTACTTGTTATTACCTTAACACCCAGTATCAATTATTTGTCTACGTTTGCACCGCCTTTGAAAAAAGGGCAAAAATTGAAAACAAATTTAGGCAATGATTACAGTATCGAATTTAAGAATACAATTTGGCAAACGCATACTATTTCAGGACGTTAACATGAAGTTTATGGCCGGAAACTGCTACGGCGTTATTGGAGCAAACGGAGCAGGAAAATCAACATTTTTAAAAGCAATCTCAGGGCAAATTGATGCTACTGCAGGACACATTTCTCTTGAACCGGGCGAGCGCCTGTCGGTTCTTAGCCAGGATCACTTTGCTTTTGATGAGTTCTCTGTTCTGGATACTGTAATGAAAGGACACTCCGAGCTTTGGGATCTTATGAAAGAGAAAGATGCCCTTTACATGAAACCTGATTTTTCGGAAGCCGACGGAATTTTAGCCGGTGAGCTGGAAGAGAAATTTGGCGACATGGGCGGATGGAATGCCGAAAGCGATGCTGCTACGTTATTAAGTAACCTGGGCATTAAAGAGGAATTCCACTATACGATGATGAAAGATATGAGCGGGAACCAAAAGGTTCGTGTATTGCTGGCACAAGCTTTATTCGGAAATCCCGACAACCTGTTGCTCGATGAGCCTACCAACGACCTCGACCTGGAAACTGTTGTTTGGCTGGAGAATTACCTGGCCAATTACGAGAACACCGTGTTGGTGGTATCGCACGACCGTCACTTCCTCGATGCCATCTCAACCCACACCATCGATATCGATTATAACGACATTAAAATGTTTGCCGGAAACTACAGTTTCTGGTACGAAAGTAGCCAACTGGCACTACGTCAACAGCAGGCCCAAAACAAAAAAGCCGAAGAGAAGAAGAAAGAACTTCAGGAGTTTATTTCGCGTTTTAGCGCCAACGTGGCTAAATCGAAACAAACAACCAGCCGTAAAAAAATGTTGGAGAAATTGAATGTGGATGAGATACAACCATCAACAAGAAAGTATCCGGGAATTATTTTTACGCCCGAGCGTGAGGCTGGAGACCGTATTCTTGATGTAGAAAACCTGAGTGCCAGCATTGAAGGAACCACACTTTTTAAAGACGTGGAATTTTCGGCACAAAAAGGAGAAAAAATTGTATTTCTGTCACGCGACCATCGTGCAATGACCGCCTTTTTCGAGATCATTAACGGAAAGCGTGAAGCGGATTCAGGAACTTACCAGTGGGGACAGACAATTACATCAGCTTATCTGCCATTAGACAACTCTGAGTTTTTCGATAGCGACATGACCTTGTTCGACTGGTTGTGCCAGTTTACCACCGACACTACTGAAATTTATATTCGCGGTTATCTGGGAAGAATGTTGTTTGCCGGCGAAGAAATCTACAAAAAAGTAAACGTACTTTCCGGAGGTGAAAAAATGCGCTGTATGATTGCAAAAATGCAATTGCTTGATGCCAACGCACTTATTTTGGATACACCAACTAACCACCTCGATCTGGAATCGATTCAGGCTTTTAATAACAACCTGATGAAATATCCGGGCAACGTGTTTATGTCATCGCATGACCACGAGTTTATTTCATCGGTTTGTAACCGGATTATTGAATTAACTCCAAACGGTATTATCGACAAACTAATGCCATACGACGAATATATTGATGACGATAAAATTCATGCACTGCGCGAAAAACTTTACGCAAAGTAAAGTTGTTTATAGCAGAAACTACCTATAAAACTTACCTGGCTTGTGCAAAGCATTAATCAAAAAAATTAGCACATGAATAACCAGCAACGTAGCAATATTAAAGTCGGCTTAAACGTAGCCGTTGTTAAAAAAGAACACCAGCGATCAGGTGAATTAACCTGCGGTATCGTTCAGAAAATATTAACAAAATCAGCCATCCACCCACACGGAATAAAAGTAATGCTAGAAACCGGAGAAGTAGGGCGCGTACAAAAAATTATGCAGGAGAGTTAGGGATTGAGGGATTGAATGCGAGAATGCTTTAATACGTCAATGCTTCAATTTTTTTTTCTTGGAGAAACTCTGTGCCGCCTTTGTGCAACTTTGTGGTTAACCCATCAAATTGACAAATTGTTAAATTGAATAATTGTTAACTGTCTACTGAGACTGGAAACTTGTTATAGATCTCTCCTCGTTCCTCGTCGAGATGACAGATACTTTTACCTTTCTCCTTTTAACTTTTGCCTTGGTTCTTGTCATTCCACCTCCCGGCTGCCATAAAATCGGTCTAGAATAGAGCCGTCATTGGCTTCTTTTGATAACGACTCGATAGTGTTTTTCGGAACATTGTAAACGTCGAGCACAATCAATCCATCGAGGCAGTTATTAAACTTCGGGTCTACATTAAATCCAATAATCTCAGCGTTGAGTTTAATGTATTTTTTCAGCAATACCGGCAGCCCTGAATTCTGTTCATCCAAATCGCCAATGGTTTTGTCGAGCCGGTTAATATCTTGCTCCACATTTTCCATCAGCAGGTTCAAATCCACATTGTCGCTTTTAAATTTGTAGCTGTTGCGCGGTTTAATATGCTGAGCCATACGCCAGTTCAAATGGTTTTTCATTATAAACTTAATAATGAGGTCTTTCGATACCTTCGAATAATTATTGCTGATACTCACCGGCCCTATCAGGTAACGGTATTCCGGGTTTTTTAGCAGGAAATACAAAATGCCTTTCCACAGCAAAAACAGTGGCATAGGTTTACGCTGGTATTCTTTAATTACAAACGAGCGCCCCAATTCAATGCTTTCCTTTAAAACAGATTTAAAATTTTCCGAAATACGGAACAGCGAATGCAGGTAAAATCCGCGTCGGCCCAACTGTTCCATAATATCTTTTCCTTTTCCGAGTCGGTACGCACCAACAATCCGGTCCTCATCTTCGTCCCAAATAAACATCTGGTTGTAGTATAAATCATACTCGTCGATATCGATGCTGCGGTTGGTTCCCTCGCCGACTTCGCGGAAAGTAATCTCGCGTAACCGACCGATCTCATTTAATATATTCGGAATCATTGCCGACGGTGCACAATACGCCGTATAGTTTTTTAGCGTGAACAACGTGTGTTTCGATTTTATAAGCTGAATTTCTTTCTGAATTTTTGCCAACGGAACCGGATCGATAATTTCATCGGGCTTTACATTGGGTTTCAGTGCATAATTAAAAAACCGCCGCACTTCAATGTCCGACTCCATACTATAGGTTTTAGCACGCAAGAAACGCCCCAGTTGGTACACATCTTTGTAAGTATCCTGTTCGTCAACTTTTATGGGGCTGCCAATTCGCAGCTTTATTTTCTTATGCTTTTTTCGCAAAATCTCCGACGGCAAACGCGCACTTTTTAACGATGGATTAATTTTAGCCACCAGGTGCAATAAACGACTGTTGGTACCTTGAAACAAAACAGGAGCAACAGGTACACGGGCCATTTTTATAAAATTCACCACCGAAAACTGCCAAACTTTGTCGGTTACACCACCAAAAGAATCTTTTGTGTGCACATCAATTGCCGGGAAAAGACAAAGTACTCCCCCATCATTCAAATGCGAAACGGCTTCTTTTAATCCGTAATAGTTGCCTTGCCCCGAATCATCAAACGGGTTGTCTTCCATAAAATACTCCGAAACAGCATCGATCTTTTTCAGCAAATAATTCGCCAGCACTTTCACATCGTTACGCACCATCGACAGGTATTTTATCAGCAACAAACCATCGAAACCGCCAAGCGGATGGTTGGCAACAATAATCAGCGGCCCTTCTTTTGGTATTTTTTTTAGCTGATCTTCATCAAATTCAATATCGAACTCCAGCATTTTTATCAGCTCGTCGATAAACTCCACGCCCTGTTTATCTATAATTTGCTGATAAATTTTATCCAGCTTTTTAAAACGAAGAATAAACATGAGGAACTTGGCGAAATAATCGCCGTTGGCGAGTGCAGGGTGTTGGTCTTTGAACAAATCCTTTGGCTCTGGTAATTCCATTTATTGCTATTAAGTTCAAATACACAATTTACCTGAGCTATTTAAATGATGAACTCAGGTTATTACAAAAATAAAAGCTTTTTTGAATTAACATCGTTAACTTAATAATACTATGTAATTATTTTAGGGTTGCGCTTTTTAGCTAAAACCAGCATTTTGACCACCGTAAAATATTTTTTAATCATATTTGAACTTTCTTTGTTATAAGGGTATAATTTTATTTAATGACAGAAAACAAACTACATATTACAGACTGGCTCCCCACATCGAAGAAGGAAGTGAAACAAATGGGCTGGGAGGAGCTGGATGTAATTTTATTTACCGGCGACGCTTATATTGACCATCCATCGTTTGGAGCAGCCGTTATTGGGCGGGTGCTGGAAGCCGAAGGATTGCGCGTAGCAATTGTTCCGCAACCCAACTGGACCGACGATTTGCGCGATTTTAAAAAACTGGGGAAACCCAACCTGTTTTTTGCTGTAACGGCAGGAAACATGGACTCGATGGTAAACCATTACACGGCCGGAAAACGTAAACGATCTGATGATGCATACACTCCGGGCGGACAAATTGGGAAACGCCCGGATTACGCCACCATTACTTACTCGAAAATATTAAAAGAACTATATCCCGATGTGCCGCTGGTACTCGGTGGAATTGAAGCTTCGTTGCGCCGTTTAACGCATTACGACTATTGGTCGGATTGTTTAATGCCCTCGATTTTAGCCGATACACAAGCCGACCTGTTATTTTACGGCATGGGCGAAAAATCGATTGTTGATTTTGCGCGCCTGGTAAAACGCGGTATTCCTATCGAAACTTTGACCACCATTCCTCAAACCGTTTTTATGGCCAGAGCCGACGAAGCTTACGCCACCAAAAAGAACTGGGACGAGCTGGAGCTGGCATCGCACGATACCTGTTTACAGGAAAAGAAAGAGTTTGCCCGCAATTTTATGCACATCGAGGAGGAATCGAACAAGATGGAGGCCAAAAAACTGGTGCAGCGAATAGGCGATAAAAAAGTGGTAGTAAATCCGCCGTGGCCCACTTTTAAAGAAAAAGAGATCGATCGTATTTACGATTTGCCTTACACACGTTTGCCACATCCGCGCTACAATAATAAAGGTGCCATTCCTGCTTACGATATGATCCGGCATTCCATAAACATTCACCGCGGATGTTTTGGCGGTTGTACCTTTTGCACCATTTCGGCACACCAGGGAAAATTTATTGCCAGCCGATCAGAAAAATCGGTTTTAAAAGAGGTGGAGAAAGTAACCGAAATGCCAGATTTTAAAGGTTACATTTCCGATTTGGGTGGCCCGTCGGCCAACATGTACAAAATGAAAGGTATTCACGAGGAGATCTGCAGAAAATGTAAACGTCCTTCGTGTATCTTCCCGTCGGTTTGTAAAAACCTCGATATCAACCACAAACCAATGCTCGATCTCTATGAAAAAGTTCGGCATAACCCAAAAGTTAAAAAAGCATTTATTGGTAGTGGTATCCGTTACGACATGATCCTGGAGAGAACCAACAACGAAGAGGTTAACGAAAACAACAAAAAATACCTGCGCGAGGTAATCAAACACCATGTTTCAGGAAGGTTAAAAGTGGCTCCGGAACACTCGTCGGACGAAGTGCTGAGATTTATGCGGAAACCGTCGTTTAAACTGTTTGAGGAACTGAATCAGGAATTCATAAAAATAAACAAGGAAGAAAAACTCAATCAGCAACTGATTCCGTATTTTATTTCAAGCCATCCGGGCAGTAAATCGGAAGATATGGCTAATTTGGCTATCCAGACCAAAGACATGAATTTCAGGCTGGAGCAGGTGCAGGATTTTACGCCCACACCAATGACACTGGCAACCGTGGTATATTATTCGGGTTATCATCCATATACGATGGAGAATATTTACACGGCCCGAAATAAAAATGCCAAAGAACAACAACGCCAGTTCTTTTTCTGGTACAAAAAAGAATTTCGTAATAAAATTATACGCGACCTAAAAGCAAAAGGACGCGAAGATCTTGTAAAACAGCTTTTCAATAAAAAACAAAATAACAACGCTAAATGAAGATAATTAGAATGTTAACGCTGGCAGTAGCAATTGTGCTATCGGGCTGCGCCGAAGTAATGCAAATTGCCCAGCAAACCCTTGAAGGTGAGACTCCCTTAACGCAGTCTGAAATTATTGCAGGATTAAAAGAGGCCCTTGTTACCGGCACCAACAACTCCGTAAGTATTTTAGGTGCACAAGACGGCTATTACAAAGACAACCTGGTAAAAATTTTACTTCCACCCGAAGCAGATATTATTGTTGATAATATTAGCAAAGTACCGGGCGGACAAAAACTGCTAGACGATGTTCTACTCCAAATAAACCGTGCAGCCGAAGATGCCGCAAAAGAAGCCGCGCCAATTTTTGTGAATAGCATAAAAAGCATGACATTCAACGATGCCATGGGAATTTTAAAAGGCAACGACAACGCTGCAACGGCTTATTTACACAAAACGACCTACAGTCAGCTTTTCGAGCTTTATCGTCCAAAAATTAGGGCTTCGATTGAGAAAGAGTTAGTTGGAGGCGTATCAACCAAAGAAAGCTGGGATACACTGGTTGGCAAATGGAACCAGGTTGCGGGCTCATTTATTGGGCAAACAGCGGGTCTGGAAGAAGTTGATACACAACTGGAGGACTATCTGACAGCCAAAGCCCTTGACGGTGTATTCCTGAAAATTGCCGGAGAAGAGAAGCTGATCAGGGAAGATCCGGAGGCACGTGTAACCAGTTTGCTTAAGAAGGTATTTGGCTCGGTTGACAGCTAACCTGCCAACTTTATTATTGCTTGAGGACAGAACATTCAAAAGTCAGAATATCACAGCCCCGGGATTAATTCTTCGGGGCTTTATTTTTCAAACAACCTCCCCTGCCACGTATCACGCTCTTTTAATCGTTTTTCGACCTTAGCAACAAACTCAAAATTCTTTAATCCCCATTTCGGAGCGATCAGCATTTGGGGTGGTGCCTGGCTGATAAAACGTTCCACAATAATTTCAGGGTTTAAAAGCTCCAGGTAATCGATTACCAAATCAATGTATTCATAGGCAGTGTACAGCTTAAAATTTTCAGGATGTTGTTGGAACTGTTTTTCCAGCAGCGTTTTTTTGTGAATTTGCAACTGATGCAGCTTTAAATTTTTCACCGGCAATTTCGAAATCGTTTTTGCCTGATCGAGCAGTTCATCACGTGTTTCGCCCGGTAAACCAAGAATCATGTGTGCGCAGTTGTTGATGCCACGTTTCGCAGTTTCTTCAATTGCCCAGGCAGCTTCAGCAAAGCTGTGCCCACGGTTTATATTTTCCAACGTTCTATCGAGATGCGACTCCATCCCCACCTCAATCATCACATAAACATTTTTGCTTAATTCGGCCAGGTAATCCAGCAATTCATGATAGATACAATCGGGACGTGTTGAAATAACCAGGCCAACAACTTTCGGATGCTCCAGCGCTTCTTCGTACAAACGCTTTAAATCCTCAATAGGAGCGTAGGTATTTGTATACGCCTGAAAATATGCTAAAAACCGCATCGACTTGTATTTCTTTGCAAAAAAAGCAATGCCTTTTTCTACCTGGCTGGTCACACTATTCTCCAGGTTGCAATAAGTGGGTTTAAACGTTTTATTGTTACAATAAGTACACCCGCCAACTCCCTTGCTCCCGTCGCGGTTAGGGCAGGTAAAGCCGGCATCAATTGAAACTTTTTGCACCCGCTCAGAAAAAAGTGTTCTGAAATATGTTGGAAAATCGTTGTATCGCCTGTCGTGTCCCCAGCTGTATATTACGTTTTGCATCCCCATTTATTTGAAATTGCAAAAGTACGTAAAATTGTGATTCTCCTGCCGGAGGCCTTCATCTTTGCCTTAAAGCAAAGACGAAGCAGAAAGTTCAAGGCTACTTTTGCTCTTTACCCTACATTTTTATAAAACCAAAGTTCGGACGGGTGATCTCCTCGTCGACTCGGAGCTTCCCGCTCTCACTAAGGTTTTATTTCAACTCCGGGCAAAGACCAAAAGAGGCCGTTCCACTCCTTAAAAGCTGGTAAAACCGGAAAGTGGCTTCGAAGCTTCGGCCTCGGTCGGTGAGCCGGAAAACAAGTGGTGTTGGCGTAAAAAATAACTGATGTTTGAGGAGGAACGACGAGTTTCAGGAATTTTAGCCGGCACCACGTAGCTTTTCCGAGGGAAGCGGGCGCAGCCTTGGGTTTTGTGTTTACTATTTGGGCTAAGCCAAATAGTAAAATCCGCTCGATAGAGCAAAATATTGTTCCTCGCAGCCAATAGCTTTATAGCAAAGAACCTTTTGTTGATTTTTGAAAAAACTTATCAACAACTCTTGAAAACTTTCCGCGAATATCAACGGTTTTGCTTTTCAAATACAGCTTCAAATCTTTATTTTTAAGGAAAAATCAGGCAGATATGTTCTCAGAAAAAGATAAGCAGCAAATTCAACAGCGCGGCAGCAAATTAGAAACCGTGCAAAATCAGATAGAAAATTTTAAAAAAGGCTTCCCCTACTTACCCATTCAAGATGCCGCTTCGGTGAAAAAAGGGATTATCCGTTTAAGTGCGGAAGATTTAAAAAAGAGAGGGGAACGTTATGATGCAAAAATTGCGGCCGGAACAAAAGCCTTAAAATTTGTACCGGCCTCAGGTGCTGCAAGCCGCATGTTCAAAGCATTATTTCAGGCATTGGAAGACTTCCAAAATCAGCCTCACGAAGATGTACTCGCCGCCAACAGAGATGCCGCGCAGTACGTTACTAAACTTGATAAATTTGCTTTTGCTGAGGAACTAAAAAAAGCCGTTGCTGATGATGGTGCAGAACTTTCGGCCACCAGTAAGCTCGATTATCTGTTAAACGAAAATGGGCTTAATTATGGAGCTAAACCAAAAGGACTGCTCAAGTTCCATTCGTATGAAAATGGTGCAAGAACGCCTTTTGAAGAGCATTTGGTTGAAGGTGCAAAATATGCAGCCGACAGCGACAATAAAGCCAGTTTGCATTTTACTGTTTCACCCGAACATCAACCGGGTTTTGAAGCTTTGCTGGCAGAAATAAAAGACAAATACGAACAACTGTTGGGAGTTGAGTTCGACGTTACTTTCAGTCAGCAAAAACCATCAACCGACACCATTGCCGTTGATTTGAAAAACGAACCATTCCGAAATACTGATGGCAGTTTGTTATTCCGTCCGGGAGGCCACGGTGCGTTAATTGAAAACCTAAACGATCTGGATGCCGATATGATCTTCATAAAAAACATTGATAATGTTGTTCCCGATCGTTTAAAACAGCCAACCATCGATTTTAAGAAAGGCTTGGCAGGGGTACTATTAAAACATCAGGAAAAGTTGTTCTACTATCAGCAAGAATTAAACGAGAAACATTATACAGCACTCAACAGTAATTTCTTGGCAGAAGCAGCGAACTTTCTGGAGTTTACGCTGAATACCAAACCGGCCAAAAATCATTATTACACTGAGCGCGAAGAACTTTATCAATACCTGAAAGAAAAATACAACCGCCCATTGCGTGTGTGCGGAATGGTGAAAAATGAAGGCGAACCGGGTGGCGGACCATTCTGGGCAATGAATGCCGACGGAACCGTTTCGTTGCAGGTAGTTGAAAGTTCGCAGATCGATCCGGACAGTGTTCAGCAACAAGATATTGTTCAGCACGCCACTCACTTTAATCCGGTTGATTTGGTTTGTGCAGTAAAAAATTACAAAGGAGAAAAATACGATCTCACCCAATTCACAGATCCCGCAACCGGTTTTATTTCAAAAAAATCGAAAGACGGGAAAGAGCTGAAAGCACAGGAATTACCGGGCTTATGGAACGGAGCAATGAGCAATTGGAACACCCTTTTTGTAGAGGTTCCGATTGAAACTTTCAACCCGGTAAAAACGGTGAACGACCTGTTGCGCGATCAACACTTGTAAGATTATTTTTGAGATTCGGGCCGAATTATTAATTTCGCGAACTTATTTTACGATGAACGAGGAAAGAGATAATTTCAGGGAAGAAGATATTAGTGAGGCACTTAAGCGCTTTAAGAGCTCTTTGGTCTCAGGCCGCTTAAAGTATTTCGATGTGTCGGAATTTGAAGGAATTGTTGAGCTACTGATGGAAGAAGGCGATTTGCAGTCTTCTGAGATTGCGGCAAAACAAGGCATACAAATCCATCCAAATGCGGTTCCTCTTCACTTAAAATATGCACAAATTCTGTTGAGCAAAGGCAAATACGATCAGGCTCAAAAATACCTCGATTTTGCTGAAAGAGTTGAAAATACCAATCCCGATGTTCACCTGTTAAAAGGATCAGCATCGCTGATTATGGGGAACGAGGACCTGGCAAAAGCATCATTCAAAAAAGCGATCAAAACCGGGAATGGAGAAACAGACGATATTTTATACCACGTTGGATCAGCATTTATTCAGATTGGCGAAATAAGTCAGGCAATCTCCTATTTCAAAAAGGCCATAAAACTGAATCCGAAACACGAGCTGGCATTGTACGATCTGGCATTTTTTACCGACCAGATTGGCGATTACAAGGGAAGCATCAAATATTACAATCGTTTTATTGATAACGATGTGTACAATTACACAGCGTGGTTTAACCTGGGCATTGTCTATAATAAAGCCGATATGCATGATAAAGCCATTGAGGCTTATGAATATACGCTGGCCATTAACGAGAATTTCCATATGGCGTTGTTCAATATCGGAAACGCACTGGCCAATTCGGGACGATTTAAAGAAGCAATCGATAAATACAGAGAGTTTCTGGAATTTGACGTTGACAACGACGATGCTTACTGTTACATTGGCGAATGTTATCTGAATCTGGACGATCAGTTGCAATCGGAACACAATTACCTAAAAGCAATTTCGATAAATCCGGAAAATGACACCGCACATTTTGGAGTGGGGCTGATTATGTGGATCGCGAAAAAGTACGACAGAAGTATCGACTATATCAAGAAGGCCATAAAAATCGACAAGCAAAATTCGGAATACTGGCTGACTTTAGGTAAAGTACAAAACGATGCTGATAATTTGGATGAAGCAATAAAAGCTTTTAAACAAGGTGTGCGCGTTGATGCTGAAAATACGGAGATCTGGCTCACCTGGGCAGAGACTTTAATGAAGCACGGAGAAACAATAGGTGCCATTCGAATTCTGAAAAAGGCCATTGATAACAACGATGATTCGATGCTGAAATACCGTTTAGTAGCATTATTACTTGGAGAACAGAAACGAAAGGAGGCCTACGAGTGGTTACGATCGGCAATGCTTCAGGATTTTGAAAACATCAACTATCTCTTTGATATTTATCCAAAAGCTTTAAAAAGTAAACAGCTTAAAAAGGTTGTTGACGATTTTCGCCGGGGCGATAAATAACAAATTGCAGATCAATCTTTATTCAATTTATTAAATCCCCGATCAAAATAAGGATCAAGGAGTCAACCTTCTTCTTCTAGTCCCTGTTTTACAATTTGTTTTTGTATTTTGGCGTCCCGAAATAAAAAAGTTATACCGTTACAAATTCAGACCATAAATGAACAGATCAGCAAAAGATTATCTAACACTGGCATTAAAAGGAATGGGAATGGGTGCTGCCGATGTAGTACCGGGCGTTTCCGGAGGAACAATTGCCTTTATAACCGGTATTTATGAAGAATTGATTAACTCGATAAAATCGATCAACTTAACCGCAATAAAACTGTTGCTTAGTTTCAAACTGGCCGAGTTCTGGAAAGCTATAAACGGAACTTTCCTTATCAGTGTTTTTATCGGAGTAGGCATCAGTGTATTCTCGCTGGCTAAAGGATTGGAATATTTGCTTCACCACTACCCTATTTTAGTGTGGTCGTTCTTTTTCGGACTGATCGTTGCATCGGCTATTTATGTGGCACGCTCCATAAAACGCTGGAAAGCAGATACTGTAATTGGCGGTTTGGCCGGAATTGTAATTGCATACCTTATTACAGTAATCACACCTGCCGAAGCAAACACCAGCTACTGGTTTATTTTTCTGTCGGGAGCCATTGCCATTTGTGCCATGATTCTGCCCGGTATTTCCGGTAGTTTTATTTTAGTACTGCTGGGAATGTACAAATTCATCCTTTCAGCAGTTGGCGATATGAACATTGCAGTGATCCTCACTTTCCTTATTGGCGCTGCCGTTGGAATTATTGCTTTTTCAAATGTGTTATCGTGGCTATTGAAAAAATACCATAACACAACCATTGCTGTCTTGGCCGGTTTTATGGTAGGATCGCTAAACAAAGTTTGGCCCTGGAAAGAAGTTACTCAAACAATCATTGATCGTCATGGCGAATTAAAACCCATCGCCGAACGAAATATTTTACCCGGAACCTACGAACAAATTACAGGTCACGAAGCCTGGTTGTTGGGAGCAATCCTATTGGCAGTTGCCGGATTTGCACTCATTTTTGTTGTTGAAGGAATTGGAAAAAAATTAAAGAAGTAAGCAGTCTCAGTTTACAGTACTCAGTAAAAAAAATCAAAACATGAAAAGATACGGATTATTAGGCTACCCGCTCACCCACTCATTTTCGAAACGCTATTTCACCGAACGATTTGAAACGGAAAAGATAGATTCAACTTATGACAATTTCGAAATTGATTCGATAACTAAATTCCCGGATGTGGTAAAAGCCAATCCGGAGGTGATCGGGTTTAACGTTACCATTCCATACAAAGAACAGGTAATTCCTTATTTGGATGAGCTGAATGATTCGGCAAAAGAGATTGGAGCTGTTAACACGATTCGTGTTACTCGAACCGAAAACGGTGTGCATTTAAAAGGATTTAATACTGATACTTTTGGTTTTGAATCGTCGTTGAAGCCGCTTTTAAAAGATCACCACAAAAAAGCACTGATTTTGGGAACAGGAGGCGCTTCGAAAGCATTAAAATATGTACTCAACAAATTGGGTATCGAATATATTTCGGCATCGATTGAAGAGTTGAAGGAAAAAGAAATCCGCTACGAAGACATCAATGAGCAGTTGATGAGTGAACGCCTGCTAATCATTAATGCAACACCACTGGGAACTTACCCGAAAGTAGAGACTTTCCCGAATATTCCTTACGAATTCATAACCGACAAGCATTTGCTTTTTGATCTGGTTTACAATCCCGAAGTAACGCAGTTTATGGCCAAAGGACAAGCCAAAGGAGCCACAGTTAAAAACGGCTACGAAATGTTGCTGAATCAGGCTAAAAAGTCTTATGAGATTTGGAACTCGGAAGAATAATCTTGTAGCATAATTTCAAAGTTATTGAAAGCTCATCCCCCTTAATCCCCCTTCGAAGGGGGAAAACGACAAAGGAGTTGGGGGATGAACTCCAAAACTGTAACAGAATCGAATCATGGATAAAACAAAAGTACTTTTCGTATGTCTGGGAAACATTTGCCGTTCGCCAAGTGCAGAGGCGGTGTTTAACGGCGTTGTAAAAAAAGCAGGATTAAGCAAACAGTTTGAGGTGGATTCCGCCGGTACTTCGGGCTGGCATGCCGGGGAACCTGCTGACAGAAGGATGCAATCGCACGCCATACGTCGTGATTATAACCTGACGAGTATTTCCAGGAAGTTTGATCCGCATTCCGATTTTGATTATTTCAATTACATTATCGGGATGGACGACAGCAATATGCAGAACTTAAAAAGTATGGCCCGCAATGGCAACGACTTGCAAAAACTGCATAAGATGACAGATTTTAGCAGCGATGGTCAATACGACGAAGTACCTGATCCGTATTACGGAGGTGCCGATGGTTTTGAGCTGGTACTCGATCTGCTGGAAGATGCATCTGTAGGACTATTGGAAAAGATTAAAAGTAAATAGAATTGAGTACTGAGAAACTCTCACGACTCAATTCTAACATCTCATATCTGTTTATTCAAAGTGGTAAAGAAAATTTACCAAACAATCGTAGGCCGGTTTCCGCTCGCCTTCAATGTCAACCACAATTTTCACCTGAATCTTAGCAATTCCACGCAGGTTTTTAATGTCGTTTAACGATACCGTTGCCCTGATTTTATCGTTCACTTTTACCGGTTGCTGGAAACGTAAACTCTCGATACCGTAATTTACGATCATCTTTACATTTCTTACATCAACAACATTGTACCAAAGGTAAGTTAACATCGACAGCGATAAATAACCATGTGCAATGGTTGTTTTAAACGGCGATTCTTTGGCTGCACGCTCCGGATCGGTGTGTATCCACTGGTAATCAAGCGTGGCATCTGCAAATTTATCTATCTGGTCCTGAGTTATCTGTACATAATCTGAAACTCCTATAACCTGCCCCAAAAGGGCCTCAAACTCTTCGTAGTTGTTGATAATTCGTTTTTCCATTGAAAAAATAATTCTGGTAAATGATGTGCCAAGTTAATCCTTTTTCCGCAAGTATGGCAGCTTTCAGCATTGCGAATCCCCCTATTTTATATAGCTTTCATAAAGAAAAACTGAATTTTTATACTTTATGTTCTATTTTTAAAACGTCAGTAAACTTATCTTAAAGAATTCAGACCTATACGTCCGGTTTTTATCAGAAAATAGTCACCTTTGCATTTCAATTTATCGCATGAGAAATCTTTTCCGCACAACAACATTTTTAGCCATCGTTGCCTGCCTTTTATGGTCGACCGCTTTTGCGGGAGTTAAGATAGGCCTGGAATATCATAGTCCATTCCAGTTTGCAGGCATTCGTTTTACCATTTCCGGGCTGCTTATGTTTTTGTACTTCGGAAAACCTAAACGCTATTTCGCTGAATTAAAACACAACCTGAAATTCATCTTGCTGCTTTCTGTGGTGCAAATATTTGCACAATATGCGCTGTTTTACAGTGGTATAAATTTGCTTCCCGGTTCGCTATCGGCAATGATCGTTGGATCGCAACCACTCTTTATAGCACTGGTTGCCCACTTCTCGTTTAACAACGACAAAATGACGCCGCTAAAAACATTCAGCATTTTAATTGGCGTAGTTGGCATTGCAATTATCACACTCGGCCGCACAAAAGTTGAAATGAGTGGTTACCTTGAATACATTGGTATTGCCATTTTATTGGTTAACAACATCGTTTCAGGCTATGCCAACGTACTGGTTTCTAAACACTCAAAAGGAATTTCCCCGGTTGTTTTAAGTTCCACTTCGCTGATTATTGGAGGTTTAATGCTTTCAGTAGTTTCCATTCCTGTTGAAGGTATTCATTTGGGGCCATTCCCTCCACAATACTGGTATGCATTGGCTTGGCTAAGCTTTTTATCCGCAGCCGCCATCACTATCTGGTTTTCATTGCTGAAACGGCCGGGTGTAAAAGTTTCGTTACTAAATGTGTGGAAGTTCCTGATTCCCGTTTCAGGTGCGGCACTCAGCTGGGTCTTGCTGAGTAACGAAAAACCTGATCTCGCATCAATTATCGGAATGGTAGTTATTGCCGTATCCTTGCTTAGCCTAAACTATGCCAACCGCAGAGAGCAGAAGCTGGCCGCCCAAAAAGAACAACATTAATTACTCAGCCAAAACCAGCAATTCAATTTTTCTGAAATCAGTACTATGACCTTCAGCCTGAATAGAAATTGTACCCTTTGTTAGCATTTTATTTCCATCGGCCGGTAGAAGTTTTTCGTAAGTAGGATCTCGCGGATCAAGCTGTGGTTTTTCGTAATGCAACACTTCTACTCCGTCTACAAAATGACGGATTAGTTCTCCACCATGCACTTCTGCTTCAACAGTCACCCATTTGTCATCATACTGCGTTTCGGCAGTCGAGTTGATGGTATGTGGTTCAATTAATTCTCCGTTCATCACCACGTTTGTTCCGGGAGTACAAAGGTTCATCGTTGGACGCTCGCCTTGTCCGGTAACGCCGCCTAATAACTGTACTTCAATTGATGTTGGAAATGCCTGATCGAGTTCCATCGATTCTGCCGTCTGTCCATGAATCATCAAACCATTATTTCGAAATGCCCAATTCGGCGCGTTTTTTAATTGAGGCCCAACAAACCGATACTCAACCCGCAAACGGTAGTGCGAAAATTCATCCTTGTAAAACAAGTGCCCGAATTCACCATTCCACTCGTCCCAATCGTCATACGAAACGCGAAGCAGACCATCTTCAACGCGGAACGTATTTTTGTAATTAACACCTAACTCGTACCCAGTAAACTTTGGGGTCCAGTCGTCTATATCTTTGCCATTGAACAATTGAATCCACTCCTCACCCGATTTTTCAGCTGATTGTTGTGATTTGGGTTTTGAATTACATGCCGATAAAAGCATTGAACACGCCAGAAGGGCAATTCCAAAGAGCTTGTAAGTTGTTGTCATTACTGAAGTTTTAATTGATTTAGTTATCAGGTAAAGTTAAAACAATATTAAAAAGAACAAAAATTAACCAAACGGTTAAACTATTTAGTTGAATCTCTTGGTTGATTGAATTCAAACCTCTACATTTGACCAATTGGTTAAACTATTTAGTTAATAACAATTCATGACAACCATAAAAAAAGACAATACTGAAGAAAAGATTCTGGCCGCTGCCCGCAATGTGTTTATCCATAAAGGCATGGACGGAGCCCGCATGCAAGAAATTGCCGACGAAGCCGGGATTAACAAAGCCTTGCTTCATTACTATTTCCGATCGAAACAAAAGTTGTTCGAAGCCATTTTCAAAAGTGTTTTTGGAAAGATTATGCCCAATATAATGCTCATGGTAAATTCCGACAAACCTATTGAGGATAAGCTTGCCGCCTTTATCGAAAACTACATCGATATTCTGACGACAACCCCTTTCCTTCCAACATTCATTTTAAAAGAAATACATCGCGATCCTGAATTTCTTGCCGGAATGATTAAAGAAAGCGGGATTAATCCCCGGCAAATCATAACCATGTTTAAGCAAGAAATGGACAACGGAAAAATCAGAAAAATGGATCCGCGCGACCTCATCATTAATATTATAAGCCTGAGCGTTTTCCCAATTGCCGGGAAACCTCTTCTCTCGGAAATGTTTTTCGAGAAGGACAAGGCGAACTACGACGAATTTATTCAAAAAAGAAAAGTAACTATCAAGGAATTTATCCTTCACTCAATCCTAATAAAATGAGAAAGATTCTGATTCTATTGTTATTTCCGTTTCAATTGGCGGTTGCCCAAAACAATGTTCAATTAGACAGTTGTTATGTTTGGGCCCGACAAAACTACCCCAATCTGAAACAGTCGGAATTGTGGAAAGAGATTAATTCGCTTTCCATACAAAACCACGAAACCAACTATTTGCCACAGGTAACGTTAAACGGGCAAGCCACTTATCAATCAGCTGTAACCGAGGTTCCGGTTTCAATGCCGGGAATTACCATACCAACCGTATCGAAAAATCGTTACAACACCTACGCCGAGTTGCAGCAAACCATTTGGGATGGCGGGCTTACCAAGGTCAACAAAACACTGGAAACGGCCATTTTGAACAGCAACCTTAGTCAGCTTGAGGTAGAACTTTACAAACTGAACGAACAGGTTGCACAGGCCTTTTTTACAACTTTGGTTGTCAAGCAGCAAAAAGAGGTAATTCTTGCACAGTTAAAAACAATTGACGAACAATTGAGTCGGTTAGAATCCGGGATTCGAAACGGAGTAACCGAGCCGTCGGCAGCCATGGTACTAAAAGCCGAACGAATCAACCTTGATCAAAATATTGTAGAACTGGATGCAGCTAAAAGTGCATCGCGCCAAATGCTTGAATTGCTTACCGGAAAACAATTTGCTGAAAACGGAACATTCATTTATCAAACCAACTTTTCATTCAATTCAGAATTACTACGTCCCGAATTACAATTGCTTGGCGTTCAACGAGAGCAGCTGGCAGTTCAAAGCGATCTTCTTTCGAAAACCAGAAATCCGAAGCTTTTCGGTTTTGGACAGTTGGGTTATGGCAAGCCCGGACTGAATATGCTACTCGACGAATTTAAAGGCTACTACCTTTTGGGTGTGGGCGTTTCGTGGAACGCCTTCGACTGGAAACAAACTTCACGACAAAGACAGGTTTTGCAATTTAAACAAGAAATGCTTCAAAGCCAGGAAGCCACATTTATACAAAACCTTAACCTGTTACTCATTCAACAAAAAGAACAGATCGGGAAACTGGAACAATTGATTACCAACGACGAAGATCTGGTAGAACTACGTGCCGGGATTACCAAAGCAGCCGCCTCAAAACTTGAAAACGAAACAATTACAACTTCCGACTATGTTCAGGAATTACAAGCGGAAACCGTTGCAAAACTAAAACAAGAACTGCATAAGATTCAGCTCAACGAAGCCCGTGAGAAATATGTCCTGATAAAAGGAAAAACATTGCCAGGCACATTAACACAGAACTAAAAAATACATGCAAAACATCGTAATCATGAAAAAGATACTTTACATTATTTCTTTGCCATTACTTTTTATGGCCTGCCAATCGGATAACGATACAGCCGATGCCTATGGCAATTTCGAGGCGGAAACCGTTATTGTCTCGGCAGAAACTCCGGGAAAGATTCTTGAACTAAATGTTGACAAAGGAGATAAAATTGAAGCCGGCTTTTCTACAGCGCTTATCGATACGGTTCAACTGCACTTACAACTGTTACAACTTGATGCGCAGCAAACTGCGGTAGTGGCCAAACGTCAGTCGACTCAGTCGCAGATTGCTGTATTCGAAGAGCAAAAAGCAAACCTTAAAATTAACGAAGAACGCATAAAAAAAATGCTAAAAGATGGAGCTGCCACACAAAAACAGCTCGACGATATTCAGGGACAGATTAGTGTAATCGACAAACAAATTGCAAATACAAAAACACAGTTTACGCTTATTAGCAAGGAACAGGAAGTTTTGGAAGCTCAAAAAACTTCGTTGATTGATCAGTTAAGTCGTTGCAATATAGAATCGCCGGTTTCAGGAACAATTCTCGAAACTTACGCCGAGCAAGGAGAATTAACCACTGCCGGAAAAGCGCTTTTTAAAATTGCAGATATCAGCGAATTGGAACTTAAAGTTTATGTTAGTGGCGCCCAGCTTCCACATGTAAAACTCGGTCAGCAGCTTGATGTTTTGGTCGATCAAAATTCCACCGAAAACCAACATTTCACGGGAATGATTACCTGGATTTCATCGGAAGCGGAATTTACGCCAAAGATCATCCAAACCAAAGAGGAACGCGTAAAACTCGTTTACGCTGTCAAAGTAACTGTAAAGAATGACGGAACTTTAAAAATAGGTATGCCGGGGGAAGTGAGATGGAAGTGATCAGCCGCAGTATTCAGTCACAGTTAGCAGTTTCAGTTAACAGTAACAACAACAATACATATTATGGATTTTAAACATTTAATCGCATATCAAAAGGCATTTAAACTGGCCATGGATATTTTTAAAGTTTCTAAAACATTTCCAAAAGAAGAAAAGTACTCGTTAACTGATCAAATTAGAAGATCTTCCCGTTCAACATGCACCAACATTGCAGAAGCGTATCGTAAAAGACGATATCCAAAACACTTTTTAAGCAAACTTACCGACTCCGATGGCGAGAACAGTGAAACTGCTTCCTGGCTTGATTTTGCTTTTGCCTGTAAATACATCAGCAACGACATCCATGAGAAATTATACAACGAATGTGTGGAAATAGGCAAACTTTTAAACTACATGATGAGCAATCCTGAAAAATTTGGTAGCAGCAAGGTTCTTGACTGACAACTGTGACTGAGACTGTAAACTAAAAAAATGATCGAGATAAACAACATAACAAAGTCGTACAAAGAAACCACGGCACTTTCGGGCATCAACCTGCACGTGAATGAAGGTGAGCTTTTTGGACTGATCGGTCCTGACGGTGCCGGTAAATCAACGTTGATACGCATTCTCATGACGTTACTTTTGCCAGATTCAGGCGAAGCAAAATTAGACGGATTGGACGTGGTTGAAAACTACAAGAAGATTCGCAAAATGGTTGGTTATATGCCGGGACGTTTTTCATTGTACCAGGATCTTAGTGTAGAAGAAAACCTGAACTTTTTTGCGACTGTTTTTGGCACTACCGTTCAAGAAAATTACGATTTGATTCGTGATATCTATTACCAAATTGAGCCTTTTAAAAACCGCAGGGCCGGAAAATTGTCGGGTGGTATGAAACAAAAGCTGGCGCTTTCGTGTGCATTAATCCACAAACCCAGAATACTGGTACTCGACGAACCTACAACTGGTGTGGATGCCGTTTCGCGTAAAGAGTTTTGGGAGATGCTGAAAAACCTCCAGCAAAAAGGAATTACCATTTTGGTGTCGACACCTTATATGGATGAAGCTGACCTTTGCGACCGCGTAGCACTTATTCAAAACGGACAGATTTTAGATGTGAATTCTCCCAAACGCATAACCAAAAAATTTCCACGAAAGATTATCCAGGTAGGTGCCCGAAATATGTATAAACTGATTAACGATTTACGTGCTTACGAAAAAGCTGAAGCAGTTTATGCCTTTGGCCAGTTTGCTCACTTTACCGGACTAAATGACGAAGTGAAAACCAACGAACTCGATATTTATCTGCAAAATCTGGGGCATGAAGAGATAATAGTGGAAGAAATTCCGGCCGGAATTGAAGATGTATTTATGAACTTAATGGAGCAATGAGAAGTCACAGTTGACAGTCGCAGTTGACAGTAACGAAAATAAGTAATATGGATTTCTGTGACTGAAAACTAAGACTACAAACTATCTATCATGGAAAAAGAAATAATCATTTCAGCAAGAAACCTGATGAAAAAATTCGGCCACTTTACGGCAAACGACAACCTTACGTTTGAAGTAAAAAAGGGTGAGATTTTTGGATTTCTTGGAGCCAACGGAGCAGGAAAAACGACTGCAATCCGCATTCTATGCGGACTTTCTTCACCAACATCGGGCGAGGTGGAAGTGGCAGGTTTTGATATTTATCGGGAAACCGAAAAAATAAAAAAGAACATCGGATACATGAGTCAGAAGTTTTCGCTGTATGAAGACCTGACAATTTTGGAGAACATTAAGTTATATGCAGGAATTTATGGAATTAGCCGGAAACAACGCAAAGCAAAAGAGTCGGAATTGCTAAAAAAATTGGAGCTGGAAAATGTAAAAAACAAGCTCATCGGTGATTTGCCGCTGGGATGGAAACAAAAGCTGGCTTTTTCGGTGGCCATTTTTCACGATCCAAAAATTGTATTTCTCGATGAGCCTACGGGAGGTGTTGATCCGGTTACACGTCGTAAATTCTGGGACCTGATTTACGAAGCGGCTCACAACGGCATTACCATTTTTGTAACCACACACTATATGGATGAAGCCGAATATTGCGACCGCGTTTCAATAATGAATGCCGGTAAAATTGAAGCACTCGACACGCCCGCAAAACTGAAAGAAAGATATAATGCAACCAACATGGACGAAGTGTTTTTGAAAATAGCGAGATGACAGCCACAAAACAATGTTATTTCGACGAGTTTGCGAGGAGAAATCTGTTCCCAATGAAGTAGATTTCTCAGTCATTCTTCCTTCGAAATGACAACTGGTAATTAATACGAAAAATGAAACAACTAAAATCATTTATAAAAAAAGAATTCTTCCACATTTTTCGCGATCCGCGGACGATGCTGATACTTTTTGGCATTCCGGTGGTTCAGCTGCTTGTCTTCGGAACAGTAATTAAAAGCGAAATCAAAGATGTGCACATTGCCATTTACGACCAGTCAAAGGATGAAACCACGCAGGAAATAACTAATAAACTGCTTTCTTCGGGCTATTTCATACTAGATGAAAATCTTGATAATCTCGACGGTATCGACGCTATATTCCGAAAAGGGAAAGTACGGGAAGTGATTGTTTTTGAAAACAATTTCGGGCAGACACTCGGAAAAGAAGGCATTGCCAAAATGCAGTTAATTGCCGACGCTTCCGATCCGAACATTGCAAAGCTGGCCATTTCCTACACAACTGCCATCGTAAACGACTACATCCGAAAACTGTATCCCGAAATGCAGCTGCCTATGCAAATTACACCTGAAGTACGCATGTATTTTAACGAAGAAATGAAAAGTGCATACATGTTCGTTCCCGGAGTAATGGCGCTGATTTTAATGCTCATATCGGCCATGATGACTTCCATTTCCATAACCCGCGAAAAAGAACTTGGAACCATGGAGATCCTGCTTGTTTCGCCACTTCGCCCCGTTCAAATTATTGTTGGGAAAGTGCTCCCCTACCTTTTATTGTCAATCGCCAATGCCTTTATTATTGTGCTGATCGGGCGTTTTGTGTTTGGCGTACCGGTAACTGGCAGTTTCATTTTGCTAATGCTCGAAACCATTCTCTTTATAATGATGGCACTTTGCCTGGGAATTCTGATATCAACAGCAGCAAAGAACCAAATGGCAGCCATGTTTATTTCAATGATCGGATTAATGCTGCCCACCATCCTGTTATCGGGTTTTATTTTCCCCATAGAAAATATGCCTGTAGTGCTTCAATATTTTAGTCATATAATGCCCGCCCGATACTTTATAACAATTGTAAGAACCATTATGCTGAAGGGAACCGGCATCCTTTTCATCTGGAAAGAAACAGCAGTTTTAATTGCTATGACACTGTTTTTTATTGTGGTTAGTGTGAAGAAGTTTAAGATTAGGTTGGAGTAGTTGCCTATGCAATTTTCTGTCATTTCGACGAGAAAGCGAGGAGAAATCTGTAACAAATAGAAAAATGAAAGACCATAACTATTTCGTTTATATTGTGACCAATAAGAATAAAACAGTTCTCTATATCGGTGTGACTGGCGATTTACAGAACAGGATTTTTGAACATGAAAATGGCTCAATTCCTGGATTTACAAAGAAATATAATTGCCATTATCTGATATATTACGAACACTTTCAGAATATAAATGAAGCGATTGACAGGGAAAAAGAACTAAAAAAATGGAGACGAGCGAAAAAGAACAACTCATCAGCACATTTAACAATGACTGGAAATTCCTTAACAGGCAGATTAACGATGTTCTTTAAAGTGATCAAGAAAAAAAGACAGCGAAGAAAATGAACAGATTTCTCAGTCGTACCTCCTTCGAAATGACAAAATAAATGAAGCAGTTATAATATGAAGACCATCATCTATATCCTACAAAAAGAATTCCGGCAAATATTTCGGAACAAAACCATCCTGCCGATGATCTTTGTTGTGCCGATAATGCAAATGCTGATTTTGGTATTTGCGGCAACCTACGATATGAAGCGTATCGACTTGGTTGTGGTTGACCACGACATGTCGGAAAACTCTAGGCACCTAATCGCCAAATTTGATGGAATTCCGTTTTTTCATGTCCATCATTTAGAACAATCTGAGAAGCTTGCGGAAGACAAGCTTTTAAATGACGAAGCAGATGTCATTCTTGTCTTTCCGGTTAATTTTGAACGCGACCTTATTCGTAACAACGAGTCGAAAGTTCAACTTTTGATAAATGCTATCGAAAGCAACTCGGCACAATTGATTTATGCTTATTCGGCAAACATCATCAGCGATTTCAACAAAGATATTATTGCCGATTGGAAAGGAATACCTGAATTTACACCACCTACAAATGTTGAAATAACTGAGAACTACTGGTACAATCCGGAGCTGGATTATAAATGGTTTATGGCACCAGGCATTTTAGCCGTTCTTGTTACTATTATCGGGATGTTTATGTCGGGAATGAACCTGGTACGCGAAAAGGAAATTGGCACCATTGAGCAACTGAACGTAACACCGCTAAAAAAATACCAGTTTATTATTGGCAAACTTGTTCCGTTTTGGGTAATTGGCTTGTTCGATCTGGCATTTGGATTATTAATTGCCTGGCTGGTATTCGATCTTCCTATTGTTGGTAGTCTGTTCACCTTGTTTTTTATGGCCGGCATTTACCTCATCGGTGTACTCGGGCTCGGATTATTTATTTCTACGGTTGCCGACACCCAGCAGCAGGTCATGTTTGTCAGCTTCTTTTTTATGATGATTTTTATTTTGATGGGGGAATTTTTACTCCGGTTGAAAGTATGCCCGACTGGGCGCAAAGTATCGACCGCTTAAATCCGATCTACTATTTTATGCGGGTAATGCGCATGGTTGTATTAAAAGGCTCAAACATTACCGACCTTTTGCAAGAACTGGTTTCCCTATCGATTTTAGGAGTTACATTCTTAAGCCTTGCTATTTGGCGTTACCGCAAAAAAGCATAACAGAAAGCAGTTAACCTTTTTACACCGAAATCGTTTATCTGTAAGCAGTCTGGTGGTAAGCAAAAAAGGAATGCTATGAGCGAAGATTTTAGTCTGGAAATAAAAGAACGTGAATATTTTGAAGAGGGCATTTTTCGTGTGCTCGACAAACTACATTCCGATTCCGCAAAGTTTATTACCAGCACTAAACGACAGCATTACTACATTCACGAGGTTCGAACCAATATTAAAAAGATACGAGGATTGCTGCGTTTACTTCGTCATGAAATTGGAGAAGACAGCTACAACGAAATGAACAGCTATTACCGCGATTTGGCACAGGAAGTTGCTCCTTTGCGCGATGATACTTCGCAAATTGAACTGCTTCAGGAAATAAAAGTAAAATTGCGCAATCCAGCTGTTACAAAAGCGCTCAACAAAATTATTTCACAACACCGTAGAAACCGGAAAAAAGCGTTTGACCATTTTAAAGAATCGGGGCATGCCGAGGATATAAAGCAAATGATACTCAGCCTCCGGCAAATGATGCACAGCCTGGATTTTGCAGGCGATCCGGAGTTTTTTATTCTTAAAAGCCTGCAAGATATTTATAAACGTGCCCGAGGTGCATTTGAAACTACTGAGTTTTTGAATGATGATGAAATTTATCACTACTGGCGAAAACAGGTAAAATACCTGACCTATCATTTAATGTTGCTCAACAAAGCGTGGCCAAATTCCATTCGTGCTTACATCAGCGATTTAAGCTTGCTGGGAAGCACGCTAGGAAAATTGCACGACTTCGATTTGTTTCAAGAGGCAATAAAAAACAAAACAATTTCAACTCCCGATAAAGATTCACGTAAAAAGCTGATGCGTTATTTGTATAACAGGCGATCGGTTTTAAGGAAACGCGTTCAGGCTCTTGGTGAACAATGTTTTGCAGAAAGCAGCGATGCGTTTGCCTTGCGCATTTTCGAGAACTGGGAAAATTCGGTTATACATAAAAACCGTCAAAAGCTTTTTAGCAGCCGCAAATCAAAGAAAAATATTCAATGTAATTGCGATGGCGATTAAGCTTCAACTTCCTTCGCCATTTCCAGAAGTTTAAGCGTAGTTTTCCAATTACGCGTAGTAGCGCTAACTTTTAATTGGCTTTCAAAAAAGTTATTGTTGAGTTTGGTTTTTCCATACCCGTGCGGACAATACAAATAAACTACACCCTCGGAAATCACATATTCTTCTCCAGCTTTTACATACGAGGTGATTTTTTCGCTATTCACATTTGCCGGAGTTTCCTTTAAGAAAGTAACATGCAGGAATTGAGCATCTTTATTTTCGTCACCTAAAAATGGATTGTTTTTAATAATATTCGCCAGCTGCAGAGCACTTAAAACCAAAAGCGACACATCAAATCCAAAGTCATCCTTTATTTGTTTGCTGATCCGTTCCGCTAAATTAGCAGAATCTGTCTCCTGATAACGAAAAGCAACATTCCCGCTTTGAATATAAGTTTGTACTTGTTCAAATCCCAGTCTGGAAAAAGAGGATTTCAAAGCATCCATCTTTACCTTGTTCTTCCCGCTAACATTTATTCCGCGCAAAATAGCTATATACGTTTTCATACATCCATAACATCAAGTTCTAAACTTAGTTTTTATACAGCATCTTTTTTTATCAAAAAACATATTTTCTGCAACAGAAAGAACAAAGGTTGAAATGTAAGCGTTAAATTTGAAGCGCAAGCAAAACAGACATGACAACACCAACAGATCACAAACTGATTTACTACATAAGAAAGTGGGTAAATAACATTTCAGACGAGGATGAAAAGTTGATTCTTTCTGCTTTTAAACCGCTTACGGTAAAAAAGAAAAAAGACCTGTTGGAACCCGACGAAACCTGTAAATACATTTATTTCGTTATTAAAGGTTGTTTGCGCTCGTATTACGTTGATACAAAAGGAATCGAGCATATTTACCAAATACGATTAGACAACAGTTGGATTAGCGATCTGGAAAGTTTCTTTTCGCAACGCCCTTCGAAATATTACATCGAAACATTGGAGGACTCGGAGCTATTGCGAATTTCTTACGATCGGCTGGAGCAACTTTACGACGAAGTTCCAAAACTGGAGCGCTACTTCCGAATACTTTTCCAAAAGGCATACATTAATGCATTAGAGCGACTGAATGCCACCATGTGGGAATCAGCGGTTGATCGTTACAACGATATGCTAAAAGAACACTCGGATATTTTCCAGCGCGTACCATTAGTGTACATCGCCTCATATCTTGGAATTACGCCCGAGAGTCTGAGTCGCATTCGTAAAAAACAGTAATTCAAACAGATAATTCCCAGAACCATCAACTCCTTAACCCGGATAATTCATTTGATTATAGCAATAGTCATGTTTATCCGGGTTAATCCCGACTTAGTTGAGTCCATTTTTGAGTGTCAAAAATGGGTACGAAACTTTGTCGCATTAAACTATTTTGCTATTTGTGATGAATAATGCGGATTAACATAGGTCAATTTCATTTCTTAACATAGGTCAAGTGTGCAAGGCATGCCGGTGCTCTACTTTTGTATCGTACAATTTAAACAAATGACGATGCGAAAAATAGATCCAAAAAAATTATCAGTTCAGGAGCGAGTCGAAAAGCTAAACGAGATGATCCTTGGAGGACATATTTTAGAAGCATTCGAAAAGTTTTATGCCGACGATGTTATCCGACAGGAAAATGACAAAAAAACTGTTGTAGGAAAAAACGCCTGTCGTTTGCAAGAAGAAAACCTGGTTACCGGCATAACAGCATTTAGAAAAGCGAATGTGAAAAAGGTAATTATTGGTGAGAAAATTTCGGTTGTTGAATGGGAATTTGATTACTCGCATGAAGATCTGGGCGAACAAAAATACACCCAGGTTACCGTACAAAAATGGAATTGCGACGGGCAAATATTTAGTGAGACGAACATGAATTTTAATCACTCCGGTTTTAGCTTGTAACCAATAATTTAAGAATTTATCAAGACTGACCGGGAGCGGCTGAACAAATTAAGACTTATTTATATTTTAATATAGAGAAACAAAATAAGTTCAGCAAAAATCAGATAAAATAGAAAGAACATTTATAACCATTAAAAATTAAGAAAATGAAAAAGTTAGGATTAGTAACAGTGTTTTTATTAGCAATTAGTGTTGCAACATTTGCACAAAAGAAAGAAGTAAACAAAGATAAGTCTGTTGTAAAATGGACCGGTAAAAAAATTGGCGGTTCACATCATGGTGTGATTGATGTTAAAAGCGGTTATTTCGAGTTCAAGAACGACAAAATTGTTGGTGGCGAAGTGATAATCGACATGAATACAATCGTTGACAAAGACCTGGATAACGAAGAATACAATCAGAAACTGGTTGGTCACTTAAAATCAGATGATTTCTTTGGTGTTGAAAAATACCCGACATCAAAATTTGTGGTTACCAAAGCAACAGAATTCGAAAACGGTAAAGCCAGCGTAACTGGAAAACTGACCATCAAAGAAAACACCGAAGAAGTTACTTTCGACGTGGTGAAAGACGGAAATACTTACAACGCAGAAGTTGAAGTTGACCGATCGAAATTTGATGTACGTTACGGCTCAAACTCGTTCTTCGATAACCTGGGCGACAAAGCTATTAACGACATTTTTACGCTTGATATTTCTCTTGCGCTTTAACCCGGATAATTCATTTGATCTTAGCAATAGTCATGTTTCTCCGGGTTAATCCCGACTTAGTTGAGTCCATTTTTGAGTGTCAAAAATGGGGACAAAACTTCGTCGCATTAAACTATTTTGCTATTTGTGATGAATAATGAGGATTAAATAAAATGAGACCTTAAACGGTTTTGAAAATATAGCTGACCGGCATAAGAACAATAGCGTACACACGAAAACATGAAACGGAAACAATTTTTAAAAACAGTAATGGCTGCAGTGCCACTAACAGTTGCAGGAATGAAACTTAGCGCATTAAATAAAATAACAGAATCGTTGGAGAACACTCCAAAAATGCCGGTGCTTTTTCTTGGCCACGGAAGTCCGATGAATGCCATCACCGAAAATGAATTCGTTCAGGGTTTCAGAAAAGTTTCTTCCGAAATTGAAAAGCCAAAAGCAATTGTTGTAGTGTCGGCACACTGGGAAACACAGGGAACACGAGTTACCGCTATGGAACAACCATCAACCATTCACGATTTTGGTGGTTTCCCTCAGGAACTTTACGAAGTGCAATACCCGGCACCGGGAATGCCACAATTGGCACAGGACGTTAAAGACATGGTACAAACCACTCCGGTCCACCTCGATGATAAGTGGGGGCTCGATCACGGTGCATGGTCGGTAATCCGGCACATGTACCCCGAAGCTGATATTCCGGTAATTCAGTTGAGCCTTGACTACAGAAAAACGCCACAGGAGCATTATGCACTGGCACAAGAGCTGAATAAACTACGCGAAAAAGGAATTTTGATCGTGGGCAGTGGTAATAACGTACACAATTTACGGATGGTGCACTGGGGCAAACTCAACGAGAATTTTGGTTTCGACTGGGCTAACGAGGCCAACGAAAAAATGAAGGAATTGATACTGAATGGTAATCACCAGGATTTGATCAACTATTCAAAAATGGGTAGAGCCTTCCAGTTATCAATCCCAACACCCGAGCACTATTTGCCTTTGCTTTATGCACTGGCATTACAGGATAAAAAAGATGAAATTAGTATCTTTAATGATGAACCGGTTGGAGGCTCATTAGCAATGACCTCGGTAAAAATCGGATAACATCATTTATCTATTTAGCGTGTGAAATTTTGTCGTGAATTTTGAATATCTAACATATTGGCTGATGCCCATGCTACCAGACTTTGAAGATGAGGAATCAAACTTTTTCCTCGTGGAGTTAGCTCGTATTCAACTTTCGGGGGAATTTGCGGAAAAACAGCACGGTTTATCAGTCCATCCTCCTCCAGTGATTTGAGCGTTGAGGAGAGCATTTTTTGAGAAATGGTTTTTATGTACTTATGAATCTCGTTAAAACGGAGGGTTCCACTTTCTTCGAGAAGTAATAAAATCAACATCGACCATTTATCACCGATACGATCTAATACATGACGAATTGGACAGGATTCAGGAGAGCTATATTTTTTAAATAAAATTTCGTTC
This sequence comes from uncultured Draconibacterium sp., assembly GCF_963677575.1. NCBI lineage: Bacteria > Pseudomonadati > Bacteroidota > Bacteroidia > Marinilabiliales > Prolixibacteraceae > Draconibacterium > uncultured Draconibacterium sp. Next base: position 1,883,202 of record NZ_OY782038.1, read on the forward strand.
ATAATACATTGATAATTAACAATACTAACACTGACGTAAGTATCACACTTTATTGTCAGTTCTTGTATAAATAAATCTTAGAGTATAATTTTACTCTCTAAAAGTAAGTAAATATATTTTAGTAATCATTAAAATTTCAATAAAATGAAAATAGGAGTTACAGGAGCAACAGGACAATTAGGACAATTGCTTGTTGAACAATTGAAACAAAAAACAGCAGCAGAAAACATTGTGGCATTAGTACGTACACCAGAAAAAGCTGCAGGGCTTGGTATTGAAGCACGTGCCTTCGACTACGAAAAACCGGAAGGACTGACCGAAGCATTAGAAGGTATCGATCGCCTGATGTTAATTTCGGGCAGCGAAATTGGCAAGCGCGAACAACAACACACCAACGTTATTGAAGCCGCGAAAAAAGCAGGCGTTAGTTGGATCGTTTACACCAGTTTATTGCATGCCGACACTTCATCGTTAAGTTTGGCAGGTGAACACCTGGCAACCGAAGCAGCATTGAAAAATTCAGGCATCGTGCATACAATTTTACGTAACGGCTGGTATACTGAAAACTATACCGGATCGATTGCAGGAGCACTTGGTGCAGGAGCATTGGCGATGGAAAAAAGCAGGCGTTAGTTGGATCGTTTACACCAGTTTATTGCATGCCGACACTTCATCGTTAAGTTTGGCAGGTGAACACCTGGCAACCGAAGCAGCATTGAAAAATTCAGGCATCGTGCATACAATTTTACGTAACGGCTGGTATACTGAAAACTATACCGGATCGATTGCAGGAGCACTTGGTGCAGGAGCATTTGTAGGAAGTGCAGGCGATGGAAAAATCTCGTCAGCAACACGTGCCGATTTTGCCGAAGCAGCTGCTGTTGTATTAACAAACGAAGAACACAAAGGCAAACTTTTCGAGCTAGCAGGTGACGGAAGTTACACACTAACCGACCTTGCTGCGGAGATATCGAAACAAACAGGAAAAGATATCCCATACAATAACCTTCCGGAAGGTGAGTATGCTAAAATTTTGAAAAGCGTTGGATTGCCTGAACTATTTGCTGATGCCATTGCAAGTTGGGATACAGGAGCTTCAAAGAATGATCTTTTTGATGATTCGAAACAACTCTCGAAACTTATTGGGAGACCAACAACTCCGCTGACAGAAGCAATAAAAGCCGTATTATAATTTGATCAAAATAGCATTTAATAAAAGTTGTTTGCAATTTCCGACAAGGAAGTCTGCAGGCAACTTTTTTTACAACTCAATATTTAGAAACAAAGCAGGAGTAAACGAAATCGCATCGGAATAAACTCCAACAAGGCTAACTTCGTCGATGGTGCTAATCCTGATATTCGAGTATTTGATGTTCTCGGTGTTGAAAATATTTAGTACTGAAATTCCGGCTTCGGCTTTGACTTTTCCGGGCCTGAATTTATAAACCAAAGCCGCATCCAACCTGCTGTACGCCTTATCGAAATTCAGGTCGTTCTCAACGTCAAAATCATAGCGTTCGAACCCGGAACCATAAACGTAATTCGCCGACAGGTAAAAGGATTTATAATTAAAAACACCTGCAAATTTCAACTCGTGTTTTTGCTGATGTGGCACAGGTTGCCAGTTACTTATTCGAAAATATGGAAACTGTTCTTCGGTATTACTCAAAGTGTACGAAATCCAGGCCATATTCCGTTTGTACTCCTTTTTAATAAAAAGATCGAGGCCTTTACTTCGCGCCTTTCCATGGTAAAATCTCTGACTAACAAGCAAATTCCCATTTACGTAACGACTCAATCCATCGGTGGTTTTATAGAAAGCCTCAGCGCTGGCCATAAATCCGTTTTGTTGATAGGATAATCCAGCCACAAAATGTTCGGCACTTAAAACCGGAATTTGCTCATCGTCGGAATTTGACAAAAATTCAGTGTAATTATTTGTGCTGTCGAGTACCGTTGTTTTCGATAAGAACTGGTTATACAGCCCCCACGAAGCATTTATTTTCATGTCATCAAATACAAAAAACGATGCTGCAACTCGCGGCTCAACATACCACTTACCGGGTTTTGTGTTATAAATCAATCGTACTCCCGTTTTCAATTCCAGCTGCTCTCCAAGCGGATATTCATCCTGTAAATAAGAATAAATGCGTGGCGACTGGTTGTTTATGTCAACCTGTTGATCGCCTTCGGAAAAACGCGATAATTCAACCTTGTTATTAATCACTCCGGCACCCAAAAGCAAACGATGTCCCTCCCGAAAATTCAATGTATGTTCCGCATTAAAACTCAGTTCGTCAACATTGTTCTCGGAATCCAGCTCATTTAAAATTCTGACAATTCCGGTTTGCTGACTCTCAGATTGACTTTTTTGAAACAACCGGCGTTCCAAAGCAGAATAAGCAAAAGTCAGGTTCGTTGCATCTCCGTTATTCCAGGGATAATTTAACTGTGTTGATCCGCCCAGCTGATTGTTCTTTTCCTGCTCTTCACGCGTCCATAAAAACCTCGTTAAACGAACATCTGTATCGTAGCTAAAATCGTCTCCCCCACCATATAAACTAAGCGAAAACCGACTTCCGTCATCACCTTTAAACGTGTATTTCAGATTGGCATCGCGAAAAACAAAGTCGGGTTTTACATCAGTAAGGCGTCTGGTTGAAAATCCGGCTCCGGGAGAATTTCCTAGTCCCGAGCCCGGAGTTGGAATTTCTTCGTTTGTAACGATACTTATTCGGGTTGGATCGTACAACTGATGGTAAGTTTGGCGGTAAGCAGCCAGCAACGATGATTTTTTTGAAAGCGTCAGTTGCACCATCGAATTTACCGTAATCGAATTAATGCTGAAGGTAAATGTTGGTTTTAGCAAAGTTCCGTCTTTGCCCTGAATGTCCACGATTCCTCCAACACGATCGCCATAACGGGCTTCGTAACCACCTTTCATCACTTCAATATTTTTTACCACCAAAGGATTGACAACGGCAATGTTATCGTTAAAATTTTTCAATCCGAAAACCGTAAATCCATCAAACTGAATTTTACTGTGGCTTTCGTAAGCGCCCCAAATAAGCAAGTCGTTCGATTGCTCTCCCGATGCCATAATTCCGGGCATCAAACGCAAAAGGTTAAACACCGAATTATCGCCATACCCGGGCAGAATTGGCGCAATCTGGTGGTTAATTTTCATTCGTCCGGCATTGTAGCCAATAAGCGTTGATTTTTCGATGGGATTGCTGTAAATCTGCACCTCTTCAATACGTTCGATTTGAGGAAAAAGCAAAAAATTACAATTGAGACTTTGAGTCACAACCGTATCGTAGACAAAATAGCCCAAGTGCGAAATCTGCAGATTGTAAGAAGTATCAGCCGAGGCGATAAAATTGAAATGTCCCTGAATATCGGATTGTACCGGACGGCGATTAATGAGAATGTATGAATAAGGAAGCGGCTCAAAAGTGTTGGCTTCCAGCACTTGCCCGGAAATTTGCGTTAACTCCGGTTTATGTTCCCGTTTTGGAATTATAAGTAAAACATTGCCCGAACGTTCTATTTCTAAAGGAAAATCTTTGATGAGAAAACGCAGCGCTTCTTCATCGCTGCTGAAAGTTTTGTTGTTGGCACTAACAAAAAAGCCGGAAAGTAAATCGCTGTCGTAGGCAAACTGCAAGCCATACTTTTCCTTTAAATCGATTAAAACCTGATTTAACGGGGTTTTGCGTGTGTTGATTTCTATTTTTTCCTGGTTTTGTGCGGCCAACTGCATAACGGTTAACAGCATCAATAAAACCACGACGGTTAACTTGTTCATTAACTTTCGTCTGTCACGATGTAAACATTATTCGCTTGTTTTTCAAACTTAAGATTCATTGGTTTGCAAACAAAATCCAACACATTTTCAACGCTATGTTGTTTCGAAAAATTACTTCCAAAGTTACGATTATTTAATTGCGGATCGAGTTTTATGGTAACGGCATATTGGCGCTCAATTTCGTCGATTACTTCTTTTAACGGACGCCCGGTGAAATAGAAATAATTTTGTTTCCAACTTATCGCCTTTTCGGGTTCATACATTTTGGTAACAACCAGTTTCCCTTCCTCCAGTTCAACGTGGTTTTGGGGCAGCAACATCACTTTTTCGTCGTTGGGCGATGTTACCTGCACCTTACCTGTCAGACAGGTTACGCGATAATTTTCCTCGCGGGCATAAATATTAAACGAAGTTCCAAGAACCTGCGTAATTCCATTGTCAGACTCAACAGTGAAAGTTGATCCTTTTTCAACATTAAAAAAGCCCTCACCTTCAAATTCTAATTTACGTTGCCATTTCCATTTTAAGGGATAATAAACCAGTTTTGATGCCGCATTTAAATCAACGCTCGACCCGTCGGGTAATTCAGCTACGAGATGTTCACCGGGCATACATTCTATGCTTTTCTGATAGAATGATATGACTCCCCCAAATCCTAACAGCAATATAATTAATGCAGCTGCAGCCCACTGAATCCAATCGTTTCGGAAAGAAATCACTTTAGCTGGTTTTTCGGCCATTTTGTTTTGCAGCTCATTCCAAACATCAGCCTCCGATTTCTCCCAGTTTATCTTTCCTTTTCCGAAAAGATCTTTTTCGAAATCGTTTAACGGATCGCTATGTCTATTTTTATCATTCATTTGTTTTTAAACTAGTTCGTAAAAAGTGAAGCGCAAGTTTCATTCTCTTTTCGACGGCTTTTACACTTACACCAACCATTTCGGCAATTTCGTTGTAGGTTAGTTGATCAACGCGGCTCATCAGGAAAACGGTTCGCTGCTTTTCGGGCATTCGTTGCAGCGCCTGACTGTAGTTTTCCTTCAATTGCTCGAAAACCAGGTCTTCCTCCGGCGTGCGCGATTTTTCCTCCGGTTCATAATGGTTAAAAAATTCAAAAGAACGTTTTTCTTTTCGGTAGTACGACACAAACAGGTTATTGGCAATTTTAAAAAGTAGGCCTTTCACCCTGGCGTCGTCAATTTTATGTTGTTTCTCCCAAACCTTCAGAAATGTTTCCTGCGCAATATCAGTAGCCAGTTCGGTGTCTCCCGAACGACAGAACATATAGTTACGAACCTGGTTAAAATGTTCATCAAAAAGCTTTTTAAAATCTTCTTTTGTCAAAACGCAGCAACAATGATTAGAAAGTTAAAGTTACACCTATTTGCGGGATTGAGAAATACCGGGAGACCATGAAAATACATCCCGGTATTATCCTCCCCACTACTCACTATCCGTTGCCGTTATGGTTATTATTTCCATTCTGGTGATTTCCGTTTTCACCATTGTATTGATGTTGATTTTGATACATATTCTGTTTTGCCAGGCCATTATAATTTTTTACCGAAAGATCTATAACCTCGTCTCCTGCATCGGTTGACAGCATTGCATAATGGTCGCATTCCTCGCCACTTTCGTTATACCCGTAATCAAGTACCGAAACCAAATCACCTCCAACACGAACTTCAACCACACCTTCAACCATGTACCTGCACATTGCCAGTCGTTTTAACGGAGTAGTAATTGTTTTGCTGTACGTTTCTTCAGTTCCATCGGGCCAAACAATTGTTCCGGTAACTTCGCCGGTAATGATAACTACATCATCACTCTGAATTTCGGGAGTTTCAAGTCCTGCCAGCCATTGCCAAACGCGTTCGGCACTTCGTGTAACGGTGGTTCCATTGGGATACACAAAGGTCATTTCTGACTCGAATTTGCGGAATGTGCTATCCAATTTGTCAACAACGACTTCCGATGTACCGGAAATCAGCATCGAATCAACCGTAAAATCGTTAAAGCTTACAAATCGCGAATAATCCTGGCTATTTCTTGGAGCCGAAATTACCATTACAATTTCTCCACTCAACACTTTTCCATTATTCAGCACTGTACTATCGCCATAATTCAGCGTAATCGTTAGCGGATAACCTGTACTGTCACTTTCTTCAATAGTTACATCCGGACACTGATTTTCGAAATAACGCAGGTTGCTGTTCCATCCAAAAAATTTGCCCATTTGCCACCAACGTGTAAGAATCGGTTCGGCATTGGCAAAAAATTCCACTTCGTAATTACATTCGGTAACGGCAGCTTCGGCCTGTACTTCGGCAACGGCAATTTCGGCCGATTTTAAGGTCTGTTCGTCACTCATCCCTGGAATATCAATACTTTCATCGATATTTGTATTACACGAGAACATAAACATTGCTAATGCAACAACTGAAAATCCAATAATTTTTTTCATGACACTATATTTAAATGATTATTTCTAACTCTAATCCGCATAAGAATCTCCGCACCCTACTCTTTTGCGCGTTTTTTTTGAATTATTTTTGACCATTAGCTCAAACTTCTGACAAACAATATTTTGTGTTAGCTATTTTTTTATTGGCTTTGCAAAATTCCTTTGTTGAAAGCATTCAAAATGTTTACTTTTGGCTGCTCAAATCAGTTTAGAATATGAAGGCAGGTGTAGTTCTAGTTTTAGGTTTTATTCTTTTATTTCTTGGTGGCCACACACAAGCACAAAACAATCAACCGCTAAATAGCGATAAACCCAAAGTAGTAATTGGTATTGTTGTTGAAAACATGCGCCCCGATTACATTCAGCGTTATTGGGACAAGTTTCAGCCCAACGGATTTAAGAAAATTTATACGCAGGGAGCCGTTTGCCAGAATGTAAAACTTACCCTGCACGAACAAAACTATGCCAGCGGAACAGCAACATTGTTTACCGGAGTGCACCCGTCTATTCACGGAATTGTTTCGAATACATGGTACGACCGCCTGAAGAAAAAGGAAATCGACAGTACAGAAGATGACTACTATTTTACGGTTGGTGCCGATACTAAAGCCGGTGCTGCATCGCCACAAAATCTGCTATCGACAACACTTACCGATAATTTGAAAATTTTAAGCGGAGGAAAAGCAAAAATTTTTAGTGCTGCTTTAAACCGCGAATCGGCAATTTTTGCTGCCGGTCACGCTGCCGACGGAGCTTACTGGTTCGACACCGAATCGGGACGAATGATCTCAAGTTCGTTTTATGTAAGTACTTTCCCCGACTGGGTACGCATTTTTAACAGCGAGAATTACGCCGATATTTATAGTCACCGCACCTGGACAACACTACTGCCCGAAACCGAATACACCGAAAGCCTGCGGGACGATTACCTGCTGGAACGTGGTTACTTTGGTGAATTTAATACCTTTCCGCATTCTATTAACAAATACATTGCCCGCACCAACGATTTCAGGCCGTTTAAAACAACGCCATCGGCCAATATGATGATCAAGGATTTTACCTTGCGTTTATTGGAAAACGAAGAAATTGGTACCGATAACGTAACCGATTTTGTTACGGCTGTATTTTCAAGCATGGACTACGAAAATGGTTCATTTGGGCCGGCTTCGCTCGAAATGGAAGATACTTACCTTTATCTCGACCAGTACATTGGCGAATTGATTGATGCCGCCGAAGAGAAATTCGGGAAAGACAATGTTTTGTTTTTCCTTACGGCCAACACATCAGCTTCGTACCCGGTTGAATACTTAAAAGAGGAATTTCATTTGACAGTAGATTATTTTAATGTTGAGAGTGCTATAGCCCTGCTAACTTCATACCTGAATATAACTTACGGCGAAGAGAAATGGATCGAACATTATTCCGATCTTCAGCTGTATCTCGATCACGATATCATCAGTAAAAGCGATGATGTTACATTGAATGAGCTGCGTGAGGTTTCATCAAATTTCATTAACCAGTTTACCGGCGTTCAGGTATCGATGCCCGCTTTCCAGTTAGAACAGGGAAGCTCGGCAAACGGATTGTTTGAGCCGTTGTACAATACTTACCACAAAAACCGCTCGGGCGATTTTATCTACACCCTAAAAGAAGGCTGGCAACCCGGTTATAAATATAAACGCGCCAACTACACAGATCAATCACGAATTCCGATTGTTATTTGGGGAAATGGCATAAAGGCACAAACCATTAGTACAACGCATAACGCTGTTGACCTGGTGCCAACACTGGCCGAATTGATCTCAGTGCCGCGACCCGATAAATGTCAGGGAAAAATTATTAAAGAAATTGTTGAAAGAAAATGAAAATAACTGTTGGCGATATAAAACGCTAGTGTTAAGACAAGTCTGAAATGTCGGTTAAGTTGCAGTTATTTTTTGAATTTTTCGAAATCAGAAAAAGTAAGCATAGCCGCAGCTACGCGAGTCTTTTTATGATGAGTAAAAACGAAAATGAACAAAACTTGGGGCGATAGAGCAGGCTTGACTTGACACTAGAATAGTTTTAATCCCTTTCGATCGTTCTTCTTTTCTGTTTTTAGCTCTGCATGTACCTGATCGTTCTTTTTCTGTCGGTTTTTGCTGCTCAACAGCGGCTGAAGACTAACTACCAAAGTTGTGTCAGAAACTGCTTCAACATGGTGCGAAACCGATTTAAATCCACCGTTTGTTATGGATAAATCAATATCGCCTTCATCGAGAATTAGCTTATAAAATCCATTCTGGTTGGTAATTGTTCCGATTCCCGAATTCTTTTCAAAAATACTTACGTTTTCCATTGCTTTCCCGTTGGATCCATTATTAACATAACCTGTAATAGTTACTACTTGGGCCCAACTCATGCCGGGAATAATTAATAATAGCAAAGCGAAATGGGTGATTAATACTGTTTTCATTTTAATGAACTTGTTAAATTGTTATATGGCTCTATAAAATTAGACAAAAAAGAGTACAAAAAGGTTGCTTCATCCTTTAATTTTCTTTAAATAAATTGTTAACGAATATCAAATTTCAGCAGTAAAAAATAATCCTTATTTAGACTATATTGCATTCTGCTCCCCTCAAAACCTTTTCTATAACACTTTTATACATGACAAAAATTAGGCTCTCCGATCTATTTAAAATCAGATTTAATTACAATATCTGTTTTCTGCTGAATAACATCATGTTATGAAACAAATACACTGTTTTTTTATGTGATTACTACTTACATTTGTTTATATTAAAATAAAGAATTATTTCTTTATTCAGTATAACAACTAGCAACCGATCTTGCCTTAAGTGGCGCTCTATTTAACAATAACAACTAAAAGCCAATTTAAAAAACTAAAACTTGCCTCATGGATCCAATCCAAACGTTAGTTAAAGACCTGGCGGAGAAACACGGTCGAAGCCGGGAGAGTGTTTTACCCATTTTACAAGGAGTAGTTGAACAGGAAAAATTTCTTTCGGAACGTTCGATGATCGAGATCGCCCGGGAGATCGATATTCCGGCTGCCGATGTTTACGGAACTGCCACTTTTTATTCATTCCTTGAAACCAAACCTACCGGAAAGTTCATTATTCGTGTATGCAAAACCATTACCTGTGCCATGAAGGGCAAAAACCAGATTTTGTTTGCCATACAAGACATGCTAAAGATTAGTTTAGGGGAAACCACCCCCGACAAACAATTCACGCTACTGGAGACCAACTGCCTGGGCTGGTGTCATAAGGCACCGGCAATGCTGATAAACGATGAAGTTTATACCGAGCTCACTCCTGAAAAAGTGCGGGAGATTTTATCGGGTTATATGAAGGTAAATGTAAATCACTAAAGCGGCAATTATGGCAACTTCAAATCAATTAAAACGTGTAGATTTCATTTTTAGAAATGAAAACGACTGGGAAAAAATTCTCTCGTCAACACTAAAAAAGAAACCACAGGATCTTATAAATGAGCTCATCAGTTCAGAATTAAAAGGACGTGGAGGAGCCGGATTTCCAACCGGACTAAAATGGAAACTTACCGCCGAATCAAAAGAAAAAGAAAAATACGTAATCTGTAATGCCGATGAAGGCGAACCCGGTACTTTTAAAGACCGCGAGATTTTATCGCGTGTACCTTATAAAGTTCTAACGGCAATGGCAATTTGTGGGTACATTACCGGGGCAAAAAAGGGTTATATCTACCTCCGGGGAGAATATAAATTTCTACTGCCCGAATTAAACAAGGTCATCGACGAGTTTGACTACTACTGCAAAGAGACCAATCTCGATTTCAAAATCTCGATTTTTATGGGTAGTGGCGCCTACATTTGCGGCGAAGAAACGGCATTGATGGAATCGATGGAAGGAAAACGTGGCGAGCCGCGTAACAAACCACCATTTCCAACACAAGCCGGTTTTATGGGAAAACCTACCGTAATCAACAATGTGGAAACGCTGGTGCACACTTTCACCATTTTTAAATACGGTGCAAAGAAATTCTACGATTTGGGCGTTCAGTACTCACGTGGCACCAAATTGTTCTCGGTATCGGGCGACACACCCAAACCGGGTATTTACGAGCTTGAGCTTGGAATGAGTTTACAGGATTTTGTTTACGAATTTGGCGATGGCGATACAAAAGCCGTGCAGGTTGGCGGAGCTTCGGGTTTTCTTGTTCCCCGCAAGAAATTTAAAGATGCTGCCATTGGATTTAAAGGCAAACTAACCGGCATTTCGCTGCCTACCGGTGGATCGATGATGCTTTTTAATAGTTCGCGCTCGATGTTTAATGTGCTCGATAATTACCTCGAATTTTTCCGTGAAGAATCGTGCGGTCAGTGTACACCGTGCCGCGTTGGATGCCAGCAATTGTTACTGGGCATTAAAGCGGTGAAACGCGGTGAAAAACCGGCCTCGTACCTAGACAAATTGTTGCGCCTAACCGAAACCATGCAATACACCGCCAAATGCGGTCTTGGGCAATCGGTAGCCAATTCGTTCTCGTCGATTGTTGAGAACTTCAGAGAAGAGATGATCTATTAATAAACGGGAAAAAGAAAGATTATGAGCAAAAAAATAAATATCACCATAAACGGTTTTCCGGTTGAAATTGCAACAGGAAAAACCATTCTTGAGGCTGCAGAAGAACAAGGGATTACTATTCCAACACTTTGTCATCATAAAGATTTGTGTGTTGCCGGAAACTGTCGCGTTTGTGTAGTGGAGGTAGCCGGACAAAACCGTCTGTCGGCCGCCTGTGCCACCCCGTGCGAAGAAGGTATGGAAATCCTTACCAACAGTTTAAAAGTTCGTAACTCGCGTAAGCAGATTATTGAATTGCTTTTGGCAGAGCACAACGCCGATTGCACCAAATGTTACCGCAACGGAAACTGCGAACTGCAAACACTTGCCTCGGAGTATAAAATAATGACCCAAGATTTTATAGAACTGGTTCCATTAAAACACTTCTCAATCGATGCTTATTCGCCGTCGATAATTAAAGACGACAGCAAATGTATCCGTTGCCAGCGCTGCGTAAGAACCTGTGCAGGATTACAGGGCGTTAATGCACTTACCGTGGCTCACAAAGGCGATAAAATGAAGATCACCACTTTTTTTGAAAAAGCCATGCGCGACGTAGTTTGTACCAATTGCGGACAATGTGTTAACCACTGCCCTACCGGAGCGCTGGTTGAGAAAAACTACATTGAAGAAGTTTGGGAAGCCATTGCCAATCCGAACAAACATGTTGTGGTGCAAACTGCGCCTGCCGTACGTGTGGGATTAGGCGAAGAGCTTGGAATGAAACCGGGAAAAAGTATAACCGGCAAAATGGTCGCCGCTTTAAAACGTTTGGGATTCGATTCGGTACTTGACACTGATTTTACTGCCGACCTTACCATTATGGAAGAAGGAACCGAATTACTTACACGCCTGAAAAAAGCATTGGTAGACAAAGACGATTCAGTTTCATTGCCAATGGCAACATCATGTTCGCCGGGATGGATAAAATACATCGAACACATGTTCCCTGAAAATTTGGAAAACCTGTCGACCTGCAAATCGCCACAACAAATGTTCGGATCGTTGGTTAAAACGTATTACGCGAATGCACGAAATATAAAACCTGAAGACATTGTTTCGGTTTCAATAATGCCATGTACCGCTAAAAAGTACGAAGCTTTCCGTCCTGAAATGCACGACAGTGGCTACCGCGATGTTGACTATGTTTTAACAACGCGCGAACTGGCGATCCTCATAAAACAGGCCGGTTTGGATTTCAATAAACTGGAGCCGGCAAAATACGACCGTTTAATGGGCGAGTCATCGGGTGCAGCAGTAATTTTCGGAGCTACCGGTGGAGTTATGGAAGCCGCTTTGCGTACCGCATACGAGATTGTTACCGGTCGCGAAGTTCCATTCGAAAATCTGAATATTACTCCCGTGCGTGGAAGTGATGGCATTCGTGAAGCAAGCATAAAAATTGAAAATCCGGTGGAAGAATGGGCATTCCTTGATGGCGTTGAACTAAAATGCGCCATTGCACACGGATTAATAAATGCCAAATCTGTTATGGAATCAGTCCGGGACGGAACTGCCGATTATCATTTTATTGAATTTATGGCCTGCCCGGGCGGTTGCCTTGGTGGTGGCGGTCAACCTATTCCTACTAATCCGGAAATCAGACAGAAGCGTGCCGAGGCGATTTATGCTGAAGACGAAGGACTGCCGATACGGAAATCGCACGAAAATCATGAAATTCAGAAGTTATACAAAGATTTCCTGAAGGAACCTCTTGGCGAAGTATCGCATCATTTATTGCATACAAAATATACAAAACGCGAAAGGTATTAACCTAACTTTTAATAAAATCCGGTATCTTTGGTACCGGATTTTTTATGGCACGATTTACCCGATATATGAATTCTCCCGTTGGTTGGCTCAAGTTAGAATCGACAGAAACGGATTTAACAGCTGTCTGTTTTGATTCTGAAAAAGCCGAAAATTCTGATGTTCAACCAAGGATTCTGAAAGACACGGAAAGTCAACTGCAGGAATATTTTTCCGGCAAACGAAAAGACTTCAACCTGCAACTGGCTCCTGAAGGAACAGAATTTCAGCAAAAGATTTGGCAACTGGTACAAAAAGTAGATTTTGGAACAACCGCCAGCTACCTCGACATTGCCAAACAATCCGGGTCGGAAAAGAATACGCGTGCCGTCGGATTGGCAAACGGGAAAAATCCAATACCGATCATTATTCCTTGTCACCGAATTGTTGGAAGCTCAGGAAAACTTACCGGTTACGCCGGAGGTTTGGAACGGAAACGCTGGCTGTTAAATCATGAGCTTACCCACACTCCTTTTTCAGACAGGCTGTTCTAAATACGGGAAGGATGTCCCAATATGAAGAACAAAATCAAAACTTTAAAAACACTAATCACTGACTATCTGTACATTACATTTTTCGGCATAACCTTTGCTTCTTTATTTCCGAAATCAGGAAGATAAAAAATAAGGAAACTGTTATAGTTAACCTTAAGAAATGGAACTCAATTTTGGGTTCCATTTTCTTTTGTTGGAAGTCTGATATATCTTATATTCACACAAAAAATTTTATGCATAAAAAGTTAAGCCTCGTTGTTCTGTTGTTCATCCTAGTTATTATTTCTTTTGCCCAGGATAGATACACGTCCGACTTGTTTGATGAAATCAGGGTAGAAACAGCAACATATGCTACCAAGGATGGTAAAAACCTGGATATGGATATTTACCTTCCGCAAAACGATTACGAGCAGGAACGTGCAACGATAATCTATGTGCACGGCGGCGGATTTAGTGGTGGCCAAAGAGACGGAGAAAATATTAAAACATTTTGTACGCGGCTGGCCAATTACGGCTATGTGGTGGCTTCTATATCATACCGATTAACCCGCAAAGGAAAGCCGGAAGGTTTTGGCTGCGATTGCCCCGCTACTGAAAAATTGAATACCATTTATGCCGCTAATGAGGATTTATTGGATGCCGCATACTTTCTGATAGAAAACCGCTATCAGTACGCCATAAATCCACAACAGATAATTCTGTCGGGAAGTAGTGCCGGAGCTGAAACTGTTTTATACACCGCTTACCAACCTCCTTATTGTTATGGTCTGGACTCGGGTCCGGTTTCGTTTGCAGGCGTAATTGGCATGGCCGGAGCCATTCCCGACACCACTGCATTATACGATGGATCGGCCATCCCGTCGCTTTTATTCCACGGTACCGACGATAATCTGGTTCCTTATGGAACTGCTCCCCATCATTATTGCGATGAGAATTCCAAAGGCTACTGGTTGTTGCATGGATCAAACACTATTGCGAAGAAACTGCAGCAATTAGACACTCCTTACTGGTTGCACACAACTTGTGGTGCCGGTCACGAAATAAACATTACACCAATTACTGATTATTTCGATGAGATTATTGAATTTTGTAAGGAGTTTGCCATCGACAAGAAAGATGAGCAACGCGAAACAATTATAGAAGGAAAACAAAATACCGATAAATACACAACTTATAATTTCTGTTCAGAATGAAACGATTAATTTTAGGACTGCTTTTATTATTTCCAACAATATTATTTGCGCAGCAAATGAATGTAATGACGTTTAATATCCGAATGAATACGGCAAGCGACGGCATTAATGCCTGGCCAAACCGTATTGAAATGGTAAACGGATTGCTGCATTTTTACGACCCCGATGTATTTGGTTTGCAGGAAGCCTTATACGGTCAGCTTTTAGACATTGAAAAAGGTTTGCCCGAATACAAATGGTTTGGAGTTGGCCGCGACGATGGTGATAAAGCCGGCGAATTTATGCCGATCTTTTACAATCCGAAAAAATTAATTCTGGAAGAAAAGGGAAATTTCTGGTTATCGGAGAATTGCAATGAACCGGGACTGGGTTGGGATGCAGCCTGCAACCGAATTGTTACCTGGGGAAAATTTAAATCGAAAATAACCGGAAAAAAATTCTTCGTTTTTAATACGCACTTTGACCATGTTGGTGTGGAAGCCCGTAAAAATTCAGCAAAACTGATTCATGAAAAAATGGAAGATTTTACAGCGGGATCGGGTTTGCCAGTAATTCTAACAGGTGATTTTAACTTGAGGCCGGATTCAGAACCAATAGCCCTGATAAAAGGTTACATGAGCGACAGCCGCGAAGTTACACAAGAACCTCCTTACGGCCCCTTTGGAACCTTCAACGGTTTTAAACCGGGCAGCGAAGGCGATAATCGTATCGATTATATTTTTGTGAACGACAAAATTAAAGTGTTGGAATATGCGGCAATCAGCGATACAAAAGAAGGCCGGTCACCTTCTGATCATTTACCGGTTTTTGTAAAAATTCAACTTAAATAAAAATCAATTCGGGGCGGGATAGAAATCACATTTTTCTTTTAGGCACTGCTCTTCGTTGCGATGAGAAAAACGACACTCTATTTTTTCAGGGATATCAAGTTTTACCGATAAACGCTCTTTCAAAAAACGGACAGACTCCTGCAAAGCCAGGTAAGTTACCCGTTTACAGCAGCGAGGCCCGCCATATTTGGCCATCGACAAAAGTGAGTTTCCCACAATAGAATTACACAGTTCCCATTCCATTTCGCTTAATGGCGTTGCCCCGGCAATAGTACTCATAAAAATTCCGGTACCTACTGCAGCCCCGCAACTTCCGTGTGTGCCACAAAAAGCACCGGGAACCTTTTTAGCCCTGTTACGGGCAATTTTTTGCCAGTCGGGCAACTTTTTTCGTTTCTTAACCACTTTGCCATACGAGGCAAGCAGCACTGCCGGAACCAAATAATGATGATCGGGGCAGTGCATTTTAAAGTTTGGCGACAGCATCAGCATTTCCGCCATTTCAACCGGGTTAGCAGAAGTTGAAGAAATGCAATAGTCATCAACTAAATCCCACAATTCTTTTTCCCTGCATACGGAACAAATAAAATGCCCGTCGGGGCAGGGCAAATCAGTTTCTTCTGAACATTTGCAATAAATACAAGTTTGCAGTAACGTTTTGTTTTCCAGTTCCTGATCACATAAAAAACATTTGGCTTTCGGTCTTTTCATGCATTAAAAATAGGAAATCTTTTAATCCTCTCCGTCCAGTTCAAAAATATCGTTCACCGTTTTTTCAAAAACTTTCGAGATTTTAAGGGCCAAAACAGTTGAGGGTACATACCTCCCCTTTTCGATTGAATTAATCGTCTGGCGTGAAACACCAATCAATTTTGCAAGATCGTCTTGTGTGAGGTTTTTAATAGCACGTTCTATTTTAAGCCTATTCTGCACGTCGTATTTTTGATTTTATTGCATAAAAAGTAAACAAATACGTAGATAATATAAATGCGACTAATCCGTATGATGATATAAAAGACTCACCTCCGAGCATTAGTTCAACAAAATCCATAATCATTATAAATGCAAATCCAAGAATAGCACTTTTATAGAAAGATTTCAGACGAAGATTGTTTGTCATCTCATCTTCTACCCTATCTTTTGAAAAGCAAATTATTAACAACCCAATATTTGCAGATTGTATTCCCAAAATATTTTTCCCTTCAAACATAAAATCAAAAATAATTGGGAGAATCACGGATAAAATCGCCCATATTACCCCAACGTATTTCATCCAATGCGGGAGTAAGTTCAGTGATTTAAAAACATAGCTCTCCGACTTATCTTTGAATATCCAAGCGGCAATGAAAATAAATAAAACTGCGGCAATTCCCAGTAGTATTGTTTTTTGTTCCATAATTAATTCTGTTTTTTAAGTGATCGGTATTTTGTGAAATAAAAATAACCAAGATACACGATTAGGGTTGCATTAAGTAACATCATAAACCACGTATACGAATTCTCTGAAAACGAATTGGGCTCAATAACCTCATAAGCGGAGTAGATTCCGACAAGTATAAACAAGGAAATTACCGAAAGAAACATCGCTTTTGTTCTTGTCTGCTCAGCAAACTCATCCTCATTTTTTTCTTTTGAAAAAGCAATCTGTATCAATCCAAAATACATACCGGATAGTAAAAAGGTATTCGTACTGGGATTAAAATTGGATTGAGATATAGAATAACCAAACACAAAAAGAAGCCACCCTATCCCAATAAACTTCCACCAATAGGGCAATAATATTGGGATGCGTTCAAAAACATCCATATTATTTTTTCCTGTTGGAAGAACTCGTACAAATATCACTAGATAACTGATGATAATGATTGTTCCGATTATTGCATTCATAAATAAATAATTCCTATAGTTAATTAAACTACTTTCTCATCCGCAACTTGGTAGAGTAAAAATAAATCAGGTAACCAATATTAAAAAAGATCAAGATGGCTCCAAAACTACCAAGCCACTCGTGGTGAGGCTTTTCTATCATAAGAACGGCTAGAGTAAACATTCCATACAAGAATAAACTACCAATAAAACTAGCCACAATTGCTTTCATTCTTATTTGATTAAATAATTCATCTTCATTTTTCTCACTAGAAAAGATAAGTAATAGAAAACCAAGATTTAGGTGATATAAAAGTGTCTCCTCTGCTTTAACTACTCCCGTTTCTTTCGATATCCAAACATATACAGCTACTGCAATTAAGATTAAAGCAAGTCCAATAAATTTAAAATAATAGGGAATAAGATTTAAACGTAGTTCCAGCACATCCCAGCTTTTTCTGGCAGGTTTAATCAATCTGGTACATAGGAAAATGTATCCGGCCATGAATAAGCAATTTGTAAGAATTAACATTTCCATTCGTGTAAACTTTACTGTTCAATATGACAAATATACTTTACATCCTAGAAAAAGTCAAATATTCTTTACATTTCTTACAACATCTTTATATTTAATACCGTTTCAATCATTTTATCACAAAACATGATCTTTATCTTTCATAATGCTGTTTGATAATTGATAAGTTTTACATTTCTTAGCGGAATGTTTGAAAATATTGGTGAACTCATTATAAAAATCTCCGATGGTATTTGGGGAGCTCCTATTTTAATTTTGCTGCTTGGAGGCGGCTTTTACTTTTTGGTTTATTCGCGTTTGGCACCACTGCGTTACATTGGTCACGCCATTTCCATTTTAACAGGAAAATACGATGATCCGAACGAAGCTGGGCAACTCCGGCACTACCAGGCACTGTCTACTGCTCTTGCCGGAACAGTTGGAATGGGAAATGTTAGTGGGGTTGCCGTGGCCATTACCATGGGCGGACCGGGAGCTATTTTCTGGATGTGGGTGTCGGCATTGTTGGGAGTAAGTACCAAGTTTTTTACCTGCTCGCTGGCCGTTATGTTTCGAGGCAAAGACGATGCCGGCGAAATACAGGGAGGCCCCATGTATTACATTACCGAAGGATTGGGGAAAAACTGGAGACCGATTGCGGTATTCTTTGCCATAATGGCTATGATTGGCGTTTCACCACTTTTTCAAGCCAACCAGCTAACACAAATGGTGCGCGATGTAATTCTTGTTCCCAATGAAATTGAGGGATCTTTTATGTCTAACATTTTAACTGGCATAGTTATTTCTATTCTTGTGGGCCTGGTTGTTATTGGCGGAATTAAACGTATTGGGAAAGTTACCGGCCGCCTGGTACCAACCATGGTGGTGGTTTATACAGTAACCGTTTTATACATTATTTTTTCCAACTCTTCAGAAATTATTCCCGCATTTAAAACCATTTTTGCCGATGCATTTACCGGAAATGCCGTGCTGGGGGGATCGTTGGGAGCAATTATCATTACCGGTGTTCGTCGTGCAGCATTTTCAAACGAAGCAGGACTGGGAACTGCGCCAATGGCACACGGAGCCGCCAAAACCAACGAACCGATCCGTGAAGGGCTGGTGGCCATGTTGGGCCCAATTATCGATACTATAATTGTTTGTACAATGACAGCCCTGGCCATCATTATTACAAACACATGGAAAGTAAGTAGCGCCGATGGAATTACACTTACCGCACAGGCTTTTGATGCCAGCATTCCGGTTTACGGCAAATACATTCTGGCTACCTGCGTAATTTTCTTTTCCATGTCAACCATGTTTGCCTTTCCGTATTACGGTGTAAAGTGCCTTGGTTTTGTTGCCGGAACCAAATACCAGCACATTTACAACTACCTTTTTGTTGCCGTAATTTTACTGGGTGCCGTTGCCAATTTGCGTACGATCATTGGCCTAATCGACATCGCTTTTGCACTGATGGCTTTCCCTACTGTAATTACAACCATGTTACTTTCGCCACATGTAAAACGCGCAGCCAAAGATTATTTTGCACGGTTGAAAGTGGAAAAATTGAATAGCAAATAATCTTCTCCCTTTATTTCTAAGGTCTGCAACACCTTATGCTGAATAACATTTAATAAGTGAATAGTATTTCTGAAATATTATTGTACTATTGTAGTATTACATTGTAGTTTTATTATATTAGTTCAAAATGATAGATTTCAAATTAGATCCAAAAGCCGGCGTTCCATTTTACCGACAGATCATCGACCAGATAAAGTTCGGGATTGCAACCGGGAAACTAAACGTGGGAGAACAATTGCCAACAGTGCGTGCGCTTGCCGTTGAGTTGAAAGTAAATTTGAATACTGTTTCGAAGGCTTACAAAGAACTCGAAATCCAAAATATTCTTGAAACTCATCTAGGGTCAGGCACATTTATTGGCGACACCGATTTAACCATCACTCCCAAACAAAAGCACGACAAATTACACAGCATCTGCCGCGAATTCCTCACTATTGCCTCAAGCTACGGCTTTACCAACAACGACCTCATTGATGAGCTAAAAAATATGAAAAACCACAAAAAACAATAACCTTTAAATTATTACGTCATGAAATCAGTTTCCAGAAACCTTCGGATGTTCAATCCGATTTCCACTACAATTCTCATTCTTTTACTACTCGGTACCGCAACACTGTACTACATGCAAAATCTTAACCTTACTTTGACGATTATTCTGGCAGTCGTTTCCGTTTTAATCACCACATCAATACACATTGCCGACCAATGGGAAAAAGCAGTAGTTCTACGCATGGGAAAATTCACCGGATTACGTGGCCCGGGTCTTTTTATTATTATCCCAATAATTGATAAAGTAGATAGTTACATCGACCAGCGAATTAGAGTAACTGATTTTAAGGCCGAAGAAACGCTAACCAAAGACACGGTTCCTGTAAACGTTGATGCTGTGGTTTACTGGACCGTTTGGGATGTTGAAAAGGCAGCGCTGGAAGTTCAGGAATATATACGCGCCGTAAGTTACATTGCTCAAACCGGACTGCGTGAAATTATCGGGAAACATGAACTAGCCGATCTGCTTCAAAACCGCGAAAAAATTGCAGGAGATCTTCAGGTTACACTCGATGAACATACAAATCCATGGGGAATTACCTGTCAAACCGTAGGAATAAAAGATGTCGTAATTCCGAAAACACTTGCCGATGCCATGAGTAAACAAGCGCAGGCAGAACGCGAGCGTCAGGCACGCGTAATTTTGGGAACTGCAGAAACCGAGATTGCGGTAAAATTTGAAGAAGCCAGTCAGCGATATGTTGACAATCCTGTGGCACTTCAACTGCGCGGTATGAATATGCTTTTCGAAGGACTCAAAGAAAAAGGATCAATGGTTATCGTTCCCAGCTCTGCACTGGACTCCATGAATCTGGGTGCAATGGGCGGTCTGGTTTCGCTTGCCAAAAGCAATGAAAAATAACTCCGTTTAGTAACAATTAAAATCAAAAAACAATGTCAGTAGCCGATTTCCTAAAACAAAACTTTATGGATGGAGGTCCGGGTTTTATGACACTCCATTACCTGATGTGGGGACTTGTTGTAATTTTTACCGCTCGTGCCACAGGGAATATTCGCTCTACAAATTACGACTTCAGGAAACTTGAAAAGCTAAACACCACCATTCTCTTTGTTGGAGGCTTTGGTTTACTTCTTTCCCTATTTTATCGAACTATGGGAATGTACAGTGCATTTTCAGCGCTTGAAACTACCGGAGATATTTCTCTAACGCTTGTTGCCGGCGGAATGAAAGCATCATTAGTGACCCCGTTATACTCATTATTTCTATTTCTTGTAACGGGTATAATCTGGTTTATCTTCCGACTGAAAATTATTGATAAAAAACTCGCCGCTCAAATGAGTTAGACTGCCTCGCTACAAATAAACAATGTTCAAAATTTCAAGAGAATCTTCTCACTAATGGGAAGATTCTTTTTGTTTTTGTATCTTGATGAAAATTAATCTTATGAACACAAATCCACAATTTGAACAACTTGAAAAAGCCTTTTTTCACGATGGTTACCAACTGGCCATGAAAGCTGTTGAGGCGAACATGGAGCAGGAAGCGTTGCATCAGTCTTTAAAAGAAATGTATGCGGCCATCGACGGATTGATTGATTCGTTGTTTGTTTATGCACGGCAGCAAAATCAAAGTATCGATTGCAAACGAGGCTGCAGCTGGTGTTGTCACCAACCGGTATTTGCGCTGGATTACGAATTGGATTATTTAAAGGTGGCTGTTGAGAATTCTTTTGATGCGGAAACGATTTCCGGCATAGCAGAAAAGGCAAAACAAAAACAAGACAAACTCGGACACTTAAAAGGCGATGAATTGATGAATGCCAAATACGCTTGTCCTTTATTAAAAGACAAAACCTGCATGGCTTATGATGCACGCCCGATGGCCTGCCGCATTTATCTTTCGTCGGATGTAAAAAGCTGTGTTCACTTTTATAACCAACCCGATGATAAAACCACCTACCCTGCCCTTTTGGATATGCCAATGCGCCTGGGACGAATGATGAATGAAGGATTTAAATCGGCGCTAAAAACCAATGGTGTTGAGGCAAAAGAATTTCGGATTGAAGAAAAACTTCTATAAAATTTAAAGACAAATCCCAATTTATAAAAAATTGAGATGCTGAATCAAGTTCAGCATGACGTTCTAAACTTCCTCAATAACAATTCCGGCCTCTTTAAATTTACTTTCCAGAATTTCGGGCGATAACGGGCGGCCATTTCTTGTAAGTACTGAAGTAATCCGTCCTTTTACCATTAACTTTTCATCGGCTTTACGAATTACCTCCTGCAAAAACACAATGCGTAAACGGCCTTGTTTTCCAATCTTTAAACGAACCAAAAAATCGTCGCCGGGGCGAAGTGGAAATTTATATTCCAACTCGGCTTTTATAACAACAGCATCAATTCCTTCATCGTGAAGTTTGGCAAAGTCGAGCCCAACATGGTTCAAAAATTTATGGCGTGTATGTTCCAGGTAGTTCTGATAAACAGCGTTATTTACAATGCCCTGAATGTCGCATTCATAATCGCGAACCTGCATTTCTAAATCAAAATGGTAATCCTGCATTATATAAGTTTAAAGGCTAAAGCCTGATTCTACAAATTACAAAAACACCGGCTTAAAAGCCGGTGCAAAATGTATCGATTATATTCTTACTTAACTTCAAAATCAAACAATTTCTTGTCTTCCAAATACCCTTCCAAACGGTCGCCGATGGCAACCGGACCAACATTTGCCGGTGTTCCGGTATAAATCAGGTCACCAATTTTCAGCGTGACGTATTTTGAGATATGAGCAATCAACTCATCAAAATCAAAGATCATCAATCCCGAACGTGATTCCTGAACCGTATCGCCATTTATGTCCAAGCGAAAACCGATTGCCTCCTGATCTGGAAAAATCGTTTTGGACAAAAATGTACTGCTCAAAACCGCCGACTTATCAAAAGCTTTTGCTTTTTCCCAGGGCAGCCCTTTAGCTTTAAGTTGTGCCTGCACATCGCGGGCTGTGAAATCGATTCCCAAGCCAACCTCATCATAATAACGGTGGGCAAAGCATTTCTCGATGTTTTTGCCAATACGATTTATCTTGATCACTAACTCAATTTCGTGATGCACCTCGTTGGTCCAGTCCGGAATATAAAACGGATCGTTATTTCGCAACAAGGCGGTATCGGGCTTCATAAAAAAAATGGGCTCTTCCGGTACGTCATTGCCCAACTCTTTGGCATGAGCCACGTAATTTCTTCCTATGCAAATTATTTTCATGATTCAAAGCTTCTAGCTGCGAGCTTCAAGCTTCAAGCTTTACTTGCTCATCATTTTTAATTTTAACTGCGTAAGTACCTTTTTAGTATACAATGGAAATTCGCTGTTCAAAATCCAACCAAAGTAACCGGGTTGTTCTTGTAAAACCTGCTCAACCGGCACACCTTTGTTCTTTCCAAAATTGAACACTTCAACCCCGTTTTCATCGTAAACAATGCGGCCTACAAAATCAACATTCCTATCGTACGACGAAAATTCGCTTAACTTATCTATGTCATTCTCAATCGGTGTCGACTTTTTCCCTTTGGCATCTTCATACTCCACGCCTTTGTATTTATCGAGCTGCGATTTAAGCACTTCATAAGTTGCCTTTGTATCGGCCATAGCACTGTGCGCATCAGTTAATTCCTGGTCACAATAAAATTTATATGCCGCTGCCAGCGTACGTTTTTCCATTTTGTGGAAAATGGCCTGCACATCAATAAATTTGCGCTTTTTAAAGTCTACATCCACCTCGGCGCGTAAAAACTCTTCGGCCAGTAACGGAATATCAAAACGGTTGGAATTAAAACCTGCCAAGTCGCATCCTTCCATAAATTTTGCCAGCGTTTTTGCCACCTCTTTAAAAGTTGGTGCGTCTTTTACATCCTCATCATAAATTCCATGGATCAAAGAAGCCTCAATCGGAATCGGTTGCTCAGGATTTATGCGCATCAGCTTTTCTTCCTCAGTGCCGTCAACATTTACTTTTATTAAAGCAATCTCCACAATTCGATCCGTAACAATATTTATTCCGGTGGTTTCCAGATCTAAAAAAACCAAAGCGTTTTTTAAATGTAACTTCATGGTGGGTATGAATTAAAAAAGGTACCCTAAAACCTGCGTTCCCGGATACCTTTTCGGTTTATCGTTATACTTTTTTAAACGTTTATCATCATTGGCATCAACAGCATCAACATGTCTTCGTCTTCCTCATTTTCTGCCGGAAGTAACAAGCCTGCACGCGTTGGATCGCTCATTTCAACTTTTACATCGCCGGTTGAAATATTGGTCAAAATTTCCTGCAGGAAAGTTGATTTGAATCCAATTTCAATTTCTTCTCCTTCGTATTCGCAATTGATGCGTTCAACTGCCGAAATAGAGAAGTCGATATCTTGTGCCGAAACCACTAACTGGTTGTCGGTAATATTCAGTTTTACCAAGTTGCTCGCCTGATTCGAGAATACAGAAACACGTTTTACGGTGTTGAAGAAATTCAGACGATCTATAATCATTTTGTTTGGATTGTTGGTAGGAATTACCGAGTTATAAGTTGGATAATTTCCTTCTACCAAACGACAGATCAGTTTGTAGTTACTTAACGTAAAAAAGGCATTTTTATCGTCGAATTCCAGTTTTACATCAAACTCCTCTTTTGGCAACAGGTTTTTCAACAAACTGGCCGGTTTCTTAGGCAAAATAAATGAAGACTCGAATTCAGCTTTTGCATCCAAACGACGGTAACGAACCAGTTTGTGCGCATCCGACGCTACAAAGCTCATAAAGTCAGGAGTCAACTCCACGTAAATACCATTCATTACGGGGCGTAATTCATCGTCGGCCGTAGCAAACAAAGTTTTTTCAATTCCTTTCTGAAGCACAACATGGCTAACATCGATCGACGATGCACCTTCCTCATCCAGCTGTGGTTGCTCCGGAAAATCCTCGGCGTTTTGTCCCATAATGCTGAATTTACCATTGTCGGAATAAATTTCAACAAGGTACGATTCACCATCAATCTGAAATGTCAGCGGTTGCTCCGGAAACTCTTTTAGCGTATCAGTTATTAATTTTGCCGGAACTGCAACTGCTCCTTCGCCCTCAATATTGTCCAACTCAAGGCTGGTAATTAAAGTCGATTCCAGATCGGAAGCTGTTATGGTTAACTCTGTTTCGCTTAACTGAAACAAGAAGTTATCGAGAATTGGCATTGTACTTTTACTGCTGATTACCTTACTAATTGCAGAAAGGTGGCTCAGTAATTCGGTGCTTGAAACTACAAACTTCATTTATTTCGATTTATTTTTTTGAATTCTTATTTTGATTTAGTTCTAATTTACAACCAATCTAAGTACACGAATATACAAACTTTCATGAATTATCCCTATCGTGCTTCGCTTGATTTTACCCGATTTTATGAACGATTGTACCGGTATTTACGAACAAGGTTGTAAACCATTGCAAAAACGGTAACCAAAAGCAGTGGCAGCAATACATTCAGCCATTTCCAGAAAGTGGCTTCTTCTCTCAGTTTTACTTTGTCGAGCAGTCGTAATTTTAACGATCGTCCTCGCAACTGCATAATTCCCTGTTTATCATCGAGGTACGAAATGGCATTCACCAGAAACTCCTTATTCCCGAAAACCTGCCCCGCTACTTCATCAAAACCAAGTTCCTGAATTTTAGGCGGGTTAGTAGAATAGTTGACTTTATTGGTAATCATTCCACCGTCTGCAATCACGATCATTTGTGTGGGCTGACTTTCAGGAAGGATGTCGGCCGAAGAATAGCCGTAATTTTCCACCATACGGTTTTTATAGTTCGAAGTAAACACACCTTCCAACAATACACCAACGGGAATATCCGACTGTGTAAACAACTCGCGGGCCGGCGGATTATTGATGTTTCCCAAACTCACCGAAGACGGTGCTTTTATCCGTCGTGCATAAGGCGATGTGCTCAGAATTACTTCTTTATTTATGTTTGAGTTGGCAGAAACCGTATCGAGCGACGAAACAAATTCCGATTTTATCCAGTTCAGATTTCGGCTTATCGGGTGACTATCGTTTGGCGTAAGCAGTGGCGAGTAATACCACGGATGAGCCGTGTATCGAGGAGGATTACCAGGCGCAGCAGTATTCACCCGAATCTGAATGCAGTTGACATCCTGCAGCAACTCGTAATTTAAACGAACGCCATAACGAAATAACTGATCGCCAATATTCATGTCGTTTGGAAAAGAATACGTTTGAAATCCTTTGCTCAAACTGTCGAGGCTAACCTGAACCGGATCAACCAGCCACATCAGTTTTCCACCCTTCATCAGGTACTGGTCGATGGCAATTTTAGATGTCTCCGGAAGTTCTTTTTTCGGATTGGCAATCACCAAAATATCAACGTCAGAATCTTTCAGGTCTGCCGCCTCCATCATATCAATTTCAAAATCGGCAGACAGTGCACGCGCAATATCAGCCACTTCGTATTGATTCGCCTCATCATGTCCTTGCAAAAATGCCAACACCGATTTCTTTTTTCGCATCAGTTTATGGAATGCATTTACCAATTCAAACTCGATGGTCTCTACCGAATGATTAAAGTTGTTCTCGTAACTGGTATATGGGTTATTTTTTAGGAAATTAACCGCCAGTTCTTTGTTCTGGTAACGAATAATGGCCCCCGGAAATATAAAACGCGAACTAACGCCCTGCTCGGTTTTGTGTCCAAAATTAATTCGCGGCACTCCTCTGTTTACAATGCCGGCAATAAATTCTTCCTGCTTTTCGATATTCCCAATGCTATACGGATTAAATAGGCGCACCCGTATCGGAGCCGAACTGTAAGCATTCAACACCGCAATTTTTTCCAATACTTCGTTTTGTATTTTTCGTAATCCGGCTTCCAGCTCGCCGCTTAAATACAACTCCACTTCCACCGGACCTTCCAGTCCGCTTACCATTTGTTTACTTACATCCGATAAGGAATAACGTTTTTCCGCAGTAAGGTCGATACGGTATAAAAAGTTAGATGAAATAGCGAGTACAAGCAAAACAACCACAGGAACAACCACCGCACGAACTTTTGCCTTTGTTCTTCGGAGTTTTCCTTTTCGTAAAATCAGGGTGGTGCCGTACAAAAATAAAAAAGCCATCCCGATGAAATAGAGAATATCGCGCATATCAACCACTCCCCTCGAAATGGAAAGATAGTGATCGTTGATACTTAGCCACGAAAAAAGTTGCTCCAGTAAATACGGAACTTCTGCCGATGCCACAAACTCGAAACCGAGATAAAAAATAAATGACAGCGACATTCCGAAGATGAAAGAAACGATCTGGTTATCGGTGAGCGACGAGGCAAAAATACCAATGGCCACATAAATAGTTGCCAGGAAAAACAGCCCCATAAACGACCCCCAGGTTGCACCGGTGTCGATACTTCCAACAGGGTTTCCCAGCCAATAAACCGACAAAAAATAGAGCAAAGTGGGTAACAATGAAAATACGACAAGCATCAATCCTGCCAGAAATTTGGCCATTACCAACTGAAAATCAGCCAGCGGACGTGTAAGTAGAATTTCGATGGTTCCGCTGCGTTTTTCGTCGGCAAACATGCGCATGGTAATGGCAGGCACCAAAAACAGATACAACCACGGCGCCAACGTAAAAAGCCCCTGCAACGTTGCATAGTTATTATCCGGAATATTGTAATTGCCCGGGAAAATCCACAGAAACAAACCGGTAACCAATAAAAAAACCAGCACGGCCAGGTAACCTATAAGCGATCCGAGGAAAGTTTTTATTTCTTTTTTAAATAAGCTATACACTTCTGTTGCTTTAATTAGAAAATAAGATATCGCACCATCGCATAATTCATTGCAAGTGCAATTATTCCACAGACATACAAAATTATCACACCTTTCTTTTTCTCAATGGCTTTGATCATTTCTTTTTCATCGCGTTCAACAACCCATTTTTTCGAAAGCGGTTTATTTTTCTTTCTCCAGTTATTTTGCCCAATATACCCGAAACAATTGAAATCTTCATCTTCTATAAATTCATAAAAGTCTTTGTAATTTTCAATGATCGGATCGGCAATCTGGTAGCGCTTTCCATCATCAAACTCTAAAATTATGGAATGAGCCATAACATAACGACCTCCACCATAAGCAGCGGTTGCATATTGTTTGAGTTGGTCGAACCTATACTTCTTTTGATTGAGCAAAAAGAAATGAAGAATAAAACAATCCTTCTTAATTTCAACTTCTTTTACCTGAGTTTGCAGTGTAATTACAATAGCAATTATCATCAAGCCAAATCCTAAAAGGATACCTAACGACCACAAATATGAATGTTTCAAATTCTCAGCAAGTGCCGATAAAACAATCATTAATAAAAAACATGCCACGAGGTTAAAAAGAAAAAATCCGGCGGCATAACTCCATCTTCTATTTAAATAGAATAATTTTTTCATTGCAGTAACGAAACCATTTTTTCAGCTACCTGTTTCGAGCACCCCGGTTCACCCATTAGCTGTTGCATTTCCCGGTAATCCGACAGAATCCTTTCGCGATACTTTTCGTCGCCAAGTAAACGATCCAGCTCTGCCGTTACTTTTTTAACGGTCATATCTTTTTGAAGCAGCTCTTTCACCGCCATTCTTCCTAAAATTATATTGGGCAGTGATACCCATTTAATTTTTAAAACTGCAGCCATAATATAGTGCACTAACACGCCACCTTCAACTTTGTAAAGTACGGTTTGCGGCACATGAAACAAAGCCGTTTCCAAGGCTGCCGTTCCGGAAGCTACCAAAGCAGTATGTGCGTTATTTAGTAAATCGTATGTTGATTCGTAAAGCACTTTTATATTGCTACCCTGCAAAATTCCATCGTACAATTCTTTGTCAACCGACGAAACTCCGGCCAGCACAACCTGGTAATCATTCCGGCCTTCAACCGCCTTTTTCATAACAGGTAACGTCCCTTTTATTTCTTGCACACGACTACCGGCCAACAAGGCAATTATGGGGCGTTCGTCCAAATTATTTTTTGCTCTAAAATCGGTATCCGACTGTGCCGTTCTTTCAAACTCTTTAATTGAATCAAACAACGGATTTCCGACATAATTTACGTCAATACCGTGCTTTTTGTAAAAGGCGGTTTCAAACGGAAAAATGGTAAACATTTCGTTTACAAAAGCGCGTACTTTTTTAACACGGTATTCTTTCCACGCCCATAATTTTGGCGAAATATAATAGTAAACTTTTATGTTGTTTTGTTTGGCAAATTCGGCAATTCGCAAATTAAATCCGGGATAATCAATCAGAATCAGCACATCGGGATTGTAGTTGAGCAGGTCCTTTTTGCAGAACTTCATGTTGCGTTTTATGGTCCTGATATTCAATATCACATTCACAAAACCCATAAAGGCCATTTCGCGGTAATGTTTAACCAGCTCGCCACCAACAGCCTGCATTTTATCGCCGCCAAAAAAACGAAAATCAGCCTCTTTGTCGGCAACTTTCAGTTCCTTCATCAGGTTTGAGCCATGCAAATCGCCCGATGCTTCGCCAGCTATAATGTAGTACCGCATATTAAACTGCTCTTGAAATTAACACCACAATGGCATAAAGAATGGTGGCTCCCAACACCCCGCGGGCTGCCTTTTCGTATTTTAATCGCAGGAAAATCCAGAAAACGCCAACATTGGTAAAAACACACAGGCTGCCGATTTTAACGAGTGCCTGCATTCGTCTCATTCCGGCAATGTAATCGATGAATGACATATCGTTTTCGCCAACAAGGTAAACGATAAAAAAAATGATAAGCGGTAAAACCAGGCCGGTTAAAACGCCTACTCCAACTTTGTCGTATTTATGCCGTTTGCTTTTTTGCATATTAAAACTTCCACGACTTAATTTGTTCCATGGTTTCGTAGCAAGTCATATCAACTCTAACGGGAACCACGGTGGCAAAATTATTTTTCAGTGCAAAAATATCGGTGTCTTCGGTGTCTTCATCCAAATTCTGAAAATATCCTGATAACCAGTGATATTCTCTTCCGTGCGGATCGGTTCGTTTTTCAAACTCTTCCATCCATTTTCCATGCGCCTGCCGGCAAACTTTTATACCCTCGGGTTTTCCTTTTGGAATATTCACATTTAAACAGGTAAACGCCGGAATTCCATTCTCAATAACACTCTGAAAAACACGGGCTACAACTAATTTGGCTTTCGAAAAATCGGCGTCTGAGTCGTAATCATCCAGCGAAAAACCGATTGACGGCACTCCATGCAAACCACCTTCAATGGCAGCTCCCATTGTACCACTGTAAATCACACTGATGGAAGCATTTGAACCGTGGTTAATTCCCGAAACCACATAATCGGGTGTCCGCTCGAGCAAGCTGTTAAAACTCAGTTTTACACTGTCAACCGGCGTACCATTACATTTAAATGTTGGCACACCATGAATCTTTTCTACAGGCACTGCCCGCAGCGGCTGATCAACTGTAATACCACAAGCTTTACCCGACATAGAAACTTCAGAAGAAATAACCACTACATCACCAAAAAATTGCATTACCTCCACCAGTTCACGCAAACCTAAGGCATGAATTCCATCGTCGTTCGTAACCAAAATTAATGGTTTTTCAGAATCGTTTTTTTGCATGAGAGCAAAGATAATTAGAAAATATAATCTTATACTATCATCGCAAATTAATACAAATCATTCATTGCAAACATCCGGTTTCAATTTTTCGCCGACCACGTCTTAACCGGCTCTACCATGTTGTTACATTTGTCCGTTGGCGTTTAATTCTGCATTTTAGCGCATCCTTTTCTTCCAACAACTTATGGCGACAAAACATTAACTATTTGTCAATTCAAACAATAAGAAAAAACAAACGTTTAAGTGGCTCATAGTAAATGCTAAACTTTGCACGTATTAAAAAAGAAACAATTTTATGCCGAGGATTCTGAATAAAAAAGAGGGAATGCAATACCGTCGTTTTGGGAACACAGAAAAACACCTGAGTACAATTACACTGGGAGGCATGCGTTTTAAACACGGCTGGGACGATCCGCGGCGAGACATTCCGAAAGATACACTGGCAGAATGTTTAAATTCGGTTCAACTGGCATTCGATTCGGGCATTAACCACATTGAAACGGCGTGGGGCTACAAAAAAAGCGAGACCGTTTATGGCAAAGTTTTAAATGAAGAGTTGTCCATTCCGCGCACTTCATACCATTTAATGACCAAGGGAAATCCGATGACAGCTGATGCCACCTACGAGATGGTTGAAAATCAGTTGCGCGACCTGCAAACCGACTACCTCGATTTTTATGGCTGGCACGGAATTAATACGCCTGATTTGCTGGAACAAAGTTGCAAAAGCGGCGGACCTGTTGAAGCCCTGTTAAAACTAAAAGAAGAAGGCATTATAAAACACGTTGGTTTCAGTACTCACGGACCATTGGAAGTAATTGTTCGTGCCATTGAAACCGGCTTGTTCGAATTTGTGAACCTGCACTACTACTATTTCAACCAGCGTAATCTGGCAGCAGTTCAAATGGCCGAGGTACACGATATGGGCGTTTTCATTATTTCGCCAAACGATAAAGGAGGCCAGCTGTTTAAAGCTCCGGTAAAAGTAAAAAATGCCACTTATCCCTTAACTCCCATTCAGTGGAATGCCCGGTTTTGTTTAAACAATCCGGCCATCCACACGCTTTCGTTTGGGATGACGGAAAAAGAACATTTTGAGGAAATGAAAGGCATTTTCCCCACCACATCGCCATGGAGCCAGGCAGATTATGAAACGAAATTGAAACTGGATAGTTTTTTATCCGACGATCCGTATGCGGGATACGAAGGTTATGACATGCAAAATGATCCATCGGGCATTAACATTCCGGAAGTACTCCGTTTGCGCCGCCTTTGGAAATCATACGACATGATCGATTTTGCGAAATACCGTTACAAAACATTTAAAGAAAAAAGCCACTGGTTTCCGGGAGAATTGCCCACGCAACCAAATCTGGATAAAATAGATACAACAAAAATTCCGGCTCATATTCCATTAAAAGAGTTACTTGCCGAAACTCACCAGGCATTATATAAACCGGAATATAAATTAGCTAAAAATTAATACCTTAGAGCGGTAAACCAAAAACCGTTCAAAATGAAATCTAAACGAATTCTGTCAACCGCAGTTTTTATAATTGCACTGTTTTCTTTTTCGCAACTTTTTGCCGGCAACTATTATCAAATAAAAGTATATAGTTTAGACAATCCCGGGCAGGAAGAACGCGTAGACAACTATTTGAAAAGCACCTTTCTGAAAGCTGCACACGAAGCAGGAATTGAAAATGTCGGTGTTTTCAAACCCATTGAAACCGATCCTGATTACGGTAAAAGAATATTTGTTCTTATTCCTTTAAAAGACCTGAACGACGTTGTAAAGATTGATGATCAACTCCTTCAATATGAACTAAATTCGGGAAATGACGACTACATTAATGCAGCACACGATAACCCGCCATTTAAGCGTGTTGAGACTATTATTTTAAAAGCATTTTCGGAAATGCCAAACTATCACAAACCGGCTTTCAACACGCCAAAACAGGAACAGATTTTTCAGATAAGGAGTTATGAGGGAGCTACCGAAAAGTTGTATCATAAAAAAGTAGAGATGTTTAACGAAGGTGGAGAAGTTGCATTATTCAACGACCTTGGATTTAATGCCGTATTTTTTGGAGAAGTATTGGCCGGAGCGAATATGCCCAACCTTATTTACATGACTTCGTTTAAAGACATCGATTCGAATAAAAAGCTTTGGGAAGCATTTGGCGCACATCCCAAATGGGAAGAATTAAAAAATAATAAAGAGTATGCCAATACGGTTTCGCATATCGACAACTGGTTATGTCATCCTACCAGCTACTCCGACTTTTAAAAGATTCATAAACAACTCCTAATAATCCTTAAAAATAACTGAAAGAAATAGTCAACCGCAAAGAAGACTTGTTGTTATATTGAAATAATTCTATTTTTGCTGCATGTTGTATCACAAAGTATTTCCACATAAGTCGTCTGATACCTGGGTGGTGTTTGTACACGGTGCCGGAGGTAGTAACTTGGTATGGTTCAGGCAACTTCGCGAATTCAAAAAGCACTTTAACGTGCTTTTGGTTGACTTACGCGGACATGGAAAATCAAAAAAAGAATACACCCGCGAAGAGATTTACGCCTTTGATGAGATTGCACTGGATGTGATTAAAACAATGGATCACTTGAAAATCGGGAAGGCACACCTGGTAGGAATTTCTTTGGGATGCATTGTTATTCGTGCCATGGACAAACTGGATCCCGGACGGGCCGAATCCATTATTCTGGGCGGTGCGGTGGTACAGTTTAACTCACGCATAAACGCGCTGGTATCTGTAGCCAAATTATTGCAAACGATTTTCCCGTATATGTGGTTGTACAAAATCAATGCATGGATATTGATCCCTTACAAAAAAGACATTGAATCGAGAAAGCTGTTTATTAAGGAAGCTATTCGTTTAGGCGAAAAAGAGTTCAGGAAATGGCTGCGCATGTCGACCGAAATAAAAGATAGTTTACAGGAGTTTCTGATTAAAGAAGCATCGGCTCCGGTTCTTTACCTGATGGGCGACCGCGATCATATGTTCTTACCAACGGTTTCGAACCTTGTAAAAAAACATTTTAATTCGAAATTGGAAATTATAAAAAACAGTGGTCACGTTTGCAATATCGATCAACCCGATATTTTTAATGAACGCAGCATACAGTTTATCAAAAGCTTGTCGACCTAATCAGGTTTTCATTCCATCAACATTTTAAGCCACAAAAAAACTGCTCCCTTTGTGTAAAACACATGGAGAACAGTTAATTTTATTTCATTTTATCCTGCTGAGAACCTATCGGTTATGGTATTCAGCGATAATCTTTTTTACATCGGTTGGCGCTACACGACCATAAACTTTTTCACCAACTGTTACTACCGGCGCCAAACCACAGGCTCCCACGCAGCGTAAGCAGTTAATGGAAAATTTACCATCTTCAGTCGATTCTCCTACTTCAACTTTTAGCTGGCGTTTAAATTCGTTTAGCACCTGCTCGGCACCACGAACATAACAGGCTGTTCCCATACAAATCGAGATTGGATTTTCGCCCTGCGGAATCATAGTGAAAAAGCTGTAAAATGTTACAACACCGTAAACTTTTGCTACTGATGCATTTAGCTCTTTTGCAATTACTTCCTGCACTTCAGCCGGCAAATAGCCCAATTTGCTTTGCACCTGGTGAAGCACATTTATCAATTCGCTTTCCTTGTTCTCAAATTCAAGACAAATATCTTTTATGAGTTGTATTGTATTTTCTGCTAATTTAATTTTTGGCATGATTCAAACTTTTTAGTTTTTTAGAATTAAAGCATTTAATCATTCTTGCATTAAAGCATTCACGAACTACGTCCTGTCGAAATATTCGGTGTGCAACAGATGATGTGCTTTTTCGCTCATCGGCTCACCCAGGAACTTTTCATACAACTCAATAATATGTGGATTTTCGTGCGATTTGCGCAGCGTTTTGTTTTGATCTTCCTGATACAGGGCAGCTTGTCGTTTTTTCAGAATGCCTGCATCGCCATGATGGTACGGTTGCCCGCCACCACCGATACAACCGCCGGGGCAGCTCATAATTTCAATGGCGTGGAATTCACTTTTTCCTGCCTGAATATCTTCCAGCAATTTTCGCGCATTACCCAATCCGTGCGCGATACCAATTTTTATTGGTAACCCGTCAAAATCAATAGTTGCTTGCCTGATACCTTCCATTCCGCGCAGCTCATCAAAATCCAATCGTGGCAATTCTTTTTTAGTATGAACTTCATACGCCGTACGAACAGCCGCCTCAATTACACCACCTGTTGTTCCGAAGATTACACCTGCGCCCGTTGATTCTCCAAGCGGGTTATCAAAGTCTTCGTTTGGCAGTGCTGTAAAATCAATATTCGAGAGTTTAATCAATGCTGCCAACTCGCGAGTTGTAAGCGCATGATCAACATCCGGGTTATCATTGGTTTTAAACTCATCGCGGCCACACTCGTATTTTTTAGCCACACATGGCATAATCGAAACGACCACCAAATCTTCGCGTTTTATCCCCAACTGATCGGCAAAATAAGTTTTGGCAATGGAGCCAAACATTTGCTGAGGAGATCGTGCAGATGAAGGAATATCTTTCATTTCCGGGAATTGGTGCTCGAAAAATTTCACCCATGCAGGACAGCACGAAGTTAATATCGGTAATTTCACATCTTTGTCACCAGCCAAATGTTTTCCCAAACGGTTCAGCAACTCGGTGCCTTCTTCCATAATGGTAAGGTCAGCGGCAAAGTCGGTATCAAAAACATGGTCGAATCCAAGACGACGCAAAGCAGTTACCATTTTACCGGTTACTAAAGAGCCGGACTCCATGCCAAACTCCTCACCCAATGCTGCGCGCACTGCAGGAGCTGTTTGAACGATCACTGTTTTTGTTGGATCGGAAAGTGCACGAATTACTTTCCCGGTTTCATCAACTTCTGTTAATGCTCCGGTGGGGCAAACAGCCACACACTGACCACAATATGTACACACCGAATGATCAAGATTCATTTCGAAAGCCGGCGAAACAACCGATTCAAAACCGCGGTTGATGGCCGATAAAACACCAACAGTTTGCACTTCGTTACACATGGTTTCGCAACGGCGGCACATAATACATTTATCCACCTCGCGAATTATTGCCGGTGACGTATCTTCGCGGTACGTAGATTGCTCACCTTTATAATGAATTTCGCGAATTCCCAAATTGTGTGCCAGGTCCTGCAAATCGCAGTTGCCTGATTTGGCACAGATCAAACAATCAAAAGGATGATCAGAAAGGATCAACTCCATTACCGTTCTGCGTGCATTTATCACACGCATTGAGTGGGTATTAATTTTCATACCTTCACTCACATTAGTACAACATGCCGGCGCCAGGTTTCTCCGTCCTTCCACTTCAACCACACAAATACGGCAGCCACCGGGTTTGTTTTCAATGTTCAGGTCATCAAGTTTCATGTGGCACAGCGTTGGAATATGCAAACCAACACCCGATGCCGCTTCAAGAATTGTAGTTCCCGATTTTACCACAACCGGTTTATTATCTATCGTAAGATTTACTGTATCCATAATTTTCAGGTTTCTGATTAGGTTAGGGTTATTGCATTGAATTTACATTTCTCGTAACACACGCCACATTTAATACACAAAGTCTGGTCGATATAATGTGGCTGGCGGCGTTCGCCGGAAATTGCTCCTACCGGGCAATTGCGGAAACAAAGTGTACAACCGGTACACAAATCTTCAACAATATCGTAACGCAACAGCGATTTACACTGACCCGCCGGACACTTTCCGTCCAGGACATGAGCCTTGTATTCATGCTCGAAATTATTTATGGTTGAAAGCACCGGGTTGGGCGAGGTTTGTCCCAAACCACAAAGTGCCGTATCTTTAATTACCACACTTAAATCTTTCAACTTTTCAATGTCTTGCTCTTCTCCTTTTCCCTGGGTAATTTTATCCAGCAACTCGTAAAGGCGCTTGTTTCCAACACGGCATGGTGTACATTTTCCGCACGATTCCTCCAGCGTAAAATCCAAATAAAATTTTGCGATGGAAACCATACAATCGTCCTCGTCCATTACAATCATTCCGCCCGATCCCATCATAGAACCCGATGCCAGTAGGTTGTCGTAATCAATCGGGATATCCAAATCTTCTTTCGTTAAACATCCTCCTGACGGACCACCGGTTTGAACAGCTTTAAATTCTTTTCCGTCTTTAATTCCACCGCCAATATCGTAGATCACTTCACGGAGTGTTGTTCCCATTGGCACCTCAATTAGACCAACATTGTTAATCTTTCCGGCTAAGGCAAACACTTTTGTTCCCTTTGATTTTTCGGTACCGATTTTACTAAACCATTCAGCACCTTTATTCAAAATTACCGGAATGTTTGCAAAAGTCTCTACGTTATTTACGTTGGTAGGTTTTCCCATGTACCCGGAAACGGACGGGAACGGTGGTTTGAAAGTTGGCTCACCACGTAAACCTTCCATAGAGTGGATCAGCGCAGTTTCTTCACCGCAAACAAAAGCTCCGGCACCGTAACGCAATTCAATATGAAAATTAAAACCACTACCTAAAATATCATCACCAATCAAACCATATTCTTCGGCTTGTTTAATGGCAATTTTCAAACGTTGGATAGCCAGCGGATATTCAGCCCGGATATAAACCAGTCCCTTGTCGGCGCCAATACAATAACCGCAAATGGCCATCGCCTCCAGTACCGAGTGTGGATCACCTTCCAAAATCGAACGATCCATAAATGCGCCGGGGTCTCCCTCGTCGGCGTTGCAAACCACGTATTTCTGGTCGTTTTCTACATTTTTTGTTATCTCCCACTTTAAACCTGTTGGGAAACCGCCACCACCGCGGCCACGCAAACCCGAGTCTTTTATTTCTTTTATTACCTCTTCGGGTTTAAGCTCCGATAAACATTTTCCCAAAGCCTGGTAACCATTGCGGGCAATGTATTCATCAATATTTTCAGGATTGATAAAACCGCAATTCTTTAAGGCGATTCGGATTTGCTTTTTATAGAAATCCATGCCTTTAGAATCGCTTATATGCTCATCGTTAGTAGGATCGGTATATAACAAACGTTTTACCGGACGGCCTTTTACAATGTGTTCCTCAACAATTTCTACCACATCGTTTGGCGTAACCTGAACGTAAAAAGCGTTGTCGGGCAATACTTTTACAATGGGTCCTTTTTCGCAAAAACCAAAACAACCGGTCAGTACCACCTGAACTTCATCTTCGAGCCCAAAGTCCTGAATCAATTGATTTAGTCTGTTTTTAATTTCGTCGCTTTCCGATGCTTTACACCCGGTACCACCACAAATTAAAATATGCATTTTGTAGTCAGTCATAGTTTTCGGTTTATATTTTTAATCGTCTATGGTTTTAAAGCTTACCGGAATAATTCCGTCAACCAGCTCGCCGCGTTTAATGTATGAGTCGATAATTTCGCGGGCTTTTTCTTTTTTCACGTGTCCGTAAATCACCGGTTCCTTGCCCGGAAGTTTTACTTCAACGGTTGGTTCGGCATAACAGTAGCCCATGCAACCGGTTTGCGTAACAACCGCATCAATGGCTTCCTGTTCCAACTCTTCCACAAAATATTTCATGGTTTCCTTAGCGCCGGATGCAATACCACAAGTAGCCATTCCCACTTTAATTTGCACAACCTGATCAGGGTTAGCACTGTTTTCCCTGAGTTTGATTTTCGACTGAGCCTCTTCTTTCATCTTCCGAAGATCAGCCAGTGTTTTAATTTTAGTCATATCGCTTTTTTGTTTATTCGTTATTTAGTCACTTCTATCTCTTGTAAATTCAATTTTATCAATTCCAAAATTCCTTCGCGTATTTCCTTTTGCTGGTACGAAACATCACCCAGCACCTCTTCCAACTCATCGGAACTTATCTGAAACTCACCTTTTTCAGTTTTATGGTGATACACCAAATTTCCGTCGATGTAGCTTAAAAACATCAGGTACAAGGTTTCCCTGATATCTCCTAACGGTGGTCGGTCGATGTTCGACAGCTGAAAACGCGCCGTTAAAACGGTGCCCACATTTAGCTCCGATTCGAGGGAAAAACTGCCACCGGCAGCCTCGGCATTGTGCTTTAAAAGCGGAATACCAAGCCCCACTTTTCGTGTAGTTCGCGATGTAAAGAACGGATTTATGGCTTTGGCCAGCGTTTCCTTGCTCATTCCGCAGCCATTGTCTCTAATTATTAGTGAACAAAGGTCTGCTATTTTATCCTCCTCAACTATGATTTCAATCAACGTTGCTTTTGCGCTTACGGAGTTCTGCACAATATCCAGAATATGTTCGGACAATGTTCTCATACAATTTCAACAAATCTACCATCTTGCTGATTCAGAGCTCTCTTTACCTCACAAAAAGATAATTCATGAATATTAAAAACAGAATAGTGAGTGCCAACCTGTTCTAAAAAATGAGCATCTGAATTATAAATTAACGAAATTTTATCACCTAAGTCATAATGTTTTCGAGCATGCTTTTCGCTGGTTTTTCCGGTAATTCCCATGGCATCAAATTCAAGGTCTTTTGGAACAAAACCCAGGTGGCTAAATAAACCGTTCAACGGCCGGTTAACATGTGCCGGGATAAATATTCCACCCAGCTCGTACACATACTTTTGAACCGAAGAAATACCTTTTTTTAATGCTGATGTAAGGTAATACGGAACCAACTCCAACACTTTTTCATTAGCATCAACAACCGGCTGATAACCAAAGTGTCCATCGGGATTTGGAATGCGTGTAATGTTTTGCTCCAAATATTGCTGAAACTTATCCAGTTTCTCGTCATCCTCGAAAAAGGCCAGGCAATGCACTTCTTCTTTGGTAGTAATTTCTACGCCGGGAAGTGCCAATATTCCCTTTTCGCGGGCCAAGTCGCGAATTACTTTCGCGTTTAGGGTCGAATTATGATCGGTAATTCCAATAATATGCAATCCTGCCTCCCGGGCTTGCTCCACAATTTTACGCGGAGCCATTTCCAGGTCAGCACAGGGCGAAAGTACGGTATGAATATGTAGGTCGGCCCTGAATTTTTGCATCTTATTACGTTAAGGTAATATATAAATTCCCTGCCATTTCAAATGTGGCTTTGTCGGTTCCCAATACAGGAATTCCTTCTTCGTTACTGCGTTCGAGCGTATCTTCTTCGGGCTCAAAACCCTTTACCAAAATTACTGCTGCCAGCTCTTTCAGCGAGGCAATAGCCATTACATTTTGATGCGTTTGCAGTGTTATCCA
This sequence comes from uncultured Draconibacterium sp., assembly GCF_963677575.1. Lineage (NCBI taxonomy): Bacteria > Pseudomonadati > Bacteroidota > Bacteroidia > Marinilabiliales > Prolixibacteraceae > Draconibacterium > uncultured Draconibacterium sp. Next base: position 1,922,889 of record NZ_OY782038.1, read on the forward strand.
TACCTGCCCTTCCTGCGCATTTCCCATTACATCGCTCAGCAAATCGGAAACATACCCTCCGGAAATTTCATTGTCTAATCCGGATTCGCCGGAAAAAACTTTTAATCCAAATTTTTCAACCAGTTCAGAAACCTTCATTTCTACCTCCTCTTCTGTTACAGTCAGCGTCAAAACGATTTCTCCCCCAGGCTTTTTCCAGGTTCTTAGTCGCTTTTTCGATGGTTATTTTTTTCTCGTTTAAGTATCTGTTTTGCAAAAAAATACAATCTGTCATTTTTGCTTTCCCTTGCACCATATCTTCGGCTAGCGCATGACAATTGGGTGCCCCGCAACTGCCGCAATCTATTCCCGGAAGCTGACATAAAATCCGTTCAACTTTCTGCATTTTTTCCAATGCTTTCAGGCGATCGGTATCCAGGGCAAAAACATACCGGGGTTCAATCGGGTCGGCTTTCATTTTATCTTTTATTCCCAGGCAGCTCACTGCCGAAATATCGATTGATGAAGCATTCGGATAACGTTTTGATCGTTTTTGCAATCGCTCAACCGTAAGGAAACGGTTGCCTGTAAGCAAAATTCCGCCGGCACATCCCTGGTGACACGATTTCAGTTCCAGAAAATCGAGCACCGGAACCTCTTCGTTCTCCATGCGTTCCAGAATTTTAACTACGTTGTGGATGCCGTCTACCGCCATCGAATTGCGTTTAAAGTGTCGTGCCTCGCCACGCGGAAGACTCCACAAAATTCCATCGAGCGTTAGGTTTTTGCGCAATGGAGCCGTATCAGTTTTTTCTTCCTTTTCAATAACCCGCATGATGTGATTGTACAAATCACTCATTTTAATCAGGCCATCAACCGCCGATACTTCTTCGCCCAAAGGACGTTTTACAGCAGCCATTTTTGCCGAACAGGGCGACACATAAAAAGTACCTATTTCTTCGCGTTCAATTCCTTTCTTGCTCAACAGCTCAATGGCATGACAAGCTGCCAAATCGTGAGGTGCTTTTACCGGAACAATATTATCAACCAATGAAGGATAGCGCGATTGTATTAAACGAACAATGGCCGGACAAAATGACGATATCATCGGTTTATGCGTCGATTTTTCAACTTCTTGTTTTATCTCATCAATCAACATCCCAATGGGCTGCTCCACCTCAAAGATGTGTGTAAATCCGAGTTTCAAAAGTGCCTCGTAAATTTTCCCTTCGCTATAAATTTCGGGAAACTGCCCAATCATTACCGCCGGAAAAAGCACCACCCGGTATTTGTATTTATTCAGTTGTTCCAAACTATCGTGCTCTACATAAAAAGCATCAACCGGACACGCGCGCAGGCAGTTTCCGCAATCCACACAACGATCGGAATTTATATTCGCCACTCCCCCACGTATCCGAATTGCCTCGGTTGGACAGGCTTTCATGCAATGCGTGCAGCCCGTACATTTATCCGTGTCAACTGTTATGGCATGATATTTTTCTACAACCTTCATCTTCTAAAAATTATTTCTGAAAGTTAAAACTGTTCCCTCTCCTAACTCGCTTTCAATCGTAAATTCATCGGTGTTTCGGTTAATATTTGGCAAGCCCATTCCCGCGCCAAATCCCATATTCCGAACAGCTTTGGTAGCGGTTGAGTAACCTTCCTGCATGGCTTTTTCTATATCCTCAATACCGGGGCCATTATCCTTAACAATAACAGTAATTCCTGTTCCGTCGATTTCGGCCAGCATTTTTCCTCCAACAGAGTGAGCAACAACATTAACCTCGGCCTCGTAGATAGCCACCACAATTCGTTTGATCACTTTTGGATCAACCTGTAATTGTTTCAGCATTTTTTTTATTCGGCTCGAAGCTCTTCCGGCCTTGCTAAAATCGCCGTTTGCTATGTCAAATTCCAACTTCATTAATAAACGGGGGGCAAACCTTTTTTAAATAATACCCCGCTTGAACGGAAAATAGAATACGGTGTTTCCAACAGAACCAAGCCTGTTTCATTAGCCAGCTCGATCATTTCAGGTGTGGCACTTTTGTTTCGTGCCAGCAGCACCACTTCAATGTCGGCCATTTCGGCTGTACGAACAAGCTGTAAATTCGCCAGTCCTGTTATTAA